>NZ_JPGM01000107.1:0-17226 GCF_000731655.1 Burkholderia sp. MSh2 | reverse complement strand
CCCTAGGCGGCAAGCGTGCGGGGCGCGCTTCCGGCCGCGCGCCCGCATGCCTCCCGGCTAGGGTCAGTACAGGCCGGGCTCGCCGGGCGGGCGCGTCTTGAAGCGCTTGTGGACCCAGTAATACTGCTCGGGCAGCAGCGGGATCTGCTCCTCGAGGAAGGCGTTCATCCGCCGCGCGTCGAGATCGTCGTCGCCGGTCGGGTAGTCATCCCACGGCTTGAATACCTTCAGACGGTAGCCCTTGTAGTTCGGCAGCACCTCGCCGATGAACGGCACGACCTGCGCGCGGCCCGTCTTCGCGAGCCGGCCGACCGCCGTCAGCGTGCAGGCCGGCACGCCGAAGAACGGGACGAACGTCGAATTGCGCAGCCCGTAGTCCATGTCGGCGCCGAGCATCACGGGCTTGCGGTCGCGCAGCCAGCGCAGCACGACGCGCGCGCTGTCGGCGCGGCCGACCATCTCCGCGTCGAAGCGCCCGCGCGCCTGCTTCGCCGCTTCCTCGAGCACCGTGTTCGAGAACGGCTGGTAAAGCGATCCGCAGCGGCGCTGCAGCGAACGGTTGAGCCAGATCGAACCGGCTTCGATGCCGACGAAGTGCAGGCCGAGGAACAGCGTCGGCGGCAGGTCGGGATCGGTGAGGTCGACCGCGCTGTCGACCTGGATCAGCTTCGCGAGCTTCTTCTCCGAGCCGAACCATTGCACGCTGCGTTCGACGTAGCTGCGGATCGCGTGGCGGAAGTGCTGCCCCGCCACTTCCTCGCGGCGCGCGTCGCTCCAATCCGGGAAGCAGAGTTTCAGATTGGTGTGTACGATGCGTTTTCGCCGGCTGGGGATCTGGTAGAGCAGCCAGCCGAGACCATCGCCGAATCGTGCGGTCAGGCCGTACGGCAGCAGGGCGAGCAGTTTCAGCAAGCCAATGGCGAGGTGCGTGGCTAGACGACCTAGCATGCGAAACCTCCGTGGGACCGGCTGGCCGGCGCGTTGCGAACTGGGGGGTAGAACAGCGGAAGATGCAGCACGGGCGGCGCTCTGTGACAATTCAGGAAAGCCGCTATAATACGGGCTTCGCCGAGTTAACTGACAACTTGCGGGGCGAAGCCGGTTGGCGTTACACACGCTGCCCGGTCCTGGTAATCCGCTAAAGCGTCGCCGCTTCAGGCCGAACGAAGCTGGCTACGTGAAACCAACCGTAACCACACCAAGGAGCCTGAAAAAGTGGCAAACGATTATCTCTTCACGTCCGAATCCGTCTCCGAAGGCCATCCGGACAAGGTCGCCGACCAAATCTCGGACGCGATCCTCGACGCCATCCTCGAGCAAGACAAGTATTCCCGCGTTGCGGCGGAAACGCTGTGCAACACCGGT
This sequence comes from Burkholderia sp. MSh2, assembly GCF_000731655.1. NCBI lineage: Bacteria > Pseudomonadati > Pseudomonadota > Betaproteobacteria > Burkholderiales > Burkholderiaceae > Burkholderia > Burkholderia sp. MSh2. Next base: position 15,861 of record NZ_JPGM01000107.1, on the reverse strand, counting down.
CTCGTCGTCCTGGCCGGCGAAATCACCACGACGGCCAACATCGACTACATCCAGATCGCGCGCGACACGATCAAGCGCATCGGCTACGACAACACCGACTACGGCATCGACTACAAGGGCTGCGCAGTGCTCGTCGCGTACGACAAGCAGTCGCCGGACATCGCCCAGGGCGTCGATCGCGCACATGACGACAACCTCGATCAGGGCGCGGGCGACCAGGGCCTGATGTTCGGTTACGCGTGCGACGAAACGCCGGAACTGATGCCGCTGCCGATCTACCTGTCGCACCGTCTCGTCGAGCGCCAGGCCAGCCTGCGCCGCGACGGCCGCCTGCAATGGCTGCGCCCGGACGCGAAGTCGCAGGTGACGGTCCGCTACGTCGACGGCAAGCCGCACGCGATCGACACCGTCGTGCTGTCGACCCAGCACGCACCGGACATCGAGCTGCCCGCGCTGCGCGAAGCCGTGATCGAGGAAATCATCAAGCCGACGCTGCCGGCCGACCTGATCAAGGGCGACATCAAGTTCCTCGTGAACCCGACCGGCCGGTTCGTGATCGGCGGCCCGCAGGGCGACTGCGGCCTGACCGGCCGCAAGATCATCGTCGACACGTACGGCGGTGCCGCACCGCACGGCGGCGGCGCGTTCTCGGGCAAGGATCCTTCGAAGGTCGACCGTTCGGCAGCGTATGCCGGCCGCTACGTCGCGAAGAACATCGTCGCCGCCGGCCTCGCGTCGCGCGCGCTGATCCAGGTGTCGTACGCGATCGGCGTTGCCGAGCCGACCTCGGTGATGGTCAACACGTTCGGCACGGGCCGCGTGTCGGATGCGGTGATCACGAAGCTCGTGCGCGAGCATTTCGACCTGCGTCCGAAGGGCATCATCAAGATGCTCGACCTGCTGCGCCCGATCTACGAGAAGACGGCGGCTTACGGCCACTTCGGCCGCGAAGAGCCGGAATTCTCGTGGGAAGCGACCGACAAGGCGCTCGCCCTGGCCGAAGCGGCCGGCGTCGAGCCGACGGCACGCGTCGCGTAAGCGTCGTTCGCCCGACATGAAAAACCCCGGCCATGCCGGGGTTTTTTTATGGGTGTCGATCGTCGGCGCTGCGGGGCCGCGGCGCGACGGCGATCGTCGCGGATCGTGCCCGCCGGCGCGCGTTCAGCGTGCGCCGAACCCGAACCAGCCGTCGCTGGCCGCGAGGCGGCGCGGGCGGTTGACGCGGCGCTGCGGCCCGAGCGTGCGGCGCAGCGCGAGCGCGCGCAGCGACGACGGCTTCTGCAGCAGCGAGCGCAGGCCGGCACGCCGTGCGAACGCCTGCGTGCTCATCATCGAGAAAAAGGCGTGGAACCACGCGCGGATGCCGTCCAGCCGGCTATGTGCGAGCGTCCGCTCGGCCAGCGCCTGCGTGCGTGCGCGGTGGTGGCGCAGCGAGCGGGCAGGAGCGGTCGGCACGACGCGCTTCGCAGCGCGGCTGAGACGGGAAGTCAGACGGAATGGCATGTGAACGATGCGTCGCTTGTATGGATGGCGCCCTGAAGAGCGCACTGCTATGAACGGCCTCGGATGGCGCAACGGATCTTACCGAAAGCCGCTGCGCGCCGCGCCCGCCAGAATTGACAGGCTGCGACAGGCTACAGGGGAATCGTGACGGGCAAAAGTCGCAATAAACCCTTGAGCCGCAAGGCGTGTGCCGCATATCGCCTGTCGGTGAGGCACGGCATCGCACCGCACAGTTCCCTTGAGCACGATCAAATCCGCGATTGGCATGCCCCTGCGCACGACAATGGTGCTGTTCGCGGTATCCGGCGCCGATTTACAATCGTCACATTCACACAATAAACGTCTGGCATCCCATGTCGTCTCCATTGCAGTCGGAATCGATCCGCGCGCAAGTCGCGGAATTGCGCGAACGCGGTTTTGTCGTCGCGCGTGGCCTCGTCGGTGAGCAGCAGTGCGCGGCGCTCAGGCAGATCGCGGCGCGCCAGTTGCAGGAGGCGGCCGAGCCGATCGAGTTCGAGGCGGACCTGCGCTACCCGGGCGCGCCCGAGTCGAAGCACGCGCCGGGCGGGCACACGGTGCGGCGGCTGCTCGATGCGTACGGGCGCGATCCCGCCTTCGCCGAGCGCGCGACCGCCCCCGAAATCCATGCGTGGATGCGCGAGTATTTCGGCGAGGAACCCGTGCTGTCGCGCGCGCATCACAACTGCATGATGACGAAGCATCCCGCGTACGGCAGCCTGACGGGCTGGCATCGCGATTTCCGCTACTGGGCGTTCGAGCGTCCCGACATGGTGTCGGTGTGGCTCGCCCTCGGGCCGGAAACGAACGAGAACGGCGCGCTGTGGCTCGTGCCGGGATCGCATACGGCCGAATTCGGGCCGGAAGCGTTCGACGATGCGAAGTTCTTCCGCGGCGACCTGCCGGAGAACCGGAAGATGATCGACGCGGCCACGTGCCCGTCGCTGCAGGCGGGCGACGTCGTGTTCTTTCACAGCAACACGCTGCATTCGGCCGGGCAGAACCGCTCCGACCAGGTGAAGTTCTCGCTCGTCTACACGTACCATGGCGCGAGCAACCGGCCGCTGCCCGGCACGCGTTCGGCGGCGAAGCCGGAAGTGCAGTTCTAGGCGACGATCGTGCGGGCGGCCATGCCGCCGTGCGATCGCGCGATGCGCATGCGGCGCATCGCGGGCGAATGAAACAACGGGCGGCCTGGCCGCCCGTTTCGCTTGATGCGGCCCGCGTGTGCGACGCGGGCCGTCCGTGTGCCGCGCGGCCGCGCGATCAGCGCTTGCCGCCCGGCATCGCGAGGCCGATCAGGCCGATGAACGACGCGACGGCGCCGCCCGCGATCAGCAGGATCGTCTTCGTCGCGGGCGAGCCGGTGAAGAAGCGCGACACGTTGTCGTTGATCGAATGGAACGACTGCCCGCCGAAATACAGCAGCACGACGCCGCCGACGAGCAGCGCAACCGAGATGACCCGGGACATACCAACCTCGCTGGAACGGTGATTCGAGACGCCGCAGTGTAGGCGACCACCGCGGTCGCGTCCATCGCCGTGCGCGCGCCCGCCGCTTTCGCTACCATAGTCGTCGTATGACTCCCTCGCCGCCGCCGCGCCGTGTGCGCAGCCGGCGCGCGTCCCTTCTCCCGATGTCCTGACGGAACAGACTCATGGCCTACGAAGCAGCTTCCGAACGCTATGCCGACATGCAATACCGCACCTGCGGCAAATCCGGGCTCAAACTGCCCGTGCTGTCGCTCGGCCTGTGGCACAACTTCGGCGACTCGACGCCGATCTCGACGCAGCGCGACATCCTGCGCACCGCGTTCGACCTCGGTATCAACCACTTCGATCTCGCGAACAACTACGGGCCGCCGTACGGCAGCGCCGAAACCAACTTCGGCCGGCTGCTGAAGGAGGATTTCCGGCCGTATCGCGACGAGTTGCTGATCTCGACGAAGGCCGGCTGGGACATGTGGCCGGGGCCGTACGGCAGCGGCGGCGGGTCGCGCAAGTACGTGCTCGCGAGCCTCGACCAGAGCCTGCAGCGGATGGGGCTCGACTACGTCGACATCTTCTACTCGCACCGCTTCGACGCGCACACGCCGCTCGAGGAAACGGCGGGCGCGCTCGCGTCGGCCGTGCAGCAGGGCAAGGCGCTCTACATCGGCATTTCGTCGTATTCGGCCGCGAAGACGCGCGAGATGGCCGCGTTGCTCGCGCAGTACAAGGTGCCGCTGCTGATCCACCAGCCTTCGTACAACATGCTGAACCGCTGGATCGAGCACGACCTGCTCGGCACGCTCGACGATGTCGGCGCGGGCAGCATTGCCTTCACGCCGCTCGCGCAGGGGCTGCTCACGTCGAAGTACCTGAACGGCGTGCCGGCCGACGCGCGCGTGAACAAGCCGGGCGGCGGCTCGCTGAAGCCGGATCACCTGAGCGCGGACAATCTCGAGCAGGTGCGCAAGCTCAACGCGATCGCCGAGCGGCGCGGGCAGAGCCTGGCGCAGATGGCGCTCGCATGGGTATTGCGCCACGGCCGCGTGACGTCCGCGCTGATCGGCGCGAGCCGGGCGGAACAGGTGCGTGAAAACGTCGGCGCGCTGAAGAATCTCGAATTCTCCGCGGAGGAACTCGCGGAGATCGATCGTCACGCGACCGAAGGCGGCATCAACCTGTGGGAAAAGCCGTCCACCGATCAGGCGATCTGACCGGCAGTCGATACGGCATGCGAAACATCGCGCGCCGTATTACAGGCAACGTGAAACGCATCGCTGCGGCGCAGCGATGCGCGTCGTGCACGGATTGCGACGCTAGATCAGCGCAGGCAGGCCTTCGACGAGCAGGACCGCGACGCCGACGCCCAGAATGACGCCCAGCACGCGCAGCAGGTTGTGGCGGAATTCGGTTGCACACGGCACCGCGCCGAGAAACAGCGCGCCGGCCAGCGCCATCGGGATCAACAGGATGAAGTCGCCGATCGTGAAATAGGTCGTCATGCGTGTCTCCAAGGTCGAGCGGAGCGGGCGCCGCGGCCCTTGCTCCGGCCCCATGCCGGGTGTTTCTCGTATTGGTCCGGCCCGATTGCGAGCGGGGCGGTCAATTCGAGTATAGGCAACCCGGACAGGTTTTTCGCTATCCGAACCATTAAAAATCAGCGGAAAACCACGGGAACCGCAACTTTTTCTGCGAATTCGACGAACGCCCTGCACGTATCTTTCACATTCCTTTCGCAATGCGCGGAACGGCCGTGCGTATCCGGTGCGGGCCGCCGCGCGCCAAGGGAACGGCGGCCCGCCCGCTCATGCGCGCCCGGGTTGCGCGCGTGCGGCCGGCGCGCGGAACACGAGCGCGAGCCCCGCGACGATGGCGCCCATGCCGGCAAGCGCGAGCGGCTCGGGCCGGTTGCCGAGCCAGACGGCATCCATCAGCGTGGTGACGACGGGCACGAGATAGAACAGGCTCGTCACGTTGACGAGATCGCCGCGCTGCATCAAGCGGTAGAACAGCAGTTGCGCGATTACCGAAATCACGATGCCGAGCCACAGCAGCGGAATGACGAACGCCCAGCTCATGTCGAGCAATACCGGCCGGAACGGCACGATCGCCACGCACAGCGCGAGGCCGATCGCATTCTGCAGCGGCAGCACGTCGGCGGGCGCCGCGCGAACGCGCTTCTGCAGCAGCGAGCCGGCGGTCAGCGCGACGAGCGCGGCGAGCGCGCACGCGATGCCCGCAAGCGACAGCCTGCCGTCGCCCGCACCGCGACACACGACGAGCGCGAGCCCGGCCAGCGACAGCGCGAGTCCCGCGACGCGCACCGGCTGCCAGCGCCGTTCGACGATCGCGAGCGTGAGGATCGGCTGCACGCCGAGGATCGTCGCGAGCACGCCCGGCGCGATCCCGCGTTCGAGCGCAAGCAGGTAGAAGATCGAATAGCCGCCGATCATCAGCAAGCCGGTCAGTGCGGCCATGCGCCGCTCGCCGCGCGGCGGCAGCCAGCGTTTGCGCACGCAGGCCAGGCCGAGCAGCACGAGCGACGCGAGGGCGAAGCGGGCGGTGAGAAAGACGAACGCGGAGGCGTGATGCAGACCGAGTTCGGCGAAGATCGCGCCGCTGCTCCACAGCAGCACGAAGAGCGACGTTGCGCCATGCGCGGCAAGCGCGCGTTTGAACGAAACCATGTGAATCCACCTGTCGAACGGATCGGAACGTTCCGCTCGCGCGCGTGGCAATGCACCGTGCGTCATGACGCACGAACACGAGCCGACGGGGGCGAACGGAAGACGAAACGGAAGCCGGCTGGTCAGCCGGCGCGTGCCGCCGGAGGGGGCGGCGCGGCGCCGACGCGCGGCGGTGCGACAGGAGGAGGAAGGACCGACGGATGCGCACACGCCTGCGGCCGCGAGTCGAACTGCGGCCGGGATTTTGCGAGGGCGGACGTGAGCGGATGCATCGTGTCGGAATGCGCTTGAACGCGAATGAGCCTCAACGGTACCGCAAGGCGAGCATCCGGCGCAACCGCTGTCGTGTGCCTGGCAGGACGATGCACGGATGCCGGCGAGGCCGGTGTCGCGCAGGCGGCGGTCGCTGCTCGCTGCGCATGCAACGTTCAGCGCGGGGCCGGCAGCGACGGCGCGCGGCGCATGCGGTGGCGTTACGGCAGGCGCGGCGGTGCGGAATCCCGTAGCGCCCCGCATCGTGCCGCGATGCGCGCGCCATGACGATCGCCTGTGCGCGGCGGCGGGCGCGGCGGGCGCGGTGGTTTCGGCGGGCAGTCACATTCGACAGGGTATGATGGGGGGAACCGGGTGGGCAAGTACGCGCCCGGCGTAGTGGTTGATTGGAGACATTCGACGAATTCGCGGTGCTTCGCCCGCTTCTTCTTCTTTTCGCGCTTCGATAAACCGTGAACAATGGGATCACGCGCAACGCTCCGACGAGAGCGCGCGGATCGTGCATTTGCCGGCTCGTCAGCGGGCCGGGTTTCAAGTTTCAAGAGTGGGGAACCATCATGCATGTCGGGTCGATTGTCTGTACCACCCATATCGCGGTGCCGAAGGGCGCACGCGGCATCGTCCAGCGCATCCTGGGCGACATGGCCATGGTGACCTGGTACGCGGGCGTACCGGGCGAGTCGAAGGAACTCAACACCGAGCCGTTCTTTCTCGAGGACCTGATCGACACCGGCGAATCCGTGCTGCCGGCCGGCGCGGCGCTCCACTAAGCGCACGCCGCACCGGACGCTCGTCTTTCGACCCGGCTGGCGGCACAATGCGGGACATGAACGACGTCACTTCCGCTTCCGCTTCTCCCGCCGGCCCGCCATTCGCCGGCCTCACGCCCGAGTGCGTGCTCGATGCGCTCGACAGCGTGCTGATGCCCGCCGGCCTGCGCACCGACGGGCGCCTGCTCGCGCTCAACAGCTACGAAAACCGCGTCTACCAGGTCGGCATCGAAGACGGCCCGCCGGTCGTCGCGAAGTTCTATCGCCCGGCGCGCTGGTCGGACGAGGCGATCCTCGAAGAGCATGCGTTCGTCGCCGAACTCGCCGCGCGCGAGATTCCGGCGGTGCCCGCGCGCGTGTTCGACGGCCGCACGCTGCACGCGTTCGACGGCTTCCGCTTCTCGATCTTCGAGCGGCGCGGCGGCCGTGCGCCCGATCTCGACCGCAGCGACACGCTCGAATGGCTCGGCCGCTTCATCGGCCGGATTCATGCGGTCGGCGCGACCGAGCCGTATGTCGCGCGCCCCGTGCTCGACATCCGCACCTTCGGCTACGAGCCGCGCGATTACCTGCTCGCGCACGATTTCATTCCGGACGACGTGCGGCCCGCGTACGAGACGGCCGTCGCGCTCGCGCTCGAAGGCGTCGAGGCCGCGTTCGAGCGCGCGGGCGAGATCCGTCTGCTGCGCACGCATGGCGACTGTCATCCGAGCAATGTGCTGTGGACCGATGCAGGCCCGCATTTCGTCGACTTCGACGACAGCCGGATGGCGCCCGCGATCCAGGATCTGTGGCTGCTGCTGCCGGGCGATCGCGAAGGCGCGTCGCGCGCACTCGCGGATCTGCTGGCCGGCTACGAGGATTTCCACGAATTCGAGCCGCGCGAGCTGCATCTGGTCGAAGCGCTGCGCACGCTGCGGCTGATCCACTATGCGGCATGGCTCGCGCGGCGCTGGGACGATCCCGCGTTCCCGGCCGCGTTTCCGTGGTTCAACACGCATCGTTACTGGGAAGCGCGCGTGCTCGAGTTGCGCGAGCAGATCGGCGCGATGCAGGAAGGGCCGCTCTGGCCCGTGTGAACGCGCACGGCCTGCGCGCGGCGCGTGGACGGGCTGCCGCGCGATGCGCGCGGCTCGCCCGGTTCGACTGCGTCAGAACTTCAGCATCAGCTTGATCAGCGCGGCGAAGCGCTTGCCGTACGGGGGGGCGAGCAGGTTGCGCGCGTTCAGGCGCGGCTGCGTGAGCACCGGCTTCATCTTCGAGAACGTCACGAAGCCGTCGTAGCCGTGATACGCGCCCATCCCGCTTGCCCCGACCCCGCCGAACGGCAGGCTGCCGCAGGCGATGTGCATCAGCGTTTCGTTGATCGATACGCCGCCCGAGATCGTTTCGCGCATCACGCGATCGATCGTGCCGCCGTCCTCGTCGAACAGGTAGAGCGCGAGCGGACGCGGGCGCGCATTCACGTACGCGATCGCCTCGTCGAGCCGTTCGTACGGCACCAGCGGCAGCAGCGGCCCGAAGATTTCCTCCTGCATCAGTTGCGACGCGGCCGGCACCTGGGTGACCGCGCACGGCACGAAGCGGCGCGCCGCGGGATCGGAACGCGCGTCCGACAGCGGATGCAGCTGCGCGCCGGCCGCCTGCGCGTCGCTCGCGAGCTGCTGCAGCCGCGCATAGTGGCGCGGCGAGACGATCGTCGTGTAGTCGCCGTTGGTCGAGAGATCCGGATACATCTTCGCGAAGCGCGCCCGCGCCCGCTCGATGAACGCGGCTTCCATCCCGCGCGGCAGCAGCACGTAGTCGGGCGCGATGCAGGTCTGGCCGGCGTTCAGCGTCTTGCCCGCGACGATCGCGTCGACGGCCGCATCGAAGCGGGCGTTCGGGCCGACGATCGCGGGCGACTTGCCGCCGAGCTCGAGCGTGACGGGCGTGAGGTTGTCGGCGGCGGCGCGCATCACGTGGCGGCCGACGTGCGTCGAGCCGGTAAACAGCAGGTGGTCGAACGGCAGCGCGCTGAAGGCGGCGCCGACCTCCGCATCGCCGTTCACGACCGCGACATGGTCGCGCGCGAACGTCTTCGCGATCAGCTGCTCGAACAGCGCCGACGTGCGCGGCGTCAGTTCGGACATCTTGACGATCGCGCGGTTGCCGGCGGCGAGCGCGCAGATCAGCGGGCCGGCCGCGAGCAGCACCGGGTAGTTCCACGGCACGACGATGCCGACCACGCCGAGCGGCTGCGGAATCACCTTTGCGCGCGCCGGGCGCAGCCACTTGTTCATCGGCTTGCGGATCGGTTTCATCCAGCGCTTGCCGTGCCTGAGCGCGTCGTCGATCTCCTCCTTCGCCATCCAGATTTCCGACAGCAGCACTTCCTGCTTCGCCCGATGGCCGAAATCGGCGCTGATCGCGTCGGCGAGCGCGTCCGCATGATCGATCAGCATCGTGCGCAGCGCGCGCAGATGCTGCACGCGCGTTTCCCATGACGGGTAGGGTGCGCGCAGGTAAGCCGCGCGCTGGTCGCGCAGCAGCGACGTCAGCGCATCGACCGACGGCAGGGCTTGCGGCGCCAGTTCGGGCAGGTCGTTCTTCATGTCGTCTCCTCCAGTTGGGCCTGGCTGGTCGGCCGGCCGTCACGCCGCACGCGCGCGCTCGGCGAGCGCGGCGACGCGGATCGGGGTGGGCGCGCCGCACGGCGCGAGGCCGGATGCGATGCGTGCTCGAAAACCGGTTGCTGCGTGCGGCGGGCGTCGCATCCGCGCGACGGTGTCCGCATCGAAAAAACGTGCCGCGGTGCGCGTGCCTGCCGGGCGGGGCGACTGCCGCCGGGCGCGCGACGCTGCCGCGCGAGCGCCTGCCCGTGCATCGCGACGGGCCGGCACGCCGGGTACGCCGGACCGTGCCGTAGCGCATCGTGCCGCGGCGGCGATCCACCGTCCAAACGGTCGGCGACGACCCGTGCCGTTCGAATTCGAACGATTGCGCGCATGATGCCGTGCTGCTTCGCGCAGGCAGCCGTTTGAAATGAAATGCGCGGCGCGCGCGGCATTTCCGGGCAACCGGGTCGGCACGCGGCCTGCAGAACCTGGCGCTGCATCGTCGTCTCTCCCGTTGCACGACGGAACGGCTTCTCGTGGCCGGCGCGTCGCGCAAAGCGCATCGATACATCTTAAATTTAGTTCACGCGGGCGTTTAGAGGAATCGCTCTTGAATCCGCGCGCCGCGCGCATGACGGCCATTCCTACAATGCCCGAACATCAGGGGCTGTCGACCTGTGGAATGCGCATGCGTCGCCGCGGGAGCGACCGGCATCGCGAGCATGGCGGCATCGTCCGTCGCTCGTCCGGCCCGGCCGGACGATGCGCGTCGCGTCTTTCCCGGCGAGCGACGCCGGGCATGCGCGGGGGCGTTCCACGGGTAAACAGGCCTTACAAGAGGAGACGCGGTCGCGCGGCGGTGCCGGGCGCCTTTCATGACACGACGGAGACGTGACATGCAATACGACTACATCATCGTCGGCGGCGGTTCGGGCGGGTCGAGCCTGGCAGGCCGTCTCGCCGATGCCTGTCCCGATGCGACGATCGCACTGATCGAGGCCGGCTCGCATACGGAGCGCAACCTGCTCGTCAACATGCCGGTCGGCATCGCGGCGCTGGTGCCGTTCAAGCTCGGCACGAACTACGGTTACGAGACGGTGCCGCAGCCGGGCCTCGGCGGGCGGCGCGGCTACCAGCCGCGCGGGCGCGGGATGGGCGGGTCGAGCGCGATCAACGCGATGATCTATACGCGCGGCCACCCGGGCGACTACGACGAGTGGGCGCAGCTCGGCGCGACCGGCTGGGGCTGGCAGGACGTGCTGCCGTATTTCCGCCGCGCGGAAGGCAACGAACGCGGCGCCGACGCGTGGCACGGTGCGGACGGCCCGCTGTCGGTGTCGGACCTGCGCTTTCGCAATCCGTTTTCCGAGCGGTTCATCCAGGCCGCGCACGCAGCCGGCTATCCGCTGAACGACGACTTCAACGGCGCGACGCAGGAAGGCGTCGGCTTCTATCAGGTCACGCATCGCGACGGCTCGCGCTGCAGCGTCGCGCGTGCCTATATCTACGGCCGCAGCCGGCCGAACCTGCACGTGATCACCGATGCGACGGTGCTGCGCGTCGCGTTCGACGGCAAGCGCGCGACCGGCGTCGCGGTGTCGCGCAACGGACGCGTCGAGACGCTCGACGCACGCGCGGAAGTGATCCTGTCCGCCGGCGCGTTCAATTCGCCGCAACTGCTGATGTGTTCGGGGATCGGTCCGGCCGAGCAACTGCGCCGACACGGGATCGCGGTCGTGCAGGACGCGCCGGACGTCGGCACGAACCTGATCGACCACATCGACTTCATCATCAATACGCGGGTGAACTCGTCGGAGCTGGTCGGCGTGTGCCTGCGCGGGATCGCGAAGATGACGCCCGCGCTCGCGCGCTATTTCTCGAGCCGCACCGGGATGATGACCAGCAACGTCGCGGAGGCCGGCGGCTTCATCAAGAGCGACCCGTCGCTCGCGCGTCCCGACCTGCAGCTGCATTTCTGCACGGCGCTCGTGGACGACCACAACCGCAAGATGCACTGGGGCTTCGGCTACTCGCTGCACGTGTGCGCGCTGCGGCCGTTCAGCCGCGGCACGGTGGCGCTCGCGAGCGGCGATGCGCGCGACGCGCCGCTGATCGATCCGCGCTTCTTCAGCGATACGCGCGATCTCGACCTGCTCGTGCGCGGCGCGCACGCGATGCGCCGGATCCTGTCGCAGGCGCCGCTCGCGTCGCAGGGCGGCCGCGAGCTGTACACGCGCCCGGACCAGAGCGAAGCGGAGCTGCGCGCGACGATCGTCGCGCATGCCGATACGATCTATCACCCGGTCGGCACGTGCCGGATGGGCTCGGATGCGCGCGCGGTCGTCGATCCGCAACTGCGCGTGCGCGGCGTCGACGGATTGCGCGTGGTGGATGCGTCGGTGATGCCGACGCTGGTCGGCGGGAACACGAATGCGCCGTCGGTGATGATCGGCGAACGCGCGGCGGATTTCATCGTCGCGGCCCGCAAGGGCGGGGCGCCGCGCGGCGAGGCGGCCGCGGCGGTGCACGGCCGCTGAGCGGCGCGCGCACCGGCACGACATGCTCAGGCAAACGTATCGACGAGGCCGGCGCGGCTCACGGTCGTGGCGACCGGTGCGGATTGCGCGGCGTCGGCCGGTGCATCGACGGCTGACGATCCGCCGTTCCCGCGCCGCGCCGACTGGCCGCCGGCGAAGTTTTGCTGCGGGTTCTGCTGCGAAGCGAAGCCGCCGTCGCTGACGGTCGTGCTGCCGAGCCCGAGCCCGCCCGCTTCCATCGCGTCGCGCAGCTTCGGCAGCGCGGCCTCGACCGCGTCGCGCACCTGCGCGTGCTGCGACACGAACAGCGCGTGCGCGTGGTTGTCCGCGACGTGCAGCACGACCTGCAGCGGCCCGAGATCGGGCGGATTGAGCGTCAGCTCGGCGCTCTGCTGATGCGCGTTCGACAGGAATACGACCTTCTGGCTCAGCGCGTCCGTCCAGTCGGCGGTGCCGACGTGCGGCGCGAGCACGTTCGGGTTGGCGGCGGCGATCGCCCCCGCGGCCGGCGACAACTGCAGGCTCGCCTGCGCGGCGGCCGCGGCCGTTGCGCCCGCGGCGAGCGTCGCGCTGGCCGCCGGATCCGTTGCCTCGCCGGCTGCGGCAAGCGCGTGCTGCGCGCCGGACTGCGCGTTCGCGTCGGCTTGCAGTGCCTGTGCGGTGGCTTGCGTCGGGGTCGCCTGGGCGCCCGGCGCGCCCTTGGCGTCGGCGAGCATGTGGTCGAACGTCGGCGCCTTCGGCGTCAGTGGTGCGGCGGTGCCGGGCGATGCGGTCGCGGCCGAGGACGCCGCCGTCGCACCGGTCGCGGGCATCGCGATCGCGCCCGAGCCGCCCGTCAGCCTGCCGAGCGCGGCCTGCAGCGCATCGTGGACCGACGTCGGGGCGGCCGGCTGCGCGCCGGCGTCCGTGGTCGCGTGGTCCGCCAGCGCGGCCGTGGCATCGGGCTGGCCGGAGACGGCCGTCTGTTGCGCAGTGGCCGCGGCGGTTGCCGCATCGGCCGGCGTCGCGTTGCCGGTGCGCGCCTGCAGTTGCGCCTGCAAGGCCGCGGCGGCCGCGAGTGCGGCGGCGTCCGGTGTGGCGGCGGCACTCGCGCTCGCGTTCGTGTCGTCGGTGCCGGACGGCTTCCTGCCGGCGGCCGGCTTCGATGCGGCCTGTTTCGTCGATACGTTCTGCGTGCCGGAATTCACCGTGTCGCGTCGCGTGTCGACGCTTTGCTTCAGCGTCTGCGCGAACGGCGCGGAAGCCGAGGTGTTCGAGGCGTCGGTGCCGGCGGCGCCGGACGAACCCGAGCCGCGGGCGGCCTTGAGGGCGGCGCCGGCGGTGTCGATCAACGCGCCGAGCAGGGGCAGGGGTGGCATGGCGGTTCTCTCGTTCGAATGCGGTGGGTTACGACGAACGGGCCGCGTCGGCCCGCATGCGCAGGATCTTCGCTGCGTGTTCGTCGGCGTCGCGCTGTTCGCGCCGGGCGTCGCGTTTCGCTTCCTGCGCGACGCCGCGCGCCTGCAGGATTTCATATGAGCCGACGGTGCGTTTCTTCTGTTGCCAGTTCGGGCGCGCCTCGTCGATGCGGAGTTCGGCCGCGGCCAGCACGTTGCGCTGCTGCAGGATCGCCGCATCGAGCGTATCGATGAACGCCTGGAAATTGCGCCAGTTGCCGGCCGGCATGCCATTTTGCGCGGATTGCGCGAAGCGCGCGTGATATTCGTCACGGTAGCGCAGCAGCGCGTCGAGCTGCTCGGCGGCCGCGGTGCGGTCGCGCTGCGCGGTGCCGAGCTGCTTCGTGGCCGAGTCGAGATCTTCCTGCGCGCGGTCGAGCAGCAACTGAAGGGGAAAGCCGTGAGCCATCGGGATCAGCCTCCGTAAGCGTCGAACAGCGCATCGAGCCCCGCGAGGCTCGACGCGAACGGCGCGCATTCGCGAAAGCCCTGCTGCAGGAATGCCTCGATGCGCGGATAGAGCGCGATCGCGCGGTCGAGTTGCGCGTCGCGGCCGGGAGCGTATGCACCGACCGCGATCAGGTCGCGATTGCGCTGGTAGCGCGACAGCATCTGCTTGAACTGCCGGACGCGGTCGAGGTGCGCTTCGTCGATCAGCGCGGTCATCGCGCGGCTGATCGACGCCTCGATGTCGATCGCCGGATAGTGGCCGGCCTCGGCGAGCGCGCGCGACAGCACGACGTGGCCGTCGAGGATCGCGCGCGCCGAATCGGCGATCGGGTCCTGCTGGTCGTCGCCTTCGGTGAGCACCGTGTAGAACGCGGTGATCGAGCCGCCGCCTTCCGGCCCGTTGCCGGTGCGCTCGACGAGCGCGGGGAGCTTCGCGAACACCGACGGCGGGTAGCCCTTCGTCGCGGGCGGCTCGCCGATCGCCAGCGCGATCTCGCGCTGGGCCATCGCGTAGCGGGTCAGCGAATCCATCAGCAGCAGCACGTGCTTGCCCTGGTCGCGGAAATACTCGGCGAGCGACGTGGCGTACGCCGCGCCCTGCATCCGCAGCAGCGGCGACACGTCGGCCGGCGCGGCAACGACAACCGAGCGGGCGAGCCCGTCCTCGCCGAGGATCTGTTCGATGAATTCCTTCACTTCGCGGCCGCGTTCGCCGATCAGCCCGATCACGATCACTTCCGCGCTCGTGTAGCGCGCCATCGTGCCGAGCAGCACCGACTTGCCGACGCCGGAGCCGGCGAACAGGCCCATCCGCTGCCCGCGGCCGACGGTCAGCAGCGCGTTGATCGCGCGCACGCCGACGTCGAGCACGTGGTGGATCGGTTCGCGCTCGAGCGGGTTGATCGACGGCGCCGACAGCGGTGCGTCGACCTTCGACGCAAGCGGGCCGAGGCCGTCGAGCGGCCGGCCCGACGCGTCGACGACGCGCCCGAGCATTTCCCAGCCGACCGGCAGCCGCTTCGCGCCCGCGAGCGGATCGGCGACGGGCGCGCTTTCGCGCGGCCACACGCGCGCGCCGGGCAGGACGCCGGCGACGTCGGTGGTCGGCATCAGGAACAGGCGGTCGCCGGAGAAGCCGACGACTTCCGCTTCCGCGTGCGGCAGCGTGCTGCCGGGCGGCAGTTCGATCGTGCATTCGGCGCCGACCGACAGGCGCAGCCCGATCGCCTCGAGCACGAGGCCGGCCGCGCGCGTGAGGCGCCCGCACGGCCGCAGCGGCAGCGCACGCTGGCTGCGCGCCGAGAGCCCGTTCAGATGGGTGCGCCAGTGCGCGAGATGCGGATTGTGCGGCGCGCGCGGCGCGGCGCGGGCGGCGTCGGCCGGAGCGTCGGCCGCATGCGGGGTGGCGTCCGGTGCGGCGTCGTGCGCGGCAGCGGGGCCGAACGACGCGAGCGCGAGTTCCCGTTCGAGCGGCGTCATGCCGTCGTGCGCGAGCGACTCGGGCGTGGGCGTCACCACGCGCTCACCTTGCCGATCGCGGCGGCGACGCGCTGCCAGCGCGTGGGCAGCGTCGCGTCGACCTCGCCGGTCGCGGCGTGCGCGCGGCAGCCGCCGCGCTCGATCGAGGCGTCGGTGCGCACGTTCCAGCCGAGCGTGTCGAGGTCGTCCTGCAGATAGGCTTCGACGACGGGCAGGTCGGCCGGATTCACCGCGAGATGCGGCGCGCCGGACAGCGCGGGCTCGGCCGAGAGCACGTCGCGCACGGCCGCGACGAGCGCCGCGGGATCGTGCTTCACGTGCTGGCGCACGACCTGCTGCGCGATGTCGAGCGCGAGTTGTGCGATATCGGAGGCGAGATCGTGCTCGATGCCGGACACGGCCTCGCGGAACGACGCGGCGAGCGCCGCGAGCTGCGCGGCCTGTTCGTGCGCGTCGGCCTGACCGGCCGCGAAGCCCTGTTCGCGGCCCTGCTCGAAACCGGCCTGGTAGCCGAGCGCCTGGCCTTCGACGTGGCCGGCCGCGTGGCCTTCGGCGTGGGCGGCGTCGCGTACGCGCTGCAGTTCCTCGGCGAGCGCGGCGGCGGCCGCGGCCGCGTCGTCGGG
>NZ_JPGM01000106.1:0-17282 GCF_000731655.1 Burkholderia sp. MSh2 | reverse complement strand
GGTTTGATGCGGAGATTCAGCTCGAGCTCGCGATAGATGCGGTAGATCCTCTTATGATTCCACCCGAAGCCCTTCACGTTGCGCAGGTACAGGAAACACAGCCCGAATCCCCAGTTACGGTGGTTGTCGGTCAGTCTCAGCAACCAGTCGGCGATCTGTTCGTTCTCTGCATTGCGCTTTCGCTCATAGCGGTAGCACGTCTGGCTTACGCCAAATGCCTCGCATGCAAGCCGGATCGACACCCCCCGGCGTGCTACTGCGTCCCTGGCCATCTCGCGGCGAGAAGATGGCCTCAGTCTTTTTTTGCCAGCGCCTCTGCGACGATCTCCGCCTTGATCTTCTCTTCGACGTACATCTTGCGCAGTCGTGCGTTCTCCGCCTCCAGTTCCTTCATGCGAGCCATCAGCGACACGTCCATGCCGCCGTACTTGCCGCGCCAGTTGTAAAAGGTCGCCGTGCTGATACCCAGCTCCCGACAAATCTCCGGCACCGCCAGCCCGGACTCCGCCCGCTTGAGCGCATCCATGATCTGGCTATCCGTGAACTTCGACTTCTTCATTGCGTAGAACTCCCTTTGCTGGAAATTCTACTTCCGATCCCGCTTACTGGCCGGGGGTATTACCCAGGCATTCTGGCTGGTTACAGACCTCAAAGGCTTCATCCACGTGGCTGACGCTCGGGGCGGAATGATCGATGACGAGTGGAGCGCAACTTGAGTCGGCCTCGCAGGGCGCGCGATGAAACGTCACCTGCCGGATCGGCAGAAAGCAGAAGGCCGACGTTGCCCTCGGCGATGCGGGCGACGGTTGAATCGATTGCACCCATCAATGATTGGCTGTACCCCGCAGGTGCTGCAGGATTGAGTCACGCGTGAAGGGGGCGACGCTGGTCGCTGCGTGGGATGTCCCCTTTCTCCGTAGACGGTACGCATAGAATGCTGCGACCCGCCGCACACCACACACGATGCCCAGGTCGAGCGCACGCCACCGGGAGGAGATGCCATGCCGATGTCGTATCTGCAGGCGCCCACGCCAAAGTACGGCGAACTCGGCCTGACGCCGGCATCCCTGCAGTTGATCGAGCAGGCCGCCGGTGCGTGGGCGGCCACATTGCTCAGCAGACGGATATCCGCATCATGTTTGCCAGCCAGGAGCGCGCGTCACCAAAACATCTCCAACCTTCGGGCCGTTCTCGATGGTGCCGTCGACGCCTCGCCGATAGGAAACACCGGCGCCGCAGGCATGAGGGGTCATCCGCCAAACCCAGCCTTCGAGATTGCGCCCGGAGTGCTCGGGAGAATAGAGCGGCATGTTCATGCGCAATCCGTCCTCCGATCCGAGATCCAGCGTGCACATGACGGCCCCCTCCCCTTCCTCTTCTTCATCCGGATTCGGTATGTCGACGTGCGTGATGGTCGCTCGTAACGGTTCGACATGGATCAATGCCTGCAGCGCTTTCGGAAAATCGTCGAACGGTGGCGCAACACGTCCATCGGCCTGCTCTTCAACGAATGCGTCGCTTAACGTCACTTTCCGAAAGTAGGACTCGCTGCGCCCCATCAGGTTGCGACCACCTATCGCGGTTGCCATATCCTCCAGTTCGTTGGCGCGAAGCAGGAAAGTTGTCCCGTTCGAATACATCGCGATTAGCTGGTCGTCGTCGGCGTCACCGCCGGACGAGTTGTGCTCCAGAGCAATATCGAGCGTAACGCCATCATCGCCATCGGAACTGCGTTGGGTCGTGTAGACGCCGCTATAGGTGCGCACGTTGACGCGCGCGAAAGTCTTGTCTTGAATTTCCCAGAGCAGCAGGTCGTATAGACCATTCGATTGCAAGGCAAGCAATCGATGCCAGTCCAGGTACGAGGACAGATACAAGCCGACAAGATCACGTTCGCTGACCATCTCCTCGAACCGGCTACGATATTCGTCAGGCAGTGCGTCAAGTACGGTCGCGGGACGTTTGGCTGCAGATGAGTGCAATTCAACGGCGTCGCGAAGCCGACGGTGCAATTCGAGCGCATTGACTTTTTCGATTCTCAGCATCTGCATGGACAGCGATACCTGCTCGACTTCATAGACTTCCCCTGGTTCCAGCGTTTGGCATGTCTCTCGTGCGGACCGTATCAGTACCGGAGAAACGATCGAGTGCAGCGAGGCCGGTTCGCACAAGATCTTGTTGAAGCAATCATCGAGGCTCCAGGCCAAATCCCCTGTTTGCTTCGATACAGGATCGATATATGCGACGTCCTCATCTATCGCGGTCAGTTTTCGATAGTAAAGCAGTGTCCCGAACGGGAGCAGCGCGATGGGAATACGTCGCACGGAACCAGGTGGTGAGATAATCCAGCGATCAAGCGTTGCTTGCCATTGACCAGGATCGATCAGGGCAAGTTGGAGGCTCCCATACAGCCCAAGCCCTTTGGTTCGCCAGAGTTGAAGCAGACTGGCAGGGAGGATGCCACTATAAGCGGACACAAGATCGCGAGGAGCCGGAGAAACGTGTCGTGACGGGGGATGTGATTGCACGAAGCGATGAAGCGCGAGACGGCGGAAAAAGCTCATGGCAACCACTCCAATAAAATATCAATGCCATCAAATATCGCCTTGATATTATCTCATCAATGGAACTATCGACGTTCAGTCACCCGTAAAACGGGCTACGACATAGTGAGGTGCGCTCAGCGCATTCCGGACCATCAATTCAGGAATTGTTACTCAAGACAGAAATTTCCCCTATCAAGATAATCCGTCGCTGCTCCAGCCAATTTCCTCGGCCGCACCCTGATTTTCACGGGGGGGCGCCTCTCAATGTTCCTATCGTACCGCGCGCCTTATGACGACCTCGCCACTCCTCTCCAATGAGAAAATAGAGCTGTTGCTGACTCAGCAACCTATTTCTGACCGGCATCCTTGGGTGACTTGCGACGAGGCAGTCATCGATGATTACCTGAGAAACGCGTGCGATGCCATCGAGCGAACAACGGGAGCAAGATCGCACATTGAATGGGGACACTACGGGTCCGGCTACGCATCCTTTGTCGATGCCTGGTTTTACAAGGACACGCCGGAGTTTGACGTTGCACGACCACGTCCTCTCTGGGAAAGCCATGTCGGATTGGTGGTGTTGCTCAGTCGCCTATCCCCATACTTCGTGTTCATGGAAGGAGAGAAGCATTGGCATCTTCGCGAACAGGGAAGCTACCTTCCGGCGTTTGACATGCTGGACAGGCTGGAAAACAAAGGGGTCCAGCAGTTGGCGAAGGACGTGCAACCTGTTCTGGAAAGCTACGGCCTTGCTCGCGCAACTCGTATCGAACTATCGGATTCATTGCCGCCCGGCACGTATGTGCCGACGATCCTCAATGATCGCGGACACACACAGTTCGACGCGCTCTTCTACTGGGAAGATTGAACATGTGAGCGCATTGCAATGTATTTCCCCAGTGAAAACCTGCTCACGCGACAATGGACGAAACGACGATGAGCACAAGGATGGACGAGGACATCAAGCGATGGCGACCACACTCGCCAGGTTGTCGAACGACGAAGTGCTGGACGAACAGGTCGCTTTTCCACCACGCGCCGACGAGGCCGCCCCTTGCATTGTCCAATGCCAGCAGCTTCCTGCGCAAAGCCCTCACGCTTAACGGTCCACTCGGCCTGACTGACATCGAAGCGGTACATCTGAAACGTCGGCCCGCGACAAGTGAATGGACGGGATCGCCATGGAGGTGCGAATATTCAGGGGCGCCTGGAGTTCTACGAACAGTGACGCCGCGTGATCAACCAGGTGAACCCATATTCGCAGGACGATGCGCACTTGCGGTATAAAATCCGGCAAACCACACACTGCTCCCGAAACGAAATGAGTCACGGCTCCCCTGATCTGATTCACATCCATGAGGACGACTGGGGGCTACGCAGCCTTCACCCTGTCGCTGTCCTGCGTGAAGTAAGCAGCGATATTGAAGCGGCGCGAGATGCCAGTCAAAAAAACCAGGCGACATCGGGAGTTGGCTGGACTGATCTGCACATCATTCAACAGCCTTCGACAAACTACGCCCAAGCCGGGCTTCGCTTGGCTGATGTCGTCACGGCTCTGAGCTCGATCCAGCCCCGGGTCAAGCGCTTTTACGCAACAGCTTCCGCCGGGTTTGATCTGGCGCAGCGAGATCCCTATGGTTCCTATGACGAAGATGCCTGGTGCTTCGGGCGCCAGCATTGTTATCTCAAGGTGGAAGTCAAAGACGACCTCGTAACGGAAATCTGGTTCGATATTTCCAGCTCAGACGCAGCAGATGCCGATGCATTGCGCCGCATGTTCGAGGCAATCGATCGGCTCGTGCCTGGCATGGTGGCCGACTACTGCATGGACGCCCAAGGTCTGATCGCGGACCGCGAATTTCTCGATATGTACTTCCAGCGTGTAATGGCGGACTAACGTACGTGTTTCGCGTTCCTTTGGATAGGCCATTCTCGATCCATAACGCGCCTTTCACGCTCTTTCCGCAGGGCGCTGCGCTCCTTTTGGCGCTGCTGCCAGATCGGTTGTTGCGCGCTCGTTGCCGATAGCCTGCCCCTGCCCCCTTGAGCGGCTGCAGGGTGCACCTTCGTATTCAGCGCAAACTCTCATGCCCGAATAACAATCAACCTTACCGGCACCCGACTCCGTTCAGGCTCATCCGCGTTTTGGAAGGTACCGATCGTCAAGCTTTGTTGCGCCGTGCCAGCCAAGCGATTCCGATACCGGCCCGGTACGTCGGATCGGTTATTCCCCATCGGGTATTCAACGGGCGAATCTGATCGCCGGCCCGGTGCGGAGTGCCTGTATCGCTCAACCGGTTCACGCGGCTGACAGTCGAGGCAGACACGTCCACCTGTCGAGCGATCTGACGTTGCAGCAAGCACTGCTGGCGCAATTCCACGATCGGCAAGGCCGTTGCGGGAGCAACGGTGCGTGGAGAGCGGCGCTTACTCTTCGAGACCGGCCATCCCGCCGACAACCGCATTGAAACCGCTGTCGACGTGCATGATCTCGGCCGTCACGCCGCTCGCGAGGTCCGACAGCAGGAACGCGCCGGCATTGCCGACCTGCTCGATCGTCACGTTGCGCTTGAGCGGCGCATTGTGCTCGACGAATTCGAGGATCTTGCCGAAGCCCTTGATGCCGCTCGCGGCGAGCGTCTTGATCGGGCCCGCCGAGATGCCGTTCACGCGGATGCCCTTGGCACCGAGCGACACGGCGAGGTAGCGCACGCTGGCCTCGAGCGCGGCCTTCGCAACGCCCATCGTGTTGTAGTTCGGAATCGCCTTCTCCGCGCCGAGGTAGGACAGCGTCAGCAGCGACGCGTCTTCCGACAGCAGCGGCAGCGCGGCCTTGGCGAGCGCGGGGAAGCTGTACGCGGAGATGTCGTGTGCGATGCGGAAGTTCTCGCGCGTCAGGCCGTCGAGGAAGTCGCCCGCGATCGCTTCGCGCGGCGCGAAGCCGATCGAGTGAACGAGGCCGTCGAGCCGGTCCCAGTGCTGGCCGAGCGAGGCGAACAGCGCGTCGATTTGCGCGTCGTCGGCGACGTCGCACGCAAACACCAGCGTGCTGTCGAACTCCGCGGCGAATTCGGTGATGCGATCCTTGAAGCGATCGCCGACGTAGGTGAACGCGAGTTCGGCGCCTTCACGATGACAGGCCTTGGCGATGCCGTATGCGATCGAACGGTTCGACAGCAGGCCCGTCAGCAGAATGCGTTTACCAGCGAGGAAGCCCATGAATTCTCCTGTTGAAGCGCACGCCCGCGTCATTCGGCAGGCGGCGGATGGTGATGATCGGTTACGAGTGGGTAAAATTCTCTCACATTGGTATTCACGATCGACCGAGAGGCTTCCATGACGACATGGTTTTCCCGCAGCCGCACGGCCGGAATCGCCTCGCTGAGTGACGGCACGTTTGCCATCGAAGTCGGCACCGCTGAACAGGCTTCCGTCTGCCGAGGGCAACGCCACGCGGCGCTCGCCCGGCGATCAGGTTTCGACTTCTGAACGCCCGCCGCTACAGTAAAAGACAAGCGCCGGCCGGCGGTTTGGCGCGTATCGAATCGCCTTGGTCGTATCGGGTTTTGCGGAAAGCACGACACACATCGCTTCGAATCAGCTGAGCGCCGCGTGGCAAGTATCGTTTAACCGCGCTTCAACCCGGACAAGATCTTCGTGCGCACGGGCGACGGCATCAACACCTGCGTTGCAGCGATTCAAAACAGCTTTGGAAAAGCCGCAGGTCTTCACTCGAGCGCTTCTGCTCCCGGACCACTACCGAATGGGGCATGCCGTCGATTCCGCCGCAATCATATCGGCGCATAGGGCGAACTCGCATTGTCCATGCGCAACCTCACGATCATGAAGCGCGGCCAAGCAGGCAAACCTCTCCCGGTTTGGCCCGGTGGGTTCGGACAGTCTGCGGACACGCTATCCGAAAACCCGAGCCCATACCGCCCGAAGGCGTCGCGCGCGGTCTTCGAAGAGATATGAGGCCGCCAGCGTCAAGAGACCTGAAATTGCCCCCGTCACGATGTGCTCGACATAGGGGATACGGTAGTGACTCGTGTGCGAGTAAGCGTCGCCCAGTGCCGTGAGGACGCCAACGACCAGCGCATTGCCGTATCGATTCACGTAGAGTTTCGCCGCAGGCGTGAACGTCAACAGTACGGCCAGGAGTCCGGTAAGCAGGCCCGTATGAAATGCAATGGTCCAGTGGGCAAGGCTCATGATATTGCCCCAGCTCCCCGGCATGCAGGTCATGCACGCGCTGGTCGGCTGCCAGAAGCGCTGGATAAACAGTCTGACGCGAAGCTTCCACTCGGTTGACATCATGCATTCCCATCAATGCCGTCGTCACGGCCGACGTCGCCACACGTATCGTTGAAGCCGCTCCCCAACCCCTTTAGCGAGCAGGTTGGCAGTACGCCGCAGCAGTCGAGCAATAACCTGGAGATGGGGGAATACTACTCCACGATCCGGCGGCCACCGTCTCGACCGAGACCGGAATTCAACGCCTGCGTCCACCAGTGCGGCCACGTCCGTAACGGGCATCGAACGATGCGCTTCCGCGCGAAGTCGGCGTCCGGCATCGACTGCGGATTCAAGCGCTCGATAACCGCCCCCCCTTCGACAAAACCGTCGTTGTCACGCTAAAGCCGTTAGATCAGGAAATTCTCGAGGAAGGCCAACACCTCGGCCGGGGCATCCTCAGGCAGCAGATGCCCACCGGGCAGTCCGCCACCCTTCACATTGTCAGCCCACCTCGACCACGTATCGACGGGCGACACATGTCTCGCCTTTTGCTCCATGTCGCTCCATAGCACCAGCACCGGACAGACAAGCTTGCGGCCCGCTGCACAATCGCTCGCGTCGTGTTCCAGATCCTCCGACATGGCGGCGCGATAGTCTTCGCAGATCGCGTGACGCACGTCCGGGTTCCGGAATGCGGTTCGATAGGCTTCCAGCGCCAATGTATCGATCCGCTCAATGCCTCCCGCCATCCTCGCAAGCGCGGCGTCGATGTAGGCGTCCGGATCGGCCGCCAGCATCCGTTCCGGAAGGTCCGCAGGCTGCGACAGAAAAAACCAGTGCCAGGCATTGAACGCAAAAGTCCTGTCGACCTGCGCGAACGCATCCAGCGTGGGCACGACGGCCAGCGATGCATAGGCGGTGACACGCTGAGGGTGATCCAGCGCAAGCCGGTATCCGGCGCGAGCGCCCCGATCATGTCCGGCCACGGCGAACCGTTCGTACCCGAGCCGATCCATCAGCGTGACGAGCGCGCCGGCCACGCGGCGTTTGGTCCATCGCGGCCGATCGTTGCGGGTCCGGCTGTCGCCGTATCCCGGCAGGTCCGGTATGACGACGGTGTGCGACCTGGCGAGCGCCGGCGCCAACAGTCGCCACGCGACGTGGGTCTGCGGATAGCCGTGCAGCAACAGCACCGGTGATCCCGTTCCGCCGACGACACCCCGAAACGAAACCTCGTCAGTTTCGATGTCGAGCCGGGTAAAGCCGGGAAAGAAGTCCGCCGCTGCAGTTCGTTCGACGTCGGGTTCCACGTTTGCCTCCTTGTGCAGGAATGCTTCATTTCCCGGATACCGACCTGACGAACCCGGCCAGATCGCGGTTGAATCGATCGGGTTCCTCCATGAACGGTGCGTGGCCCGCGTCGGCGTAAACTTTGCTGATGATGCGTGGATTCACCGCGGTCACGCGGGCCAGCGTCGCAGACGTGTCGACCAGCGCATCGCGGCCGCCGTACAGGAACAGCAAGGGCACGCGCGTCTTGCCGAGCGCCTCGGCGGCAAACACCGTCATCGTCGGGACTTCCCTCTGCATGTCCCACGACGCCATCGCGGCATTGGCGAGCAATCGGCTGAAGGTGTCGGCATCCGGACGATGGTTGAAACACAGCCCGACGAAGGCACGCTCGCCGTCGAGATGCGTCTTCAGGTCCGACGCATTCATGTCCCGATAGACCTCGGGATGCTCGACGATCTGACCCGGCACGAGTTCGACCACACCATCGACATACACGGCACCGGCGATGTTGCGATCGCCGTACGTCGCGAGGTAGTTCGATATCACCACGCCGCCAAGCGACCAACCGACCACGACCGGCTTTTTCGCGTGCGAGCCGTCGATCACCGCTTCGAGGTCGTCGGCCCAACGGCGTCCGTCGTGATACGGCGCGCCGCCGGATGGTTTATCCGACAGGCCGTGGCCGCGCAGATCGAAGGTGATGATCCGGTATGGACGCAAGTCGGCGCTTTGCACTTGCGCTTCCCAGTTCAGGCGACTGCCAAGCAGGCCGTGAATGAAAATGACCGGTGCGCCGTCAGGGTTGCCGCTTTCCTGAACCGCAAGCTTTACTCCATCCTTCGATGTCACCGTATAGCTTGTCGGAGCAGCGACCGCGTCGGGCATCGACACACATGGCGTTGCCGCCGCGACTGCGGCGGTCAGCAGATAACTGAGCATTCGGGTGGGCATCGGAGAGTCCTCAAGGTGAATCGTCCGCCCAGTCTCAACCCTCACACCGATGTCAGAGTCAAGCGATTCGTGCTAGCCTGCTTTTCATGGACAAGATGCCCCCGAAGGAACTGCTGACTATCGGAGAAGTTTCGCGGCGTACCGGTGCAAGCGTGCGATCGATCCGTTACTACGACGAACACGGCTTGCTCGCGTCGGTGCGCGCGAACAATGGATACCGGATGTTCCCCGACAAGGCGGTCACGCAGGTCAGGCAGATCCAGCGCATGATCGCGACCGGCTTCACCATTGACGACATTCTCGGCTTCCCGGACTGCATGCTTCTGATCGAAGGCGCCCGTTCGTGCGACCAGATCACCGATGTCCAGCGGCGACGCCTCGAAGCCATCGATCGTCAGATCGCGGATCTCGAACGACGTCGCATGAGGCTCATCAAAACCCTGTCGGAAGGCGCGATTCCACCGATCGAGTAAGGCGCGGCGTTCGAATGGCCGAACCCGCGGCACACCAATCCATCGTCAAACCGTCGCATTCGGCGCCGACTTCTTCCTGCGAAGCGCCACGCGTCGGCCATTGCATTCCTTCGTGCCGGGTCGGGTGCCGAGTTGACGGCAACGCGTGCCGGCGGCACGGCGTTGCTCGGGTAAGCGGCAAACCTTCAGGTGTCGCTGGCTGCGGCGAGATGAGCAACGCGTCACGGCCACTTCACGCCTGACGATGGCGCGCGTCGCTCTCCAGGTCACCTGGAGGCCCCCCGCGTGACTCCAGAAGAATGTAGTCCCCGTCCTCCGATATTCCGGAACCGACTTCGATGAAGTTGCAGGCTCGGTAGAACGAAAGCGCCGACAGATTGCGAGTCAGGCACTTCAATCGATAGCGTGCTGTCGGCCATTCCGGCAATGCGTGCAGGAGAGCGCGACCGACGCCGAGTCGCTGGCGATCGAGCCCAACATACAGATGATGAATGAAGTTGTCCGGCTCCCAAACCGAAACAAAACCCGCCGGAAGCCCGGAGTCGTCTTCGGCGATCAGCAGCAGTTCGCCTTGCGTCTGTTCATCCAGATCCTCGCTCCGGATCTTTTCAGGCTCCAGCCATGGGTAAGCATCCCGGCGAACCTCCATGAACAGTTGCCGCAATTTGGGCCAGTCTTCCGCGACCGCGGAACGTATTGCAACAGACATCTCGCATTTCCTTTAATCGACGCGTTACCGGATATCCTTCGCGGCACGCTTGGCGCCTTATGCGCGTTGGCTCGTGATGCCCCGTCAGCAAGCTTCAACAGGCACGATCGTGATGATTCGGAATAATGCATCGTTGGTGCCTTCACTGCGATATAGGTCGCACCGGGCGGTGCACAACGCGAATGCGACACGAATCGTGCGAGACCTGGATAAAACCCCCTAAAGGCATTTCGAACTGCACCGGCCGCCGAGTCTGCTGTTGCATGACGATCGCCCTGGACGCCACATGGCGCCGGTGACAAACATCCAGAACCCGCAGCCGCGCACGATCACAAACTCGGCGCTCGCTATCAATCATGAGATCGAACATCGCGAGTTCGCGAAGGTTCGACGTCATCGGAGGCCTCATCCGGATCGCCCGGATTTCGCGGCGCGCTAACGGCGGCTTCTGCAGGACAAGCGCGCCCTTGTTCCATGGCCCACGGTTGCGAACGGCAACGTTACCAGATTTTCCGACAATTGCCTTTCAGTCAAAGGGAGATTGATTGTGGGGCCCCTTGGACAGCCGCTATCCGGTCTCATTCGGTCCTTGAAAGCCGTTCCGCGTCGATCGGCGATTCGATGTCGAGCGGAACTGCCTTTGCGGAAAGTTGCGGATGAGCGGTCGGCTCCAATATGGCCCTCCCTCGCGCCTCGACAGCCGTTCCTTCGAACCACGAACACCCCGACTCCCGACGGACTGACGCATCGCGCGAAAGCCGTGTTCCTTGTCGGTCGACGACGACTTCGAACGAATTGAACCCTCCCGTCGTGAGGTTATTCGCAAGTTCCTCCGCACGATTCGATATTGGTTGGTAACATACCAAATCAGGTTATCCCTCTGTTTTCATTGTTCTCAACGCTCACGCGAGGATTTCTTCGATGGCAGATTTCGACACCTCCGCAACCAGCTACGACCAGCGCATTCCAACCCTCGTCCCGGGCTATGCGCTCGCCCAGGACGTCGTGCGCGCAATCATGCTCGACCTCCTCCCGACCGACGCTTCGATCCTCATCTGCGGGGCGGGCACAGGCGCGGAACTGCTTCGGCTCGGCCAGGCGGCCAGCCGCTGGCGTTTCACCGCGGTCGATCCGTCCGCCGCGATGCTCGGGGTCGCCCGGACAAAGGTGCAGCACGCCGCGTTGGCAAATCACGTCGCATGGCATCCATGCCGTCTCGAGGATGCGCCGCCGGGGCAGCATGACGCCGCCGTCTCCCTGCTGGTGGGGCATTTCATCCCGGACGACGGAGCCCGGCTCGACTATCTGCGCGCGATGGCGATGCGCATGAAACCGGGCAGCCCCGGCCTGCTTTTCGAATACGAAGCCACCCCGCTTCCCGACGGCGCCTATCGGCACTGGCTGATCGCGAACGGACTCAATCACGAGGACGCCGCGGACGTACAGGCGCGGATCGACACTCACTGGCATCCCGTGACGGCGGAACGGAGGCAGGCATTGTTGAAAGAGGCGGGATATAGGTCGTCGGAAACGTGCTTTCAGGCACTTGGGTTCCGTGTTTCGCTGGTTCGTCGACACGAAGCGGGAGGCGCGGCATGAAACGTTCTTGCACTGAAAGCAGGCGCTCCACGGCGGCCCGCCGCGTACCGAAAGCCGTGCTCGCCATCTGGATGCTGTTCGCGCTTCTGTTCGGCCATCCGTCGACGTCACTGGCGGCGGCCGACGGCCCTGCGACAACCCTCGTCGTCGGCACGATCAAAGCGGACAAATACGATCGCGCGGGCGGCCGCAGCGGCACACCGGTGATCTTCATCCCCAGCCTCGGAGCGGGACCCTGGATCTGGGGCGGGCTGGACCGGCGATTCGCGTCGTCCCATCCGGTCTATACGCTAACGCTTGCCGGCCTCGATGGACGCCCGGCCGCGTCGGCGCCGGTCATCGAAAAAGTCGTGGCGGATCTTGCGCGCCTGATCGTCCAGCAACATCTCGACCGCCCGGTTCTGATCGGCCACAGCCTGGGCGGCTACATCGGGTACCGTTTCGCGACCGAGCATCCGGACCTTGTCGGGCGACTTGTCGCAATGGAAGGCTTTCCCGTGTTCCCGCCGCTGGCAAACGCGGATGCCGCCACACGGCGCGCAGCCGCACAAAAGCTTGCCGGCACGTTCACCGAAGGCGGCACGCCACAAGCGTTCCTGGCGTCCATGCAGGGCTTTCTGGAAGCGCGGATGAACGATTCGAAGGAAGCGGACCGCCTGGCCACGCTTGCGTCACGCAGCGATCCGAAGGCAGTGGCCGAATACGTTCTCGAGATGCTGCCCGCGGATCTCCGCCCTGACCTCGTCAAGCTGAAAGCGCCGGTCTTGGCGATCGTGGCGGCCAATTCCTACCGGAAGGGTGCGAGCGAATCCGACATCCGCGCCTTCTATACGGGCATGCTGGCCAACGCGCCCCAGGCCAGCGTGGTGATCGTCCCGAATGCGCGGCACTTCGTCATGCTGGACCAGCCGGATGCCGTCTATCGATCGATCCGGCAATTCCTGCAAGATACACGGACAGCAGACGCACCGCATGCCCCGGCGTCCGACGTTTCCCTGATCCGTCAAATGCTCCACGATCGTTTCGATAAACCGGATGCGCCCCTGACGGTCGGCCCGATCGCCGTCAGTGGCGACGCCGCGATTGCCGACTGGGCGCAGGGTGCCACCGGCGGCCGCGCGCTCCTGCGACGCCGGCAAGGCCAATGGTCGATTATGCTGTGCGGCGGCGAAGCACTGAAAGAAACCGCAACGCTTGTGCAGGCGGGACTCGCCATGCCGCAAGCGACCGTGCTCGCCAACGATCTCGCCGCGATGGAGCGCACGCTTTCACCTGCGGTCCTGGCCCGCTTCGGGCATTTCGCGGGTCTGGTACACATGGATGCGAAGCAATGAACGAACACTTGTCCCGGAAACGCGATCCGGAGCCCGAAAACAGCATACGCACGCGTCTTCTCGACGCTGCGTTCGAATTGATCCGGACGCAGGGGGTGCAGGCGCTGACCCAACCGCGCGTCGCCAAACTGGCCGGCGTTCGCCAGTCCCACCTGACCTACTATTTCCCGCGCCGCGCCGATCTGTTCTTTGCGCTGTTCGAAGCGTCGCACGCGCGCGCGCATGCCCATTCCGGTCATGGGGACGTGCAAGAAACGCCGAATTTCTTCGCATTCCTGAATCAGCTCATGTTCGATCGGGAGCGGGCGCGATTCTTCTTCACGACCATCCTCGAGGTGAGCGAAGAACCCGCACTCCGGTCGGTAGTCGCGGAACATGCGCGAAGTCTCGCTCGGTTCGTCGCGCCGCATTTCGGACGGCAAGCGGACGATCCAGGCGTGGCGCTCTTTATCGACCTCCTGCGGGGCATGGCGCTTAGAGCGCTGCTCGAACCTGAAGCGCCGCTACCGGATATCGTCAAGGTCGCCGCCGCGTTGGGGCTGCATGCAGCGGCAGGTTGATCGGGAGTGCGGATGATGTGGCCGACGGGCAATGCGGAGGCTAACCGCTGGTGGACGACGGTCGTTCGTCGTTTTTTGGGGAAGAACGGGGTTGCTTCCGGGCGCGGACGCCGTTTATATGGGCCATGAATCCGGGGGCTCGTTTCAAGGCGAAGCCTCGCTCTCACCTGACCATGCAATAAAAAGTGTCGTCATGCGCGATCCCCTGTCACAAGACGACCACGTAGCCACGAAACGAACTCATCGAGATTTGCAGGGGGTGTTCTGTTTGCAGGTAGCGCCATCAATCCAAATGGCAATTCCACGAATCCCCACGGCGCAACGAGCTGCCCCTCGTTGAGCTCTTTACGTACAAGTCTGCGCTCGACGAGGGCAACGCCGAGTCCGGAGAGTGCAGCTTCAATGCATAGGTGCGTGTGCGGGAACGATATCTCTCCTCCGGTTCCGACTCCGCAATTGGCCCGCTCGTCCCAATGTGTCCATGCACTTGATGTGAAATCGTGGGCAATGCGTATGCCGGTCTCGGCTGAGCCTCGATATGCAGGGGAACACACGGGTCCGAATGTAACTGGCGCAAGCAGCGTTGCGCGACCGAGGTCGCTTTCCGGATATGACGTGAGATCCCATGCAATGACCAGGTCCGCTCCTTCGTTACGGATTTCACGGGCCGAGGTCATTGACAGGCGGATACGGACATCAGGATGCTCGCGATAGAAGTCCGCTAGATTGGGAACGAGCCAACGCATTGCGAAAGTCGCGCTACAAGCAACGTGCAAACCTGCGCGTTGTACCTGATCGCGTACCTTCGCGTAGCCGTGTTCGAGCTGCTCGAAAACTGACGTGACAACGGAGTTAAGTTGCTGCCCGTGTCGATTCAGTTTTAGCCCTGTTCCTTCCTTGTCAAAGAGCGGTGCTCCTACATGCTCTTGAAGGAGCCTCAACTGCCGGCTCACCGCGCCGTGCGTTCTGGACAGCTCGTCCGCGGCTTTTGTGACCGATTGATGCCTGGCCGTCGCTTCAAACGCGCGCAGCAAGGAGAGCGGAGGTAGAGCACGCATGTTTCTGCCCCTTCGTTAAAAAAACTGACGGATACGAGCAAAAAAACTCGATGTTCGAATAGTACCGTGTGCGCTTATTCTAGTTTTCGCAAACTATCGGCGATGCAGGAGAGACACCTTCAGCAGTCTTTCCGTCGTTGAAGGTGGCTGTATGAGACACCGAGTTCGTTGCGCAAAAGGATTATGCAATAACAAGCTTTCGTTAGTTTACTAGTGAAAAGGATCTGCACATGGATAACAGACACGAGGACGGCAGTGCGGGCGATGCCAACTATGGATCGATAGGTACCAACTACACCCTTTACCGGCAACCTGATCCTTATATTGATGGCTGCATCAGGAAAGCTCTCGGCGATACCCGATCGGTTCTCAATGTCGGGGCCGGCGCTGGCTCCTACGAGCCTCTTGACCGTGATGTCACGGCAGTTGAACCTTCGGCCTCGATGCGGGCCCAGCGGCCTCCGTATCTCCCGATTGCCATCGATGCGGTGGCGCAAAGCCTGCCTTTCGCGGATGGCAGCTTCGATGCAAGCATGTCGACGTTCTCGGTGCATCAGTGGCCCGACCTGAACGCCGGACTTGCCGAAATGCGGAGAGTGTCGCGCGGACCCGTGTTGATCCTGACGTGCGATCCTGCACAACTAAGCGCCTCCTGGCTTGCGGAATACGCGCCCGAGATGATCGCGGTGGAGGCGCGGCGATACCCGGCGATTCAGTCCATCGTCGATGGATTGGGCGGCCGGGTGGACGTCGAGTCCGTGAAGATTCCCTTGAATTGCGTGGACGGCTTCGCCGAAGGCTATTACGGGAGGCCTGAAAGGTTGCTTGAAGCCGGCGCGCGGCGCGCCAATTCCGCGTGGAGTTTCGTTGAACCTGGCGTGGAGGCGCGTTTTGCAGAGCGACTCAGCCGCGACCTCGAAAACGGCACGTGGGACGCAAAGTATGGCTTTCTTCGCACGCTGCCGATGTTCGATGGATCACTGAGATTGATTATCGGCCATGCCTAGCCACTCGAAGTGATCTCGAACGGAGTTGGGTGTAATAAGGCCGTCCGTTAAATGTAATACTGGCTATTGCTGCGGCATCAACACACCGTCTTGGGAAAGAAGGTTTGACAGTTCAGACGGGGAGAGTCGTTTCATCTTCTTTTCGATCTTGCGATCGTATTACCTGTCGTTGGGCTCCGAGGCCTGAGCCTTGCGGGCGTATTGCTGGACGAAGCGACTAAGTTCGCCAGCTAGCCGAGTTTTCGTGCGATTCGTAGTCATGTGTCGATCTCGCACTAATTCAAGTCGTATGGCCGACAAGTCGACTTAGCTCAAGTACGTCGACCCGTTGTCCGACTCTCACGCTTTCGGAAAAAACTTGCCCAACTGGGAAAGGCGATGTCGACTCTCAAGCTTTCACCTGGATAGTGAATTTCATTATCGGCGTACGAGTGAAATCCACCGAAGAGATCATTGTCGAATGTGAATTTATGGTGCGGTGCGTACCCGCTGCGCACTCCGCGCGTCCTCGGCTCAGGAACGTCCGCTGCAATATGGAATGTTGCAATTACGTTTTGCATTGAGCTACCGTGCGTGTTTCGATCATGTATGCAACTACCGGTTGAATCCATCGTCAGTCCCAATCGCACACTGACCACTACGGCGTTCACGTCGGAGAGCAATTGCATGCCAACACATGCTTTTTCGTGTTTACCAGTATGCGTCCATTCCATGCTCCCGACGAGCCCAATATTCGCACCACCTGGCGGCCGAAAACAGTATGTGCGCGGTCGACTCCGGGCTTTCTGGCTCGATTCCGTCAACTGTCTTTACATGCTCCACATGTGACACCTTTTCCCGTTGTGCATATGATGTGGCTGCGTCACGAATTCTCTCGCCCAGAACACCAAGATCTCTCGCAAGACAGGACTTGTAGAGGCCGGCGGTAACGTCGTCTCCTAGTATCCCGCAATGTTCTACCAGAAATTGTGCGCGAAAACTGTAGAGTTCGACATACCCAAAGGCGCCATTGGAATAGACCGGGATCCCATCGCATGGGGCAGCCAACTCAATCACGTAATAGCCTTCCATGGAGCGCATGAACTCCGCCTCCGAAGTCGTCGGGTGCTGGATCGTCCGGTAGCGATCTCGCGCCCAGGCATCGGCCCCAGGATCAAATCCGACTTGTGGTGCCTTGATCGTTTCGAACGGCGATACCTGAATTCCCAGCCATTGATTTGTAAGCTGCTCCTTGTCGATTGAAGCATCGCCACCTACAAGCAAGGAAAAAATCCGTTCAAATTCGTCCTTGCATCCTGCCTTTGGCCTACCAATTGGATTCCAGTCGAGTCCCATCAATTTTTCCTGTTGACTTAAGCAACTTTACGAACTGTGGTGTGGCTATTCCACGAAAATAGCATTGTCGACGATCCAGGCTCTTACATCGAATGACCGATTCTGGCTGCGGATTCAACCCGTCGATGCAACGAATTGATGAAATCGCTCAGCCGGTGTATCGAAGTCTAGTGTCTTTCGC
>NZ_JPGM01000105.1:0-17529 GCF_000731655.1 Burkholderia sp. MSh2 | reverse complement strand
CCCTAGTTCCCTAGTTCCCGGGCTGCTCGACTCCCCGACTACTCCGCTCCCCCTCAGCCGGTGCACGCAACCAGCCAGCGTGGCACGAACGCGCGAAGCCGGCCCGCTTCCCGTCCACCGCCCACCCGCACACACTCCTTGGCATTTCCGCGTTTTGTTTAGTATTTTTAGTAACGTCGTTTTCGCAGATTAGCGCTTAAAAGCCCTTCATTCACGGGTATTCCCCGGCTATCCGGCCCGAATTCCTCGATACGTTTTACTATACAATCGCTTTCACCCTAAACAAACCGGAACCCGAACGATGGGCACCACCATTCGCGACGTGGCGCGGGCGGCAGAGGTCTCGATCGGCACCGTCTCCCGCGCGCTGAAGAACCAGCCGGGCCTGTCCGAAGCGACGCGTGCGCGCATCGTCGAGATCGCGCAGCGGCTCGGCTACGATCCCGCGCAGCTGCGGCCGCGCATCCGCCGGCTCACCTTCCTGCTGCACCGCCAGCACAACCGCTTCCCCGCGAGCCCGTTCTTCTCGCACGTGCTGCACGGCGTCGAGGACGCGTGCCGCGAGCGCGGCATCGTGCCGACGCTGCTCACGGTCGGGCCGAACGACGACGTGCTGCGCCAGATGCGCCCGCACGCGCCCGACGCGATCGCGGTGGCCGGCTTCATCGAGCCGGAGACGATCGAGGCGCTCGCCGCCACCGGCCGGCCGCTCGTGCTGATCGACCTGTGGGCGCCGGGGCTGCGCTCGGTGAACATCGACAACGCGACGGGCGCGGCGCTCGCGATGCGTCACCTGCTGGCCACCGGCCGCACGCGGATCGCGTTCATCGGCGGCTCGCCCGCGCATTACAGCATCGCGCAGCGCGCGATCGGCTACCGGCGCGCGTTCTTCGAGGCCGGGCGGCTGTTCGATCCCGCCTACGAAGTGACGATCGACGCGGGGCTCGATCCCGACACCGGCGCCGCCCGCGCGATGGCGCAACTGCTCGACGCGCCGGGCCCGCGCCCGGACGCGGTATTCGCGTACAACGACGCGGCCGCGCTCGCCGCGCAGCGCGTCTGCGCCGCGCGCGGGCTGCGCATGCCCGACGACATCGCGATCGTCGGCTTCGACAACATCCCGGCGGCCGCGCACGCGAACCCGCCGCTCACGACGCTCGCGGTCGACAAGGAAGCGCTCGGCCGCCGCGGCGTCGAGCTGCTGCTCGCCGAGGCGCCCGAGCACACCGAGATTTCCCTGCCCGTCGAGCTGATCGTGCGGGCCAGCAGCCAGCCCGCCGGCTCGCCGGCACTCGATACCGCCACGGTCACTGAGTCATGAACATGCCCCCGGTCCAACCCTGCCCGGCCGCGCCGGCCGCCCACGCGCAAGCCGCGCCGTTCGTCGCGAGTTTCCGCGATCCGTCGTTCCTGCTGTCGCATGTCGAGGACACGCTGCGTTTCTACGCGACCAACGCGTTCGACCCGACCGGCGGCTTCTACCACTACTTCCGCGACGACGGCAGCGTCTACAACCGCACGTCGCGCCATCTGGTCAGCAGTTGCCGGTTCGTCTTCAACTACGCGATGGCGTACCGGCATTTCGGCGATGCGCGCCACCTCGAATACGCGCGCCACGGGCTGCGCTTCCTGCGCGACGCGCACTGGGACGACGCGCTGCAGGGCTACGACTGGGAACTCGACTGGCGCGACGGCGCGAAGCGCGCGACGCTCGACGGCACGCGCCACTGCTACGGGCTCGCGTTCGTGCTGCTGGCCGCCGCGCACGCGACGATGGCCGGCATCGACGAGGCGCGCTCGCTGATCGCGGCGACCTACGAGCTCGCCGAACACCGCTTCTGGGATGCGGCCGCGGGCCTCTACGCGGACGACGCGACGCCGAACTGGATCGTGTCGTCGTATCGCGGCCAGAACGCCAACATGCACATGACGGAGGCGCTGCTCGCGGCCTACGAGGCGACCGGCCATCTCACCTATCTCGATCGCGCGGAAAAGATCGCCAGCCACGTGACGCAGCGCCAGGCTGCGCTGTCGGACGGGCTCGTGTGGGAGCACTACCATGCGGACTGGTCGGTGGACTGGGACTACAACAAGGAAGACAGCTCGAACATCTTCCGCCCGTGGGGGTTCCAGCCCGGCCACCAGACCGAATGGGCGAAGCTGCTGCTGATCCTCGAGCGGCACCGCCCGCTCGACTGGCTCGTGCCGCGCGCGGCCGAGCTGTTCGACGCGGCGCTCACGCACGCGTGGGACGCCGACCACGGCGGCCTGTACTACGGCTTCGGCCCCGACTTCACGATCTGCGACCACAACAAGTACTTCTGGGTGCAGGCGGAAACCTTCGCGGCGGCCGCGATGCTCGGCGCGCGCACCGGCAGCGAGCGCTTCTGGGACTGGTACGACGAGATCTGGCGCTACAGCTGGGCGCACTTCGTCGATCATCGCTACGGCGCGTGGTACCGGATCCTCACCTGCGACAACCGCAAGTACAGCGACGAAAAGAGCCCGGCCGGCAAGACCGACTATCACACGATGGGCGCGTGCTACGACGTGCTCGCGACCCTCGCGCGCGCGGCGCGCAGCGAGCCGACGCAATGAGCGGCGTCACGTTTCCGTCTTTCGTGTCGGCAGGCGACATCCTGACCGACATGGTGCGCGCGGGCGATGCGCAGTGGACGTCGGTGCCGGGCGGCGCCGGCTGGAACGTCGCGCGCGCGGTCGCGCGGCTCGGCGTGCCGAGCGCGCTCGCGGGCGCGATCGGCGAAGACTGCTTCTCCGACGCGCTGTGGCGCGCGAGCGACGCGGCCGGGCTCGACCTGCGCTTCCTGCAGCGCGTCGCACGGCCGCCGCTGCTCGCGATCGTCCACGAAACCCGCCCGCCCGCGTACTTCTTCATCGGCGAAGCGAGCGCCGACCTCGCGTTCGATCCCGCGCGGCTGCCGGCCGGCTGGGCCGACCACGTGAAATGGGCGCATTTCGGCTGCATCAGCCTCGTGCGCGAACCGCTCGCGGGCACGCTGGCCGCGCTCGCGGCCGACCTGCACGCGCGCGGCGTGAAGATCAGCTTCGACCCGAACGTCCGGAACCTGATGACGGCCGCGTACCGGCCGACGCTGGAACGCATGGCCGCCCTCGCCGACCTGATCAAGGTGTCCGACGAGGACCTGCGGCACCTGTTCGGCGACGACGGCCCCGACGCGATCGCGGCCGTGCGCGCGCTGAACCCGCGCGCGGCCGTGCTCGTCACGCGCGGCGCGCAGGCGGCGACGCTCCATGCGGACGGCGACGTGCACGAGGCGCGCCCGCCGCGCGTCGAGGTGGTCGACACCGTCGGCGCGGGCGACGCGTCGATCGGCGGCATGCTGTTCAGCCTGATGGCGGCGCCGCAGCGGTCGTGGCGCGAGCATCTCGCGTTCGCGCTGGCGGCGGGCGCCGCCGCGTGCCGGCATACGGGCGCGCATGCGCCGACGCTCGACGAGGTCGTCGCGCTGATCGAGGGCTGACGGGAAGGTGTCCGGGCACCGCGTCCGGGCACCGCGTCCGGGCATCGCGACCGGACGCCGCGACCGGACACCGTTCGGTCACCGATTAGCGGCGCTGTACATGCTGCGCCGCAGTGCTACGATGAAGTGTCGTTTTGCGGGAGAAGCAACGATGGACACCAACACGTTCACGAAAGGCATCTACACGGCCAAGGCGCATACCCAGCATGCCGGCAACGGGCAGTTCCAGGGATACGTGATCCTCTCGCGGGACGACGGGGACGAGACCGAGAACATGCGCTACGACGTCCACGCGACGAGCCCCAGCGAGGAGGAAGCGTTCGACGAGGCGAAGGCGCTCGCGCACCGGATCCTCGGCGAAATCGAGCTGTAACGCGCGCCGCCCGTTCCGGCGCGGCTCAGAGCAGCCGCGCCACCATCGATACCAGCATCGTCAGCACCAGCGTCGACATGAACGGGAACGGGTAGCGCCGCCCGCCGAGCGTCAGCGTGACGTCGCCCGGCATCCGCCCGATGCCGAGCTTGCCGAGCCACGGCCAGCAGCGCGTCAGGATCATCACCGCGACGAACGACGTCATCAGCCAGCGCAGCATGTCGAGGGTCCGTGTACAGGATTGCGCATGCGTTGCCGCGAGGAAGGCCGCTCGCGACGCGCGCGGCCGTTCTCGTGGCAACCCCACATCAAGGAATTCATGTCACGGGAATGCCCGCGATCGCCCGTGTGGCGGCGGTGTTCGCCGCTTGTCCGGTGCGGCCGGACGGCGCTCCTCACGCGTTGCCCGACGAGCGATCTCGGGCATTCGCTTGCGCGCTCCATATATATAGGCCCCTGGTCAGAGCGCGTGCGAGCGATCGCCGCGCGCGAACGCGTCGAGCGTGCCGTCGATGCCGCGCGAGAACGCGATCACCTTGAACAGCTCGCCCATCTCGGCCTCGGAGATCAGCTTCTGCACCGCGTTCGCGGCCGGCAGGAACGCGTGGATGTCGGACGGATCGATCGCGGCCAGCGCATCGGTAATGCCCGCGTTCAGCAGGAAGCGCGCCTGCGACGTATAGCCGAGCAGGTCGGCGCCGGCGGCGATGGCCGCGTCGTAGATGCCGGTGAACTCGACGTGCGCGGTGATGTCCTGCAGCCCCGGGTACAGGAACGGGTCGTCGTGCGCATGGTGGCGGTAGTGGCACATCAGCGTGCCGCGGTCGCGCTGCGGATGGTAGTACTCGTGCGCCGGAAAGCCGTAGTCGACCAGCAGCACCGCGCCGCGCCCGAGCATCGTGCAGACGGTACGCGTAAACGCCAGTGCGGCCTCGTGCGTCTCGGTCACGTAGCCGTCGCCGGCCTCGTCGAGCCCCGCGAGCGCCGGCGGCAGGCCGGCCGGCGCGGCCGGTCGGTCCTCGAACACGAACGCCTGCCGCGCATCGAGCGCGACGCCGCGCTCGCGCCATGCATCGCCCGCCTTCGCGAACAGCCGCACGGGCATCGCATCGAGCACCTCGTTGCCGACCACGACGCCGTCGAACCGTTCGGGCAGCGCGTCGAGCCAGCGCACCTTGTCCGCGAGCGCCGGCGCGGCCGCCGCGATCGTGTCGCGCTGGCGGGCGCGCAGCTCGCCGGACAGGTCGACGATCAGGTATTCGTCGACCGCGGCCTCCAGCGCGTCGAGCGCCGCGAGCAGCCCGGCCGCGAGCTTGCCGGTGCCGGCGCCGAATTCCATCACGCGGCGCGTGCCGCTCGCCGCGAGCGCTTCCGCGACCGGTTGCGCGAGGGTCTGCGCGAACAGCGGCGACAGCTCGGGCGCGGTGACGAAGTCGCTGCCGTCGTCGGCGCGGCGCCCGAACTTGCGCGCGCCGCCGCTGTAATAGCCGAGCCCGGGCGCATACAGCGCCCGCTCCATGAAGCGGTCGAACGGCAGCCAGCCGCCGGCCGCCGCGATCTCGTCGCGCAGTTGCGCGGCGAGGGTTTCGGACTGCGCGAGCGCGTCAGGGCCGGGAGCAGGTAAACTAGCGGGTTCGTGAGCTTTCGGGTTCATCCCGGCATTGTAAATGACCGTTTCAGCCGATACGTCGACGCAGCGCGTGGCGCTCGTCACAGGCGCCTTGGGCAGTGCCGCCGACGCCGCGTCGATCGGACGTGCGCTCGCAACCGGATTCGCGCGGCGCGGCTGGGATGTCGCGCTGCAGCGCGGCCAGGGCGCGCCGCGCGCCGCGGCCGCCGCGCTCGTCGCCGAAGTCGCGGCGCTCGGCCGCCGTGCGGTCGTGCTCGACGCCGATCTGGCCCTGGAAACCGATGCGACCGCGCTCGTCGCCGCGTGCGGCGCGGCGCTCGGCCGGCCCGCGTGCACGGTGTTCGTGAGCGCCAGCGCAGGCGCCGACGACGCGCACACGGTGGACGGCGCGGCGCTGGCCGGCGCGCTGGCGCGCAACGTGACGGCGCCGCTCGCGCTGGCGCGCGCGCTCGCCGACGCGACGCCCGACGCCGCGTGCGAGCACGAGGCGCTGCGCGCATGCGCGATCCACGTGCTGGACCAGGCGCTGTTTCACCCGGCGCCGGCGCAGCTGTCGCACGCGCTGATGCAGGCGGCGCTGAACCGCGCGACGCCGGCGCTGGCGCTCGCGCTCGCGCCGAAGGTGCGGGTCGCGGCGCTCGTGCGCGGTCATGCGCCGCACGCGGACGACATCGCGGCAGCCGTCTGCTATCTCGCGAGCGCGCCCGGCATCACGGGCGCGACGCTGACCGTCGACGGCGGCGAGCACCTCGTGCCGCCTGCCGCCGGCCCGAATGAATGAACCGCGCGGGCGCGGCCTGACCGCCGCCGCCCGCGCCGCTTTGCGTGTGCGCACGCCAATTTGACTGGAACGACCATGTTTTCCGCTCTCCTGCACCCCCGCCTCGCGGATTGCCGCAGGCTCTACCTGCGCGATTACGAGGTGCACATCAACATCGGTGCCTTCGAACACGAGAAGCGCGGCGAGCAGCGCGTCGTCATCAATGTCGACCTGTTCGTGCCGCTCGCGCTGTCCACCCCCGTCGACGACCGGCTGCATGAAATCGTCGACTACGACCTGATGAAGCAGAGCGTCGCGCACTGCGTGGCGCGCGGCCACATCCACCTGCAGGAAACGCTGTGCGACGCGATCGCCGCGCACCTGCTGACGCACGATGCCGTGCGCGCGGTACGTGTCCGTACCGAAAA
This sequence comes from Burkholderia sp. MSh2, assembly GCF_000731655.1. Taxonomy (NCBI): domain Bacteria; kingdom Pseudomonadati; phylum Pseudomonadota; class Betaproteobacteria; order Burkholderiales; family Burkholderiaceae; genus Burkholderia; species Burkholderia sp. MSh2. The sequence continues at coordinate 10,835 of NZ_JPGM01000105.1, read as the reverse complement.
ACCGGACGCCTATCCGGACTGCGACGCCGTCGGCGTCGAAGTCTTTCGCATCAAGGACGAGGAGCGCGCATGAACGCCCCCCACATGAATGACACGGCGGCCGACGCCGCCCCCCTCGACGCGACCGCCGCCCCGGCCGGCCGCCAGGCACTGACGCGCCGCGAACAGAAGGAAGCGTACGAGAACAACAAGCTGTTCAAGCGGATCGCGCGCCAGGTCGGCCAGGCGATCGGCGACTACAACATGATCGAGCAGGGCGACAAGGTGATGGTGTGCCTGTCGGGCGGCAAGGACAGCTACGCGATGCTCGACGTGCTGCTGCGCCTGCGCGAGCGCGCGCCGATCGACTTCGACATCGTCGCGGTCAACCTCGACCAGAAGCAGCCTGGCTTCCCGGAGCACGTGCTGCCGGAATACCTGAAGCAGGTCGGCGTGCCGTTCCACATCGAGAACCAGGACACCTACAGCATCGTCAAGCGGCTCGTGCCCGAAGGCAAGACGACCTGCTCGCTGTGCTCGCGGCTGCGCCGCGGGATCCTGTACCGCGTGGCGGGCGAGCTCGGCGCGACCAAGATCGCGCTCGGCCATCACCGCGACGACATCGTGCAGACGCTGCTGCTCAACATGTTCTACGGCGGCAAGCTGAAGGGAATGCCGCCGAAGCTGCAGTCGGACGACGGCAGGAACATCGTGATCCGCCCGCTCGCGTACGTGAAGGAAACCGATCTCGAGAAATACGCGGAGCTGCGCGAATTCCCGATCATCCCGTGCAACCTGTGCGGCAGCCAGCCGAACCTGAAACGCGCGGAGATGAAGGCGCTGATCCGCGAGTGGGACAAGCGCTTCCCCGGCCGCGTCGAAAACATGTTCAACGCGCTCGCGAAGGTCGTGCCGTCGCACCTGATGGACACGACGCTGTTCCCGTTCACGTCGCTGCGCGCGACCGGCGAAGCCGATCCGCTCGGCGACATCGCGTTCGACGAGGAGCCGTGCGCGTCGGGCGACGACACGGCGCCGGCGGGCGCCGCCCGGCCGATCTCGATCGTCCAGTTCGACGACCTGTAATCGGGGCGGGAACCCGCCGGAACGGGCGCGCCGGCGGCCCGTTCCGGCGTTGTTGCCGCGCCGCAGCAGGCCCGGAACGCCGGGAGCCGCATGCTAAAATGGACGGCTTCGAACTCCTCTGACTAGCTGGCGCCATGAATATCGTGATTTTGGCGGCAGGCACCGGCAAGCGCATGCGTTCCGCGCTGCCGAAAGTGCTTCATCCCCTGGCCGGCAGGCCGCTTCTCTCCCACGTCATCGACACCGCGCGCACGCTGCAGCCGTCCCGGCTCGTCGTCGTCGTCGGCCACGGCGCCGAGCAGGTCCAGGCCGCCGTCGCCGCGCCCGACGTGCAGTTCGCGGTGCAGGCCGAGCAGCTCGGCACCGGTCATGCGGTGCGCCAGGCGCTGCCGCTCCTCGACCCCGCCCAGCCGACCCTCGTGCTGTACGGCGACGTGCCGCTCACCCGCGCATCGACGCTGCACCGCCTCGTCGACGCCGCGCGCGACGGCCGCTACGGGATCCTGACCGTCACGCTCGACGATCCGGCCGGTTACGGCCGCATCGTGCGCGACGCATCCGGCTTCGTCACGCGCATCGTCGAGCAGAAGGACGCGTCGCCGGAAGAACTGAAGATCGCCGAGATCAATACGGGCATCATCGTCACGCCCACGGCCCAGCTGTCGATGTGGCTCGGCGCGCTGAAGAACGAAAACGCGCAGGGCGAGTACTACCTGACCGACGTCGTCGAACTCGCGATCGAGGCCGGTTTCGAGGTCGTCACCGCGCAGCCCGACGAGGAATGGGAAACGCTCGGCGTGAACAGCAAGGCGCAGCTCGCCGAGCTCGAACGCATCCACCAGCGCAATGTCGCCGAAGCGCTGCTCGTCGAAGGCGTCACGCTCGCCGATCCGGCGCGCATCGACGTGCGCGGCACGCTGCACTGCGGCCGCGACGTGTCGATCGACGTGAACTGCGTGTTCGAAGGCAGCGTGACGCTCGCCGACAACGTGACGATCGGCGCGAACTGCGTGATCCGCAACGCGTCGGTCGGCGCGGGCACGCGCATCGACGCGTTCACCCACATCGACGGCGCCGAGCTCGGCGCGCACACCGTGATCGGCCCGTACGCGCGGCTGCGCCCCGGCGCGCAGCTCGCGGACGAAGCGCACGTCGGCAACTTCGTCGAGGTGAAGAACGCGGTGATCGGCCACGGCTCGAAGGCGAACCACCTCACGTACATCGGCGACGCCGACATCGGCGCGCGCGTGAACATCGGCGCGGGCACGATCACCTGCAACTACGACGGCGCGAACAAGTTCCGCACCGTGATCGAGGACGACGTGTTCGTCGGCTCCGACACGCAGCTCGTCGCGCCCGTGCGCGTCGGCCGCGGCGTGACGATCGCCGCCGGCACGACGATCTGGAAGGACGTGGCCGACGGCCTGCTCGCGTTGAACGAGAAGACCCAGACCGCGAAAAGCGGCTACGTCCGCCCGGTCAAGAAGAAAACTTAATATCACGCGGGTGCCCTGGGGCACCCGCCTCCACATAGAAGGCAGATTTCATGTGCGGCATTGTCGGCGCAGTTGCGCAGCGTAATATCGTTCCGGTGCTGATCGAAGGTCTGCGGCGCCTCGAATACCGTGGCTACGACTCGTGCGGCGTCGCCGTGCTCGAGCCGGACGCACCGAAGCGCGCGCGCAGCGTCGCACGCGTCGCCGATCTCGACACGCAGGTGCGCGAGTCGCACCTCGAAGGCACGACGGGCGTCGCGCACACGCGCTGGGCCACGCACGGCGCGCCCGTCACGCACAACGCGCACCCGATCTTCTCGTCGGACGCGCTCGCGCTCGTCCACAACGGCATCATCGAGAACTTCGAGTCGCTGCGCGACGCGCTGCGCGCGAAGGGCTACACCTTCGTGTCGCAGACCGACACCGAAGTGATCGCGCACCTCGTGCACAGCCTGTATCGCGGCAACCTGTTCGATGCGGTGCGCGAAGCGGTCGGCCAGTTGCACGGCGCGTACGCGATCGCCGTGATCCACAAGGATCAGCCGCACACCGTCGTCGGCGCCCGCCAGGGGTCGCCGCTCGTCGTCGGCCACGGCGACGGCGAGAATTTCCTCGCGTCCGACGCGCTGGCACTCGCGGGCAGCACCGACCGCTTCACGTTCCTCGAGGAAGGCGACGTGTGCGAGCTGTCGCTCGACGGCGTGCAGATCGTCGACCGCCACGGCGCGCTCGCGCAGCGCGAGGTCCGCGTGGTGAGCGCCTACGGCGGCGCGGTCGAACTCGGCCCGTATCGCCATTTCATGCAGAAGGAAATCTTCGAGCAGCCGCGCGCGATCAGCGACACCGTGCCGCAAACGGACGCGTTCGATGCGACGCTGTTCGGCGACGCCGCGCCCGCCGCGTTCGCGGACATCGACAGCCTGCTGATCCTCGCGTGCGGCACGAGCTACTACTCGGGCCTCACCGCGAAGTACTGGCTCGAATCGATCGCGAAGATCCCGACCCAGGTCGAGATCGCGAGCGAATACCGCTACCGCGAATCGGTGCCGAACCCGCGCCAGCTCGTGCTCGTGATCTCGCAGTCGGGCGAGACGGCCGATACGCTCGCGGCGCTCAAGCACGCGCAATCGCTCGGCCATGCGCACACGCTGGCCGTCTGCAACGTCGCGACGAGCGCGATGGTGCGCCTGACCGAGATGCAGTTCCTGACGCACGCGGGCACCGAAATCGGCGTGGCGTCGACGAAGGCGTTCACGACCCAGCTCGTCGCGCTGTTCGTGCTGGCCGCGACGCTCGGCAAGCTGCGCGGGCACGTCGACGCCGCGCAGGAAGCCGAATTCCTGAAGCAGCTGCGCCACCTGCCGGCCGCGCTGAACAGCGTGCTCGTGCTGGAGCCGCAGATCATCGCGTGGTCGGAGGAATTCGCGCGCAAGGAAAACGCGCTGTTCCTCGGCCGCGGGCTGCACTACCCGATCGCGCTCGAAGGCGCGCTGAAGCTGAAGGAAATCTCGTACATCCACGCCGAGGCCTATCCGGCCGGCGAACTGAAGCACGGGCCGCTCGCGCTCGTCACGGAGGCGATGCCGGTCGTCACGGTCGCGCCGAACGACACGCTGCTCGAAAAGCTGAAGTCGAACATGCAGGAAGTGCGCGCGCGCGGCGGCGAGCTCTACGTGTTCGCCGATGCCGACACGCAGATCGTCAACGACGACGGCCTGCACGTGATCCGGATGCCGGAGCACTACGGGCAACTGTCGCCGATCCTGCACGTCGTGCCGCTGCAATTGCTCGCGTACCACACCGCGTGCGCGCGCGGCACCGACGTCGACAAGCCGCGGAACCTCGCGAAATCGGTGACGGTGGAGTAACGCGGGACGCCAGCCGGCGCGGCCGGTCCGGCGCGCCGGCGAGACAGACGGAGAAACAATGGTAAGACTGTTTGGATGCGGTTTGCTGGCGCTGACGTTCGCGTCGACGGGCTGGGCGGCCGAGCACTACGTCGAGGTCTGGAACCCGCCCGAGGCGCGGCTGCCGGCAGCCCGTGCGCCGGCCGCGCGCGCGACGGCCGACGCGCACGCCGGCAAAAGCGCGGAGAAGCACGCGAGCGTCACGCCGAAGGCAGCGGTGAAGCCGCACAAGCGCCGCGTCGCGCAGGCCGTGAAGGCCGCGCCCCGCGCACCCGCCGCCGCGCCCGACACGCCGCCCGCCCCGCGCCCCGTCGCGCAGCCCGCGCCGGGCCGTCTCACGGTGATGCAGCCGGCTGCGCCCGACGCGCAGCACGCGCTCAATTTCTCCGACATCCCGCGTCAATACACGCCGGACGGCAATGTGCTGCGGGTCGGCACACGCAACCGTTCCGCGGAGGTGACTCGATAATGGAAGCACAGACCTACCGCGGCTACCAGATCTGGGGCCACGCGATCCTGCAGCAGGACGAGATCCTGCAACCCGAACGCTTCGCGGGGAGCGGCACGATCACGCAGAACAACCGGCTGGTCGAGGCGTCGGGCGTGCTCGGCGTGTTCGACACCGAGGACGACGCCCGCGAAGCGGGGCTCGAATGGGCCCGCGCGTGGATCGACAGCCACAGCTGAACCACCGCCCGGGCGCAGCAGCAGCCGGCCCGCCGCCCCTTCGGGCCGGTTCCCGCCCTCGCAGGGCGACCGGCGGCGCCGGGCGGCTTCCCCGCCCATCCCGCCACCATGCGAATATGTCCATATCCGCATGAACGCACTTGACCTTCCCACCCTGGCAAGCTTCATGCTGGCGGGGCTCGTCAATCGTCAACTCAGGAGAACACGATGGAATTCGAAGTCCAGGACATGACCTGCGGCGGCTGCGCCAACGCGATCACGCGTGCGGTAACGGCCGCCGATCCCGCCGCGAAGCTCGACATCGACGTCGCGGCGAAAATCGTCAGGGTCGAATCGGCGCAAGGCGCCGAGCGCGTGCAGTCGATCATCGAAGCCGCCGGCTTCCACCCCGCGCTGCGCGCCGCGTAACGCCGCCGCGGGGCCGCCGCCCGACGGCGGCGGGCCCGCGCCCGGCCGCGCGTCAGCGCAGCCGGATCAGCGTCGATTTCAGTTCCGTGTACTTCTCGAGCGCGTGCAGCGACTTGTCGCGGCCGTTGCCCGACTGCTTGTAGCCGCCGAACGGGAAGTTCATGTCGCCGCCCTCGTCGTAGCAGTTCACCCACACGGTGCCCGCGCGCAGCCGGCGCGACACGTCGTGCGCGGTGGTCAGGTTCGACGTCCACACGGCCGCGGCCAGCCCGTATTCGGTATCGTTCGCGATCCGCACGGCTTCGTCGACGTCGTCGAACACGATCACCGACAGCACCGGCCCGAAGATCTCCTCGCGCGCGATCTTCGCATCGGGCTTCACCTCGAACACGGTCGGCTCGACGTAGAAGCCGCCCGTCTCCTCCTTCACGCGTGCGCCGCCCGTGACCAGCCGGCCTTCGCCGCGGCCGGCCTCGATATAGCCGAGCACCCGCTCGAGCTGAATGCCGTCGACGATCGCCCCCATCGACACCGACGGATCGAGCGGATTGCCCGGTACGTACGCGCGCGCGGCCGCGACGAGCTTCTCGATGAACGCGTCCTTGATGTCGCGATGCACGAGCAGCCGCGATCCGGCCGTGCACATCTCGCCCATGTTGTAGAAGATCGCGCCGGCCGCGGCCTGCGCGGCGCGGTCGAGATCGGGGCAATCGGGCAGCACGATGTTCGGCGACTTGCCGCCGAGTTCGAGCCACGCCCGCTTCAGGTTCGACTGCGCCGCATACTGCATGATCAGCTTGCCGACCGCCGTCGAACCCGTAAACGCGATGCAATCGACGTCGCGATGCAGCGCGAGCAGCTTGCCGGGCTCGCCCGCGCCCGGTACGACGTTGAACACGCCGGCCGGAATGCCGGCTTCGTACGCCAGCTGCGCGACGCGAATCGCGGTCAGCGGCGATTTCTCGGACGGCTTCAGCACCACGCTGTTGCCGGCCGCGAGCGCGGGGCCGAATTTCCACGCGGCCATCAGGATCGGGAAGTTCCACGGCACGACGGCCGCCACCACGCCGACCGGCTCGCGCGTGACGAGGCCGACGAGATGATGATCGGCGGGCGCCACTTCGCCGCCCACCTTGTCGATCGCCTCCGCGAACCATTCGACGCAGTACGCGGCGCCCGGCACGTCGACCGTCGTCGTGTCGCCGATCGGCTTGCCGGCATCGAGCGTCTCGAGCAGGGCCAGCTCGTCGAGGTGGGCGCGCATCAGCCCGGCCCAGCGCAACAGCACGGTCTTGCGGGCACGCGGGTTCAGGCCGGCCCACACGCCCGCGTCGAAGGCGCGGCGCGCGGCCGCGACGGCCGCGTTCACGTCGGCCTCGCCGCACTCGGCGACCTTCGCCAGCACGCGGCCGTCGATCGGGCTCACGCAGTCGAATGTCCTGCCGCCCTGCGCGTCGCGCAACGCGCCGTCGATGAATGCGCGCCCTTCGATCTCGAGCGACGCCGCCTTGTCCTGCCAGTCAGCCAAAGTCAACTTGTTCATCAGGATGCCTCAGTTTTTAGGCATTCGCGACGCGGCGCGCCGCGCGCGTGGCGCGCGGCCGGCCGGCAGCGAATGCGGTGACGCGCGGCCGGAAGCTCAGAAGGTCGCCGGCGAATTGGCCGACACGACCTCGCAGATCAGTTCCGCGCTGGGATTGCGAAAACGGTGCGGCAAACGGCTTTCGAAGTAGTAGCCGTCTCCCGGGTCGAGCAGCCACGTCGCGCCGTCGACGGTCAGCTCGAGCCGCCCCGACACGACGACGCCGCCTTCGTGCCCCGCGTGCACGAGCATCTCGGGGCCCGTATCGGCATATGGCTGGTAGATCTCGCGCAGGATGCACATGTTGCGATCCTTCACGCTCGCGCCGACCAGGTGAAACGCCAGCGTGTCGTTGCCGAGGTTCGGCATTTCGTCGCGACGCGACACGACCGACCGCGATTCGACGAGCTCGAACGTGAAGAACTCCGCGAGACTCATCGGGATGCATTCGAGCAGTTTCTTCAGCGAGCCGACCGACGGGCTCACGCGCCCCTGTTCGATCAGCGAGATCGTGCCGTTGGTCACGCCGGCCCGCTTCGCGAGTTCGCGTTGCGACAGGCCATGCTTGTTGCGTACGAAACGCAGGCGCTCGGCTACTTCGGTGGACATCGATTCGGTTTCGGACACGATAAGTGCGATGACAAAGTGAAACGACGCGGTGGACAGCCGTTGAATATTCTAATCACTTTATGCCGCTCATCAGCGGGGAAAACCCTGAAAGGCGTTCGAAATAATGAACGCCAGGTCAACCATTCCCGTTAAGAATCTTTTATTCGCACTGCTCGGGAAAGCCCTGATGCAACACCTTTAAAAAACATTTGACGCCGTTTTTGGCTCGTATATGCTGGCTCTCAGGTTAGCGTCATCAAGCTTTCATGGGCAGCAAAAAACGTTATTGCAGCGCAAAATTGATGCCCATCAATGTAAATAACGCGTAACCGGCACCTTGATTATTTTAAACGCCCAGCGCGCTGAAACGATCGGGTGTTCAATACTTTCAACAACCAGTCGAGTGTAATCGTGAGAGTCCGTGGCCCTCTGGTGAGGTGGGATCGAGGCGATGTGCGAAGTTTGCGCAGCGCGGCGCCCGCTTCCGACGACGGCAGTTGCGGCTGGCATAGTCCTCGCCTGCTTCACCTGTCGATCTACACCATCCTGTCCCGTCGTTCCGTCCGACGTCACAACGCTGTTTCCGCACGCGCCTTCGTTGCCGTCGATACCGACGAAGTGGCGTCGCTGCTGCCGTAGCGCCTCTCCTTTCTTCACGTCGTTCGTTTCATCCGCCGATTTGCCAACCGCATCGTCCATGCGGTGACGGCACGCGTTCGCGCATGCATTGCCGCGTCGCGTATCGCGCTGAAACGAACGACGGCCTGATCGTCGCGCGCAGCGCGGATCGCCACGCCATTCCGCTGCGCCCATTCACCAGCGGCCTTGCGCCTCGCGCCAGGCTGCGGGGCTGTTGCACGCCGGCGTTTCGCCACAGCCGGCAAGACCACGCAACGGCCCTCCGGAAACCGATTGACGTCATGGAAAGGAAACCTCTCGTCGGCATCACCGCCGACTACACGCAAATCGGCGCACATGCGTCGCATACGGTCGGCGACAAATACGTCGCGGCGATCGTCGACGGCGCGCACGCGCTCGCGATGGTGCTGCCCGCGCTCGGCGATCGCCAGCCGGTCGACGACGTGCTCGATACGGTCGACGGCCTGCTGTTTACCGGCAGCTACTCGAACGTCGAGCCGCATCGCTACGGCGGCGAACCGAGCGCGCCCGGCACGAAGCACGACCCGGCGCGCGATGCGACCACGCTGCCGCTGCTGCGCGCGGCGATCGTCGCGGGTGTGCCCGTGCTCGCCGTCTGCCGCGGCTTCCAGGAGCTGAACGTCGTCTGCGGCGGCACGCTGCACCAGCGCGTGCACGACGTGCCGGGCTTCGCCGATCACCGCGAGGACGACGACGCGCCGATGGACACGCAGTACGGCCCCGCGCACGTCGTGCGCCTGACGCCGGGCGGCAAGCTGCATGCGCTCGCCGGCGGCCGCGACGAAGTGCACGTGAATTCGCTGCACAAGCAGGGCATCGCGCAGCTCGGCTCCGGCCTCGCCGTCGAGGCCGTCGCGCCGGACGGCCTGATCGAGGCCGTGAGCGTCGTCGATGCACCGGCTTTCGCCCTTGCCGTGCAGTGGCATCCGGAGTGGAAGCATGCGCAGGACCCGCTGTCGAGCGCGATCTTCCGCGCCTTCGGCGATGCCTGCCGCGCCCGCCGCGCCGCCCGCACGCGCGCCATGGCCGCCGCCGCGCTCGCGTGAGCGCGCCGACCCATCCAACGAGAACAGACATGCACGACATCGAAGACTTTCTGAAGCAGCACCGGATCACCGAGATCGAAGCGATCATCCCCGACATGGCCGGCATCGCGCGCGGCAAGATCACGCCCCGCAACAAGTTCACGTCCGGCGAATCGATGCGCCTGCCGCAAGCCGTGATGGTGCAGACCGTCACCGGCGAATATCCGGAAGACGGCTCGCTGACCGGCGTGACCGACCCCGACATGGTGTGCGTACCCGACGCGTCGACGATCCGCCTGATCCCGTGGGCCATCGACCCGACCGCGCAGGTGATTCACGACTGCGTGCACTTCGACGGCTCGCCGGTCGAGATCTCGCCGCGCTACGTGCTGCGCCGCGTGCTCGACCTGTACAAGGCGAAGGGCTGGAAGCCCGTGGTCGCACCGGAGCTCGAGTTCTACCTGGTCGACATGAACAAGGACCCGGATCTGCCGCTGCGTCCGCCGGTCGGCCGCACGGGCCGCCCCGAAACGGGCCGCCAGTCGTATTCGATCGAGGCCGTCAACGAGTTCGACCCGCTGTTCGAGGATATCTACGAGTACTGCGAAGCACAGAACCTCGACATCGACACGCTGATCCATGAAGTCGGCGCCGCGCAGATGGAGATCAACTTCATGCACGGCGACGCGCTGTCGCTGGCCGACCAGGTGTTCCTGTTCAAGCGCACGGTGCGCGAGGCCGCGCTGCGCCACAACATGTACGCGACATTCATGGCCAAGCCGATGGAGGACGAACCGGGTTCGGCGATGCACGTGCACCAGAGCATCGTCGACGAGGAAACCGGCCAGAACCTGTTCACGTCGCAGGAAACCGGCGGCGCGACGTCGATGTTCTACAACTATCTCGCGGGGCTGCAGAAGTACACGCCCGCGCTGATGCCGATCTTCGCGCCGTACATCAACTCGTACCGCCGGCTGTCGCGCTTCATGGCCGCGCCGATCAACGTGCAGTGGGGCTACGACAATCGCACGGTGGGCTTCCGCATCCCGCACTCGGGGCCGGCCGCGCGCCGGATCGAGAACCGCATTCCGGGCGTCGACTGCAACCCGTACCTCGCGCTCGCCGCGACCCTCGCGGCCGGCTACCTCGGCATGACGCAACGCCTGGAGCCGACCGAGCCGCTCGTCAGCGACGGCTACGACCTGCCGTACCAGTTGCCGCGCAACCTCGAGGAAGGTCTGACGCTGATGGCCGCGTGCGAGCCGCTCGGCGAGATCCTCGGCCAGAAATTCCTGAAGGCGTATTTCGCGCTGAAGGAAACCGAATACGAAGCGTTCTTCCGCGTGATCAGCTCGTGGGAACGCCGCCATCTGCTGCTGCACGTCTGAGCGTGCAC
>NZ_JPGM01000104.1:0-18456 GCF_000731655.1 Burkholderia sp. MSh2 | reverse complement strand
ACCGAGCTATCGGTCGACGAAAGGCCGGTCGACAACGAGGTGATCGAACTGTTCGCCGACGAGAGGCCCGTCGACGTCGACGTCGACAGCGACGTGACCGAGCTGTTCGCCGACGAGAGGCCCGTCGAGGTCGACGTCGACAGCGAGCCGATCGAGCTGTTCGCCGACGACAGGCCCGTCGAGGTCGACGTCGACAGCGAGCCGATCGAGCTGTTCGCCGACGACAGACCCGTCGATGTAGAGGTCGACAGCGAGCCGATCGAACTGTTCGCCGACGACAGGCCCGTCGAGGTCGAGGTCGACAGCGAGCCGATCGAGCTGTTGGCCGACGACAGACCCGTCGAAGTCGAGGTCGACAGTGAGTTGATCGAGTTGCTGGTCGAGCTCAGGCCTGTCGACAACGACGCGATCGCACCGCTCGACGACGAAACCGTGGTCGACAGCGAGTCGACGATCGAATTGGTCGCATACAGCTGCGAACCGTTGATCGCGTCGGTGCTCGTTGCGGTGATCTGACCGGCTGCGACGTTGGTGACCTGACGTTCCTGGCCCGGTGCGCCGACGCTGACCACGCTGGTCGGATTACCACCCGCAAATGTCGCGGTGACGCCACCGACCGTACCAGTCGGCGTCGGGTTCGGCGCTGACGTCGTCGAGCCGCTGCCGAGCGCGACATCGCCCGCGTTGTTGGCCACGGCGTTCTGACCGATTGCCACCGTGCCGTTCGCCTTCGCGTTCGCGGTGTCGCCGACCGCGACGCTGCTCGTGCCCGCCGCGCTGGCGTTCACGCCGGCAGCAAGGGCGTTGGTGCCCGTGGCGCCGTCGTTGTTGTAGTTGGCCTGCTGCGTGCCACCGTCGTTGACGCTGTAGTAATGCGTCTTCGCTGCATTGATCGCCGTCGAGGTCGAGGTCGACAGCGACGTGATCGAGCTGGTGGCCGACGACAGCCCAGTCGAGGTCGACGTCGACAGCGACGTAACCGAGCTATTGGTTGACGACAGAGCGGTCGACGTGGACGTGGACAGCGAGGTGATCGAACTGTTCGCCGACGACAGGCCGGTCGACGTAGACGTCGACAGCGACGTGATCGAGCTGTTCGCTGACGACAGACCCGTCGACGTAGACGTCGACAGCGAGGTAACCGAGCTATTGGTCGACGAAAGGCCGGTCGAAGTCGACGTCGACAGCGACGTAATCGAGCTGTTCGCCGACGACAGACCCGTCGACGTGGACGTGGAGAGCGACGTAACCGAGCTATTGGTCGACGAAAGGCCGGTCGACAGCGATGTAATCGAACTATTGGCCGATGAAAGGCCGGTTGAGGTCGACGTCGACAGCGACGTAATCGAGCTATTCGCCGACGAGAGTCCAGTCGACGTGGATGTGGACAGCGAGGTGATCGAACTGTTCGCCGACGACAGGCCGGTCGAGGTCGACGTCGACAGCGACGTAATCGAGCTGTTCGCCGACGACAGACCCGTCGACGTGGACGTCGACAGCGACGTAACCGAGCTATTGGTCGACGAAAGGCCGGTCGACAGCGAAGTAATCGAACTGTTGGCTGACGACAGGCCGGTTGAGGTCGACGTCGACAGCGACGTAATCGAGCTATTCGCCGACGAGAGTCCAGTCGACGTGGATGTCGACAGCGAGGTAACCGAGCTATTCGCCGACGACAGCCCCGTCGACGTGGACGTCGACAGCGACGTAACCGAGCTATTGGTCGACGAAAGGCCGGTCGACAGCGAGGTAATCGAACTATTGGCCGACGACAGGCCGGTCGAGGTCGACGTCGACAGCGACGTGATCGAGCTGTTCGCCGACGACAGCCCCGTCGACGTGGACGTGGACAGCGACGTAACCGAGCTATTGGTCGACGACAGACCGGTCGACAGCGAAGTAATCGAACTATTGGCCGACGACAGGCCGGTCGAGGTCGACGTCGACAGCGACGTGATCGAGCTGGTGGCTGACGACAGACCCGTGGACGTCGACGTCGACAACGACGTGATCGAGCTGGTGGCCGACGACAGCCCCGTCGAGGTCGACGTCGACAACGACGTGATCGAACTGCTGGCCGACGACAAACCTGTCGACGTCGACGTCGACAACGACGCGATCGAGCTAACATCCGACGCCAGGCCCGTTGACGTCGACGTGGACAACGAGGTCAATTGGGAAAAATTCACCGCATCCGTCGGATTCGTACCCGGCGCCAAATTCGTGATCTTGTTGTTGTTCAGCGACGTCGTGTTTTTCAGGTTAATAGTGCCGCTCGTACCAGCGTTCAGCGTTATGCCGCTTGGGCCGTACAGAGTAATCGCACCGGCGGGATTATTTCCGGTCCCCCCGATCCACATATAGGCACTGGAACCAGATACACCGCCGCTAGCACTCGGATTCTCCGAGATAATTACCCCGGTCCCGGTTCCGCAGTTCCCCTCAAACGCGGTCCAACTACCTTGCGCGACGCTAGTGGACGTCCCACCGAAACCCGCCGAGCTCGATGAGTTACCGCTACAATTTCCGATGTCACCCGCCCACGCCACAGTGGGCAACACTCCTGTAGTCAAGATTCCTGCCACGGCCAGGAATCCCAGAACACCCTGCCTAAGCCGCATCGTCGGTACACCAAATACGCTCTGGCCAAACGAATTCACACTTCCCTGCTCGCAACCGCTCCTGGAAGCCTTACCGCGCGCGTTCGTCAGCTCGGACGCTGCCACCCACACACCCAGCGCCTCATTCCATATGCTTCGATAAATTTTATTCATGGTAATTAGGTATCCGATATTACTTATTCCGAATTTGACGCCCTCTCCGATCATCGGATTGGCATGCCGAGCGTCAATGGCTCTCGTGGTTCGTGGGGTGAAGCGTCACCATCCATATTTAAAGTGTCGCCACACGATCTCGAACTTTTTGGCCTGGTGCTTTTTTCACGCTTATAGTCAGGAAACCTTATCAATTGACATCGACTGGCTTCCCGCCGCTTCGTCATTGCCGTGATCGATCGCGATCACGGCTGGACTCTCATCATCCTCCGCGAGCAAATCGCCAATGAAGCGGACGACGTTGAGGCCGGTGATGTTGTCCGTACATGAGTGACGCAGATCAATGCGTTCGCGCCCTGGTCTGGAGCGACAGGAACAATGCGTCGGTAGTTCGTACCGTTCGATTTCTTGACGCATGCCTCCCGAGAACCCGCTACGCTGAACCTACGACGATCCGCAAAGGCCGGCCGTGGAAATGGAACCGGCGGATTGGGACGTCATGCACGGCCCGCTATAGCTTGTCGAGACTGACCTGCTCCGCGACACATACCTGTTGGTCGCGTTCTTTGTGCAACATCCTGTTGTGTCTGACCATAAAGCCCTCCCTGTTGAGCGCTACGCTCGGCTTATCGAAATTCCTGGACCGCAACGGATCGAAGTCAACCGGGATGTACCCGGCGATTTGCTCACGCATAGACGTTTCGATTAAGGCCGTACGCACGGCCACCGCGATCATCTCGCCCCTCAGAGCATGCAGCCCAATTGCATACCGACCGTCAGCATCAACAGATGCCGCTGCCCGCGCCCATATCCCCTGATACGGGTGATCGACAGCGTCACGGAGTCTGATACCCGATTTCGCAAACCACGGAAACGCCTCGGCACACAAAACACCCAATCTTCACTTAAATGCAAAGATCAAATACCTCAATCCTCACGCTCGAAATTTGATATCTCAAACTGCTTGCGATCTTTATCGCGAATCCATTCGGGCGTACGACCCACCCCTGACCACGTCGCTCCGCTGACGGGATCGAAATAACGGGGTCGCCGTTTGGTCGAACGACGCAGAACATCGACCGCGAAAATATCCTCAGGGGAAAAACCGAACTCGCGAACGCAATACCTGATCTCCAGCAAAATTGCTTCCGCAGCCGCTCGTCGCTCCTCAGCAATCTGCGACTCCAGCTTCGCCCTTTTCTCCAAATACCGCCGATACGACTCCAGGTTACGCATTTGGGTAATCACGTCTCGCCACTCTTGGAAATAGACCCAGGTCGAGACGACAAGCTGACAACAGCTCGTCACCCACCTGTCCATCGCTATCAGCCGCCAAATATTTCCGAATATTTCAACGCCATCAACGGCGAATTACCTGTGACAATTTCGTCATACGAACCATTCAGCCGGAAAACAATCCGGAAAGGAAATCGCACCCGCTTCAGCAATCCACATGAAGCATGCTATATGGAGGTCGAATTTCAATTGACAACATTTGTCACGAATCAATCACGCCCCATAATTTATTCCGTTCAGAAAAGTTGACAAAAAAACAGCCAAAAAATGCCACTCTATTTGGCAAATCAATCATGCCATCCAGGCACACGACGCCCAGGCATATCGTCTCAACTTACTTTCAATTAAATCCGGCCTCCAAACCACCCCTTGCACGAGGGTATTCCCGGATTTAAACAACACGATAGAAATGGTGCCAATGAAGATTCTTGCCGTTGACGACGAGCCAGCACAGGCGGCGTTCATCCGCGATTCCCTGATCGCAGAAGGATTCGATGTCCGAGGCGCCACTCGGGGTGCAGAAGCCATACGCCTCCTCGAAACCGACACCTTCAATCTGGTTGTGCTCGACTGGAACCTGCCGGATATTTCCGGGCTGGAAGTCCTCGCCTGGATTCGTGGGCGAGTGGGCAGGGATCTCCCCGTGTTGTTCCTGACGAATCGAGTGCTCGAGGAGCAGCTTGTCATCGCGCTTGATGCAGGTGCCGACGACTATATGGTCAAGCCGGTTCGTCGCCATGAACTGATCGCAAGAGTACGCGCACTCCTGCGGCGGGCCTATCCAGTCAACTCAACGCCAACATCGATCAGCATTGGTCGTTATCGTCTGGACCTCTTGACGGAAACCGTATTCTTGAGCGATGAGCCGATCAAACTGACATCGAGGGAATTCAACGTCGCCGTCGCCCTGTTTCAAAACTGTGGTCGCGCGATGCCAAGAGAAACATTGATCAAGTCGATATGGGGACGCCATAGCGACCATATTTCTCGAACGCTCGATACGCATATCTATCGCGTGCGATCGAAGTTGCGAATCGGCCCCGAAAATGGTGTTCGACTGCGCGCTGTCTACAATCACGGATATCGGCTGGAGTTGCTCGATCCCAACCACACGCGCGATGCTGAATAGCGACTGCCGTTACCCGCGCCAAAGACAGGCCTACGTGACCGGGGGAGCGGTCGGGCTTCGTTCCTGGCGGGTGAACACCGAGGGCTTGCAGTCAGGAAATGGCGTCACCCTGACCGCCACGCAAACCATGTGCTGTTTGCACGATACGGCAGCCGGCATCAGTGATCGACGCGCCGCTGACCATGGGTTCCCTCTCTGCTGGTAGCGCCAATTTCCAGGCGAGCGCCGTGACGCTCAGAATTCGATACAGGGAATGTTGCACTTTTCAACCTCACATCGGAACGTCGTTTCCGGCATCGGTGCGATCGTGACCGGCACGGGAGACTGCACGAACCGCCGTTACCGAGCCTGCTCGCCTGGCGACCTGACGATCGGCTTCGTCGAGCCTTGAATCAGTCGGGACGCAAGTGGCATGGGCTCACCATGTTTGGGGCGATCGGCCAGCCAGGCCACGCAAACGGCCAGCGCAATCGCGCTCCCCCACAATGTCAACAGAACACGCACCCTCACCTCACCTTCACCGGCTTGGCCGCGACCTGCGTGATTTTCGCCCGCGGTTTCGGTACCGTTTCGAGGACAACCACCAGCGTCACGACAAGCCCGCAGATCAGAAGACCGCACATCCCGAGCATTGCCTTATTCATTTCCGCGCCCCACTGCATCGTTTAATCGAATGCACCAATCGAGCCGCACGGGCGAGCGTGCACGGACGCTCGAATCACACCCGGAAAGCCCGACGCGATTCGATCGCCCGACGACCGGCCACGGAATGCGTCCAGGTGACCGTCGCGTCGCCCTGGATACCGTCGATCGCGATGAAGTTGCCGTTGGCACGACTGGGCGCATCGGTCGTCGGTTATCTCGAGTCCCGATCGCAAACCGAGCCTTTCGGCGATCCCTGAACGCATCTGCGGCGATATCGCTGGTTGCCCACAAAGAGGTTCTTCGTTGATCTTCGGCGAAGATGCCGGCTTCAATTTTCCACCACTCTATTCATCAGTAATACATATTAATATTCAAAGAATTCGACTTCGACCCAGCTACCGAAGCATCGTCAGATTGGAGCGGACACTCGACAATTCAGCGTTTGCGTTGCCAGAAACGGTCGCCTGAAATACCCGAAAGCCGCCGGCCGGAGTGGCCCAGCAGACGGTTCCACCTGCTCCACTTGGTCGACTAGTCGCGCCGACACACCCTCTCGGCCGACAAAGCCGCAGCATTGAATTCCAGTTCAGACAAGACGCGCTCGATTACCTCGGTCCAGTTTCCGCGCGTGGTTTGAGTAAAGATTCGCATGCCGGGATACCAAGGACTATCTTCAGTATTGCGCAACCAGCGCCAGCAGCCCGAGTATCGGTTCAGTAACCAAACGCGCTTACCCATGGCTGCAGCAAGATGAGCGACCGAGGTGTCTACTGAAATGACAAGATCCAGTGCGTCGATGAGCGCCGCAGTATCGGCAAAATCCCTCACCTCGTGCATCCAGTCGACGACATGTGGATACTTCTCGCGGGGCAGCGCTTTCGAAATGTCATCTGCCTTCTGCAGACTGATCCAGTGCGCACCGGGCCACGCGAGCAATGGCGCCATCGTCTCCAGGTTGATACTGCGCCGGCGATCTTCGGCCATGGCCAAATGCCCTCCCGCCCAGACCACCCCGATGCGTGGCAAGGTAGCTGGCTGCAACGTCGCCACTTTCGACGACCATTTTCGCGACCGTCGCCGATCGGCGTACAAATATGGCAAGTCGGCGGGAATATTGTCTACTCGCGTTCCGAACGCCATGGGCAGCGACAGGAGCGGGCAATACCAGTCCCATCGAAGCGCGTTGAATGGCTTGTCTTCGAGCAGCGTCAGATTGGGCCACCGGGAGCAGAGTGAATCGGTCAGCAACCGGCGCAACGGTTCCGGGCATATGAATCCAACTGCCGTGAAATGTCCGAGCGCCATTTCGAGATATCGGCAAAATTGCAGCGTATCGCCCAAGCCCTGCTCGGCCAAAACGAGCAGGCGGTTTTCACCTGGCGGCAACTCTTGCCCCAGCCACCGACGGATCGGCATCGCGGGAGGCTTGATCCCTGGGGGCGCATCG
The DNA here is from genome assembly GCF_000731655.1 of Burkholderia sp. MSh2. NCBI lineage: Bacteria > Pseudomonadati > Pseudomonadota > Betaproteobacteria > Burkholderiales > Burkholderiaceae > Burkholderia > Burkholderia sp. MSh2. The sequence continues at coordinate 11,165 of NZ_JPGM01000104.1, read as the reverse complement.
TCCACTCGAAGGGTTGCCCATCGGTGTTCGAAATGTGGCCAGGCTTCCCCGTAGTCGCCGGTGCAAAGCAATGCAAATCCGAGATTGGCGTGAGCTACGAGATGGTTTGGATTCAACTTGATTGCTTGACGATACGCATTTATCGCCAGATCGATTTTTCCTAACTGGTAGAAACACACGCCCAAATTGCTATGGCCATCCGGACGCGCTGGATAGCGTTCGATCGTGCGTCGACAAATATCGCGGGCGTCTTCCGGCCTGTCATCCAGATCCAGGGCCATAAACAGGTTATACAGCAGCTTCGAAGTGTCCAGATCCGGCTGACGATCTTCGGCAAGCGCCAGACCGCTCCGCGCGCTTGCTACCGCCTGCGGAAATGCCTTCAATCGCGTTTGCGCCACGCTCAGGCTGTTGTAGAAGATGGCGTCGGGAGAGACGTCAATAGCCCGCTTGAACCAGTCCTCGGCCTCCTCGGCTTTACCCAACGACAAAGCGATCAGCCCTCTCAGATGCAGGACATCACCGCTTGACGGGTACTCCTTCAGAACGTCTTCAATCAACCGAAGCGCGAGTTCAGGCTGGCCAGCGTTATAAGCCTCGATGGCCTTGTCGTAGCACAACTGGATATCTTCAAGATTCGATTCCACAGCAACCCCGATCAGCAGTCCACATCAGCGAACGTTCCGCAGCGCAACTCGGACCCGGGATATGGACGCTGGATATCCACTACCGCCTCAATGCCGTCCAGAGATCGGGCTTGACCGGATGCCGTCCGAAAGCATCCTGCCCCGCAAAAAACCTCGATCAGGAAAAAGGCCAAGCGTGGGCTTGGCGTCAAATCCGAGGGGAAGTGCTCCAGTGACGGAGCAACAACGATGGTACGCGTCCACACACGGCGAGATCTGAACGATTGTCACATTCAGGAAGACGGATCATTTTCAGCGTTCGGCATTCGGGGGCATCGGCCCACGAGAACCGACCGTTCGAAATTAAACGCCCTCCCGGCGCTACGATGGAAGCACGCCTCGCCCTTAAGCCTCGTCTCAACGACGGGGTCCATCCGAATTTGAACGAGTCTCGACAACCGTCGTCGGAGCCGTGCACGAAAACAACGAAAACCCTTTCAACGTGAACCCTGAGAAACGCCCGCCAGCCCGGCCGGCAGGCCCGCGTCGCTCGCGAACGTCGCGCGCCCCCGTCCGGACACATGGAAAGCACGGAGTTCTTTCGGCGGGCGACATCGCATAATGAATCGGGTAACGATGTCGATTGCATGCGCTGGAATGCGCCATATGACGCGTGTCGGACGGCATCTGCATCGCCTACCGCGAAACAGCCGGTTGCATGCAAGCATTCATTTTCATTACGACGATATTTACGATTTTCCTATTCATCAAGCAGGCGGCGCACCATGTCTGTAAGCCGATCCATTACATTCAGTAATTTAATGCGAATCATTCTCGTTTACATTGACTTTAGCATTTGACACTCCTACGATGCGCCGCGTTGCGCTTTTCCCAATGCTCTCGCCAATCGGTGCCGAGCGTCCGGACAGCGGCTGACGAGCAGGAATCCACACTAAATAGAGCCAGGGATTTGATATGAAGTTTGCGTCGTTCCAGGGAGACAGCATCCGCGCCCGGATGCGCCCCGCCGCCTGTGCGGCCGTCCTTGCATGTGCGTCGTTCGCAAGCGGCGCCGCGTTCGCCGACGTGCCGGTCGACGCGCAACCCGAAGCGCCCGAGGCAGACCTGGCGATCCAGGCCAAGCCGACCGACATGTGGAGCGGCATCTGGACCCGCCAGAACCTGCTCGGCGACATGGGCGGCATCCGCCCGTGGCTCGGCAAGTACGGGGCGACGCTGCAGATTACCGAAACCAGCGAATACCTCTCGAACCTGCGCGGCGGCCTGAACCGCGGCGGCACGTACGACGGGCTGACGACGGCGACGTTGACGGTCGACACGCAGAAGGCGATCGGCCTGCCCGGCGGCACGTTCAACGTCAGCGCGCTGCAGATCCACGGCACCAACCTCAGCACGCGGAACCTCGGCACGCTCAACACCGCGAGCGGCATCGAAGCGCAGGACACGACGCGCCTGTGGGAGCTGTGGTACCAGCAGTCGTTCCTCGACAAGCGCGTCGACGTGAAGATCGGCCAGCAGAGCCTGGACCAGGAATTCATCGTCAGCACGTATGCGAACATTTTCGTCAACACGATGTTCGGCTGGCCCGGGCTGCCTTCGTACGACCTGCCCAACGGCGGCCCCGCCTACCCGCTGGCGGACCTCGGCGTACGCTTGCGCGCGCAGATCACGCCGAAGCTCACCGCGCTCGCGGGCGTGTTCGACGGCGATCCGCTCGGCAACAACCCGAACAACCTGAGCGGCACGAACTTCAACCTGCACAACGGCGCGCTCTATATCGGCGAGCTGCAGTACGCGCTGAACCAGCCGGCCGACGGTGAAATGGATACCGGCAACTCGAACGGGCTGCCGGGGACCTACAAGATCGGCTTCTGGTATCACAACGGCCAGTTCCCCGACCAGAACGTCGGCACCGACGGGCTGTCGCTCGCGAATCCCTTGTCGAACGGCATTGCGCAGCAGCACCGCGGCAACTACAGCTTCTACGCGGTGGTCGACCAGATGGTCTGGCGCCCCGACCCGACCGGCGCGAAAAGCCTCGGCGTGTTCGCGCGCGTGATGGGCGCGCCGGGCGACCGCAACCTGGTGAGCCTCTCGGCCAACGCAGGCATCGTGCTGAAGGGGCCGTTCGAGGGCCGCGACAACGACAGCATCGGCCTCGGCGTCACGTACATCCAGATCGGCAGCCACACGACCGACCTCGACCAGACCGCGCAGTCGTTCGCGACCGGCCCGTACGGCGTGCGCACCCGCGAGACGACGCTCGAAGCGACCTACCAGTACCAGGTCAACCCGTGGTGGGTGATCCAGGCCGACGCGCAGTACACGTTCAACGCCGGCGCCGGACAGAACCCGACCGACGCGACCCAGCCGCTGCGCAACACGTTCGTGCTCGGCGCGCGGACGACGATCACGTTCTGAGCGTCGCGCCCGCACCACCCGCACCTGTCGCCCATTTTCGCGCGCCGCCCGGACGGCGCGCTCCCCAGGAGAGTCACATGATCCAATCCGCCCTGCTTCGCCGCCTCGCGACGGGCGCACTGGCCGCCGCCGCGCTGACGGCTGCCGCCGGCGCATTCGCCGAGCCGCAAGGTTTTCTCGAGACGGTGCATCGCCACACCACGCTCGTCAACACGGTGCCGGACAACGGCGACCAGAACCCGTACGCGATCGCGATCGCGCCGGTGTCGGCCGGCTCGATCCAGGCCGGCGACGTGCTCGTCGACAACTTCAACAACGCCGCGAACCTGCAGGGCACCGGCAGCACGATCGTCAACTACCGCCCGTCGACCAAGCAGCTGAGCCTGTTCGCGTCCATCCCGCGCGACCTCAAGGCGTGCCCGGGCGGCGTCGGCCTGTCGACCGCGATGACGATGCTGAAGTCGGGCTGGGTGATCGTCGGCAGCACGCCGAGCAACGACGGCACGACCAACACCAAGGGCGCCGGCTGCCTGATCGTGCTCGATCCGCAGGGCAAGATTGCATCGACGTGGTCGACGCCGAACATCAACGACCCGTGGGGCAACATGGCCGTGGTCGACCGCGGCGACAGCGCGACGCTGTTCATCAGCATGGCCGGCTTCGGCGTCGGCGGCGCCGACGGCACGCCGCCCGTCTACAAGCAGGCAACCGTGCTGCGCCTGGACCTCGAAGTGCCGGCCGGCAAGCCGCCGGTCATCAAGCAGGAAACGGTGGTCGCGAGCGGCCTCGGCGCGCAGGCCGACAAGGGCGTGTTCCTGGTCGGCCCGACCGGCCTCGCACTGTCCGCCGACCAGAAGAAGCTGTACGTGTCGGACGCGATCGGCAACCGCATCGTCGAGATCGACGACCCGCTCACGCGCGACACCAGCGCGGGCGTCGGCCGCCAGGTCACCGCCGACGGTTTCCTGCACCGCCCGCTCGCACTGACGACCGCGCCGAACGGCCACCTGCTCGCGACCAACGCGCTGAACGGCCAGGTCGTCGAAATCGACCCGGTCGCCGGCAAGCAGATCTACGCGCGCTGGATCAATACCGACAAGGCGCAAACGCCCCCGGGCAACGGCAACCTGTTCGGCATCGTCATGACACCGGAAGGCGACGGATTCTATTTCGTCGCCGACGACGTCAACACGCTGCTGCTCGCGAAGTAACGGAGCCAGCCATGGCAGACGATCTCAACCGGCCGCCACGCCCCGCGCGACGCGGCTTCCTCAAGGCAGGCGGCGCCGCGGTGGCCGCCGGCCTCGCGGCGGCGTCGATGCCGGCCGCGAAGGCCGCGGACGCCCCCGCCGCCGCACCTGCACCCGCCGCCGCGCACGACGGCGTCGAACCGTTCTACGGCAAGCACCAGAGCGGCATCTCGACGCCGCAGCAGCGTCATGCGTATTTCGCGGCGCTCGACCTGACGACGGCCCAGCGCGCGGAGGTCATCGCGCTGCTGAAGACCTGGACCGACGCCGCCGCGCGCATGACGCGCGGCGACACCGCGCTGCCGCTCGCCGCGACGGGCAACGACGAAGTCGCGCCGGCCGATGGCGGTGACGCACTCGGCCTCGGCCCCGCGCGCCTGACGATCACGTTCGGCTTCGGGCCCGGCCTGTTCGCGCTCGCGGGCAAGGACCGCTACGGCCTCGCGAAGCAGCGCCCCGCCGCGCTCGTCGACCTGCCGCGCTTCAACGGCGATCAGTTGCTGCCCGAGAAGACCGGCGGCGACCTGTTCATCCAGGCGTGCGCGGACGACGCGCAGGTTGCATTCCACGCGGTGCGCCAGCTCGTGCGCCTCGGCGCGAAGACGACGCAGATGCGCTGGGGCCAGGCCGGCTTCACGTCGGGCAAGCCCGGCGAGACGCCGCGCAACCTGATGGGCTTCAAGGACGGCACGATGAATCCGCCGATGTCCGATCCGGCCGCGATGAACGAATTCGTGTGGGCCGGCGATGAAGGCCCCGCATGGATGAACGGCGGCACCTACACGGTCGTGCGCCGGATCCGCATCACGCTCGAACACTGGGACAACACGGAGCTCGGCTTCCAGGAGCAGGTGGTCGGCCGCCACAAGTACAGCGGCGCGCCGCTCGGCCAGAAGAACGAGTTCGAGCCGCTCGACCTCGACGCGGCCGACAAGGACGGCAACCCGGTCATCCCCGACAACTCGCATGCGCGCCTCGCGTCGCCGCAGCTCAACAACGGCGCGCAGATCCTGCGCCGCGCCTACTCGTACAACGACAGCACGAACTTCTACATCGAGCGCTGGCCGCCGTGGCGCCAGCAGACCGAGTACGACGCGGGGCTGATGTTCGTCGCGCACCAGCGCGACCCGCGCAAGGGCTTCATTCCGATCAACGAGAAGCTCTCGAAGCTGGACATCATGAACCAGTTCACCACGCACGTCGGCAGCGCGATCTTCGCGTGCCCGCCGGGCGCGCAGCCTGGTTCGTATATTGGCGCCGCACTGTTCGAGGCATGACGCGGCACCACGCAAGCAAAGGCACACCTTCCCGGCCCGGCCGGGCAACCTGCTCAAGACAATATGACTACTTCACCCGTTAGCCGCCCGCTGCGGCACCTGATTTCCGCGGCGGCCGCCGCGCTGATGCTGACCGGCGCGCTGCACGCCACGCACGCACATGCCGCGACGCTCACGCTGTACAACGCGCAACACGAGCAAGTCGTCAACCAGCTCGTCAAGGACTTCGAAGCAGCAAGCGGCATCTCCGTGAAGGTGCGCTCGGGTGAAGGCCCGGCGCTGGCCGCGCAGATCGTCACGGAAGGCGACCGCACGCCGGCCGACGTGTACTTCACCGAGAATTCGCCGGAACTCGTGCTGCTCGACCGCAAGGGCCTGCTCGCGAAGACCGGCGGCGCCGCGCTGCAATCGGTGCCGGCCCGCTTCAACCCGGCCGACGGCAACTGGGTCGGCGTGCTCGCACGCGAGAACGTGCTCGTCTACAACACCGCGAAGATCCAGCCGCAGCAACTGCCCGCATCGCTGCTCGATCTCGCGAAGCCGGAGTGGAAGGGCAAGGTCGGCGTCGCGCCGAGCGATGCCGACTTCCTGCCGCTCGTGAGCGCGGTGCTCGCGCTGCACGGCGAAGCGGCGACGCTGCAATGGCTGAAGGGCCTGAAGGCCAACGCGCAGATCTTCGACGACGACGAAGGCGTGACGGCGGCCGTCAACCGCGGCGGCGTGCTGACCGGGATCATCAACAACTACTACTGGGACCGCCTGCACGCCGAACTCGGCGACAAGTCGACCCGCAGCGCGATCCACCACTTCGGCAACGGCGACGTCGGCGCGGCCGTCAACGTGTCGGGCGCCGCGGTGCTGAAGGCATCGAAGCACCCGGCGGAAGCGCAGAAGTTCGTCGAGTATCTCGTCAGCGAGCGCGCGCAGAAGCTGATGGCGAACGGCCATATCAGCTTCGAATATCCGCTGCACCCGGGCGTCGCCCCCGATCCGATCCTGAAGCCGTTCAGCGAACTGAACCCGCCGGCGCTGACGTTCGAACAGCTCGGCGACGACAGCCAGGCCGGCAAGCTGTTGCGCCAGGCCGGCCTGCTCTGACCATGAGCGACGCCGTGTCCCGCACGGCGCGCACCGACCGGGACCGCGAGCGCACCGCGACACGGCGCCGCCCGTCGCGTGCGCTCGTCGCCGCGGCCGCGTGCGGGCCGCTCGCGATCCTGCTGCCGCTCGGCTTCACGCTGTACCGCGCGGCAACCTTCGGCCTCGACGACGCGATCGAGCTGCTGTGGCGTCCGCTCGTCGGCGAACTGCTGGTCAACACGCTGTCGATCACGCTCGCCGCGACCCTCGCGTGCACGCTGCTCGGCACGGCGGTGGCGTGGTTCATCGAGCGCACCGACCTGCCGGCGCGGCCGCTGTGGACCGCACTGGCGGCGGCGCCGCTCGCGGTGCCGCCGTTCATCACGAGCTACGCGTGGGTGTCGCTGAGCCTCGATCTGCAGGATTTCCTCGGCGCGCTGGTGGTGCTCACCTCCGCGTACTTTCCGCTCGTCTACCTGCCGGTGGCCGCCGCGCTGCGCGAACTCGATCCCGCGCTGGAGGAAAGCGCGCGCACGCTCGGCTGTTCGCCGTGGCATACCTTCTTCCGCGTCGTGCTGCCGCAGTTGCGCCCCGCGCTGTGCGGCGGGATGCTGCTCGTCGCGCTCGGCGTGCTGTCCGAGTTCGGCGCGTTCCAGTTGCTGCGTTTTCGCACGTTCACGACCGAGATATATGCGGAATACCGCACCGCGTTCGACGGCGGCGGCGCATCGCTGCTCGGCTGTGTGCTGATCGCGCTGTGCCTGCTGTGCCTCGCGATCGAGGCGCGCGCACGCGGCCATGCACGCTACGGCCATACGCACCGTGCCGCACGCCGCGTCGCGATGCGCTATCCGCTCGGCAGGCTGCGCGCAGTCGTCACCGTGTCGTTCGCCGCACTCGCGGCCGCGACGCTCGGCGTGCCGCTCGCGATGATCGGCTACTGGCTCACGCAGCAAGGCGCGGCCGCCGTCACGCCGACCGACGTGTCGCCCGAGCTGCTGTGGCAGGCCACGCTCGCGTCGTCGAGCTACGGCCTCGTGGCAGCGGCCGTCACGACGCTGCTCGCGCTGCCGCTCGCGTTCCTGCTGGTGCGATATCCGGGCCGCATCGCGACGATCCTGGAGCGCACGGCGATGACCGTGCAGGGCGTGCCGGGGATCGTCGTCGCGCTGGCGATCGTATCGATCACGGTGCGGCTGCTGCAGCCGTTCTACCAGAGCGCACCGGCGCTCGTCGCCGCCTACGCGATCCTGTTCCTGCCGCTCGCGGTCGTCAGCGTGCGCGCCGCGCTGTCGCACGTGCAGGTCCGGCTCGAGGAAACCGCGCGTTCGCTCGGCCTGGGCTGGCGCGCAACGCTCACGCGGGTGGTGCTGCCGCTCGCGGCGCCCGGCCTCGGCGCGGCCGCGACGATGGTGTTCATCTCGGTCGTCACGGAACTCAACGCGACGCTGCTGCTGTCGCCGATCGGCACGCGCACGCTCGCGACGCAGGTGTGGAGCGATACGGCGACCCTCGCGTTCGCTGCCGCGGCGCCATACGCGGCGCTGCTCGTCGCGCTGTCGCTCGGCGCATCGGGACTGCTGTTCCTGCTGCTCGGCCGCGCCTCGGTGCGCGACTGAGCGCCGCCCTTTTCACCGGAACCGCCCATGAGCGAACTACGCATCCACGGCCTGTCCAAATCGTTCGGATCGCACACCGTCCTGCATGACATCGACCTCACGGTGCGGCGCGGCTCGCGTCTCGCGCTGCTCGGCCCGTCCGGCAGCGGCAAGACCACCCTGCTGCGCGTGCTGTGCGGCTTCGAGCGCGCCGAGCGCGGCACCGTCGAAATCGACGGACGCCGCGTGGCCGCGCCCGACGTACACCTGCCGCCCGAGCAGCGCCGAATCGGCTACGTGCCGCAGGAAGGCGCGCTGTTTCCGCACCTGTCGGTGGCCGACAACATCGCCTTCGGGCTGCCGCGCGCGGCGCGGCGGCGCCATCATCGCGTCGACGAACTGCTCGAGATGGTCGGGCTGCCGGCGTCGTATGCGAGCCGCGCGCCGCAGCAGTTGTCCGGCGGGCAACAGCAGCGTGTCGCACTCGCGCGCGCGCTCGCGCCCGAGCCGTCGCTCGTGATCCTCGACGAACCGTTCTCCGCGCTCGATACGTCGCTGCGGCACGAAACGCGCAGCGCGGTCGCGGACGCGCTCGCCGCGGCGGGCGCGACCTCCGTGCTCGTCACGCACGACCAGCCCGAGGCGATGACGCTCGGCGACGAAGTGGCGGTGATGTGGCAGGGCCGGCTCGTGCAGACGGCCGCGCCGCAGACGCTGTACCGGCAGCCGGTCACGCGCGACGTCGCGTCGTTCGTCGGGCAGGCGGTGCTGCTTGCCGGGCGTGTGCACGACAGGCGCATCGCGTGCGCGCTCGGCGAACTGCCGCTCGTCGCGCCGCTGCCCGACGGGCCCGCCGATGCGATGCTGCGCCCCGAACAGATCGGCCTCGTGCCGGTCGCGCAGACCGACGCGATGCGCGGCCATACGGCGCGCGTCGAAGCCGCGCAGTTTGCCGGCCAGGACGCCGACGTGCTCGCGCGCCTCGATGCCGATCGCGACGTGCTCGTGCGCGTACGCGTGCCGGGCCACCGCTGTCCGGCCGTCGGCGAACGTGTCGCGCTGGTGGTGGACGGCGCGGTGATGGCATACGCGCGCTGAACGGCGCGCCCCGTCGTCGCACGCTGCCAGACGCCGTCACGTATCGGCGCAGCCCGCTTCCGGCGATGGCCGGAAGATCCGGCCGTCCGTTTCGACGGCCGCCCCCAGGCGCCGCGCGAGCCCCTTCGCGCCCGCGCGCATCACGACATCGTGATTCCAGCGGAACAGCGGGCGCGCGAGCGGCTCCAGCCGGTTCATCCAGCGCACGTGCGTGCGGATGTGCCAGTCGTAGCGCACGATCGTGCCTGCGCCGTCCGCGACGAACGACCAGCATCCGTCGCCCTGGATCGCGCCGCTCGCACGGCCTTCCAGCGCATGCGGCGGCTCGACGCGCCGCACGCGCATGTCGAAGGTCAGCCGGTACGGCAACGCGCCCTTCCACGTATAGCGGTGCAACGCGCCGACGCCGCGCGGGTCGCCCGGCTCGATCTCGACGGTGCGCACCGCGCCCTTCCACCAGTCGGGCCAGCGGTCGACCTGGTAGATCGCCTCCCAGACCGCCGCGAGCGGCGCATCCACGCGCCAGGTCGTCGAGAACCGGTATTCCGCCATGCAGCCTCCGGCATGCCTGTTGGCATGAATCGAGGCGCCGCTCAGGGCGCGAAGAAGCGTTCGGGAAACGCGACGTCGATCTCCACGTCGTCGAGCGTCACGGTTTCCAGCGGCACGTCGTCATCGTCGGCAAAGCTGACGACCTTCAGCGGAAAGCCGTCCTCGGCGTCCAGCCACAGCCGGTAGCGATGCACGCCGTCGACCGCGTGCGCCGGCGCGCCCGTGACCGACACGCGCAGCGCGGTCCGGCCGCCGACGGCCTCCTCTCCTTCGGTCACCGTCGCGCCGCCCTGCTGCAGCGCATGGACGTTGCGCAGCAATTCGCCGACGTCCGACCGGTCGACGCGGTGGCCGCTGCGGTCGCGCACGAGCGGATTGGACGGCGACAGCGTCAGTGCGGGCGGCGCATGCGCGCCGAACGGGCGCAGCCGCACCTTGCCGTCGCCGGGATCGTACGCGAGCACCGCGCCGCGATGAGGCGACACGAAATCCATCCGGACGAAACCGGGCTTCAGGTAGGCGTAGCGGATCTCGGTGCGTTCGCCGCTGCGTGCCGTCGAGCGGATCGTCGCGCGGTACGAGCGGACGTGGTCGAAATGCGCCTGCGCGACGGTCACGGGATCGGCTGTCATGCTCGCTCCTATCAGGCTCGCGGCCAGCAAGGCGGCGATCACGGCGCAGCCCCGACAGCGGGCGCGCCATCCATCCCGTGCGTGCGGCGGCCCGGGGCCTTCGGCAGCCGACGCGTGCCGTTGCAGGCGCACCGGCCCGGCCGCATGGATACCCAGTGCAAGGGCCTCGGCGTCGAGCCGTGCTCGGCGAGCGCCGCGATGCCGGCCTGCGGCACGCCGCCTGCAAAGCCGCGCGGCATCCGGGCCGGCCCGGCCGGCACGTGCGCCGGTACGAACGCACGGTTCGGCCGGCGGAAATGGCGACCGACGATCGACGGCCGCCTCACGCCGTCGGCGGGCACGCGCATCCGTTGCATGCTTGCTCTCCGTAGCCGCGCATTGCGACACGGCGACACCGGACGGGACGACCGGCTTCGTCGCGATCATTATCCCGCCGGCCGACGGCGCCGGGGTTAGGTATGTAAACGGATGGAGACGGCCGGTTGTTCCATACGGGCCCGCGCGCGTCGGCTGGGGCTGGGGCTGGGGCGCGGCCGGGTGCTGGTTCGCCGCCACACCCGCCGATGAAGTGACCTGCGTCGGTTCGCGGCACCGGGGAAAGCGCGAGGGA
>NZ_JPGM01000103.1:0-18659 GCF_000731655.1 Burkholderia sp. MSh2 | reverse complement strand
CACCAGCACCAGCACCAGCACCAGCACCAGCACCAGCACCAGCACCAGCACCAGCACCAGCACCAGCACCAGCACCAGCAACCCGCAACCCGCAACCCGCAACCCGCAACCCGCAACCCGCAACCCGCAACCCGGCCAGCCGGCCAGCCGGCCGCCGGCTACTGCCCGTAGCTGACCGTAAACTGCGCGTTGCCGATCGCCTGCGTGCCGATTTCGTGCTCGAACATCGGCGCGGGGCGGCCCTGCGCGACGCGCAGGTCGTCGCCCTTCAGCGCGTAGACGGTGATCACGTAGCGGTGCGGCTTGCCGGGCGGCGGGCACGGGCCGCCGTAGCCGTCGATGCCGAAATCGTTGCGCGCCTCGCTCGCGCCAATGCGCCGCAGGAAGCCGGACGCGCTCGCGTCGGCGGGCAGGCTCGTGACGGTGGCCGGGATGCCCGCCACGGCCCAGTGCCACCAGCCGTGACCGGGTGCGTCGGGATCGAAGATCGTGACCGCATAGCCGCGCGTGCCGGGCGGCGGGTTGTGCCAGGAGAGTTGCGGAGAGTGATTGCCGCCCTTGCAGTCGCCGCGATCGAACACGTTCGCGGCGCGCACGCGCCCGCCGGGCGTCAGGTCGTCGCTCGACACGGTGAACGCGCCTTGCGCATGCGCGGGCAGTGCGACGAGGGCGGCAGCGTACAGGAGGGCGGCGAGGAACGGAGTCGGGCGACCCGATGGCGCTGGCGGAGTGATCCGGCGATCCACACGCATATGGCGCTTCTCCCGTCACGTGGGCCGGGCTGATACTCCCGGCGTTGTTGGCATGGTGTGTTGCCCGCGCAGCTGATGGCGGCGATGGATCAAGTCTAGCATTAGGGTTCGATGAGCGACGCACGCCGCTGCCCGCGATCCCGGCTGTTTCCTGCGCGAATCGGTGGCGCGAAAAAAAACCGCCCGCGGGGTGGCGGGCGGTTCGATCGGCCTGGATGCCGGCCAGCGGGCCGGCACGGCGTCATTCCTTGGGGGCCGTCGCGCCGCCGTGCGCCGCCGACCACTCGGCCGGTGCGTGCAGGAATTTCTCGACTTCGTCGAGCGTCTTCGTCTCGAAGTAGCCCGACGCCTTGGCGACGCGCAGCACGTCCCACCACGTGGCGAGTGCGTGTAGGTCGACGTCGATGTCCTTCAGGACCGAGACGCTTTCCTTGAAGATGTTGTAGTGGAACAGCACGAAGCAGTGGTTCACCGTCGCGCCGGCGGTGCGCAGCGCGTTGACGAAGTTGATCTTGCTGCGGCTGTCGGTCGTCAGGTCTTCCACCAGCAGCACGCGCGAGCCTTCTTCCAGATGGCCTTCGATCTGCGCGTTGCGGCCGAAACCCTTCGGCTTCTTGCGCACGTACTGCATCGGCACCATCATCCGGTCCGCGATCCAGGCCGCGAACGGGATGCCGGCCGTCTCGCCGCCCGCCACCGCGTCGATCTGCTCGAAGCCGATGTCGCGCGTGATCGTCGTTTCCGCCATTTCCATCAGCGCACGGCGCACGCGCGGATACGAAATCAGCTTGCGGCAGTCGATATAGACGGGGCTTGCCCAGCCGGACGTGAAGATGAACGGTTTTTCTGCATTGAAGTGCACTGCCTGCACTTCGAGCAGGATTTTGGCGGTCGTATCCGAGATCGACTGACGATCGTAGCCTGTCATGGGCATTCCTTGGGTGATGAGCGAAGAGCGGGCGCGGGCCCGGTGGCGCAGCAAGGGGAACCTGCCCTGGGGGCCGGGGCGCGATCGGAGGGCCAATCGCATCGCTGCGCGCGTAGCCCGCTATTTTACCCGATTCAGGCCGGTTTTCGGCGGAATTCGCGCGGGTTCGCCGCGCGGCTCGCCACCGGCGAAACAACCGGGGCTGGATCGCTCGCGCGCTGATGCAGAGGATGCGGCGCTGCACCAACGGAGGTCATTTAGGGGGTGTACACTAGGCGACCCTTAGAAATCGTTCAGTACTTTGTACTTTCCTCTTGCCACCCGCCAAGGTTCGATGGCGTGCCGATCCGGCGCGTCGCGTGCCGTCTCGCAGTCGATCATCCCCTCGATTCAGGCAGACGCGGCCCAAGGTGCTGTGTACTGAACGTCAATATTTCGCATGTCTCTCGCAGGTCAATCATGGACGAACAACTGAAGCAGGCCGCACTCGCTTATCACCAGAACCCGAAACCCGGCAAGATTTCGGTCACCCCGACCAAGCCGCTGTCGAACCAGCTCGATCTGTCGCTCGCGTATTCGCCGGGCGTCGCCGCTGCGTGCGAAGCGATTCACGCCGATCCGCTCGACGCGCAGAAGTACACGTCGCGCGGCAACCTCGTCGGCGTGATCACGAACGGCACGGCCGTGCTCGGCCTCGGCAACATCGGCCCGCTCGCCGCGAAGCCGGTGATGGAAGGCAAGGGCTGCCTCTTCAAGAAATTCGCGGGCATCGACGTGTTCGACATCGAACTGTCGGAGTCCGACCCCGACAAGCTCGTCGAGGCGATCGCGATGCTCGAGCCGACGCTCGGCGGCATCAACCTCGAGGACATCAAGGCGCCGGAGTGCTTCTACATCGAGCAGAAGCTGCGCGAGCGCATGAAGATCCCCGTCTTCCACGATGACCAGCACGGCACCGCGATCATCGCGTCGGCCGCGATCCTGAACGGCCTGAAGGTCGTGGGCAAGAAGCTGTCCGAAGTGAAGCTCGTGTGCTCGGGCGCCGGCGCCGCGGCCATCGCGTGTCTGGACCTGCTGGTGAATCTCGGCCTGACCAAGTCGAACATCCTCGTCGCCGATTCGAAGGGCGTGATCTACGAAGGGCGCGGCAATCTCGATCCGTCGAAGCAGCGCTACGCGGCGACCACCGACGCGCGCACGCTCGCCGACGCGATCGTCGGTGCGGACGTGTTCCTCGGCTGCTCGAGCGCGGGCGTGCTGAAGCAGGACATGGTCAAGACGATGGGCGACCGGCCGCTGATCCTGGCGCTCGCGAACCCGGAGCCGGAAATCCGCCCCGAGGACGCGAAGGCCGTGCGCCCGGACGCGATCGTCGCGACCGGCCGTTCGGACTACCCGAACCAGGTCAACAACGTGCTGTGCTTCCCGTTCATCTTCCGCGGCGCGCTCGACGTCGGCGCGACGACGATCACCGAAGAGATGAAGCTCGCCTGCGTGCGCGCGATCGCCGAGCTGGCCGAGGAAACCGACCAGAGCGAGGAAGTCGCGAAGGCGTATGAAGGTCACTCGCTCGAATTCGGGCCGGACTACCTGATCCCGAAGCCGTTCGACCCGCGCCTGATCATCAAGATCGCGCCGGCCGTCGCGCAGGCCGCGATGGATTCGGGCGTCGCCACGCGTCCGATCCAGGACATGGATGCATACCGCGAGCAACTCGGCGCGACCGTCTACCGCACCGGCATGGTGATGCGCCCGGTGTTCGCCACCGCGAAGAAGCAGCAGGCGCGCATCGTGTTCGCCGAAGGTGAAGACGAGCGCGTGCTGCGCGCCGCGCAGTTCGTGCTGCAGGAAAAGATCGCGAAGCCGATCATCGTCGGCCGTCCGTCGGTCGTCGACATGCGTCTGCAGAAGATCGGCTCGAAGCTGAAGGCCGGCACCGATTTCGAAATCGTCGATCCGGAAGATGACGCGCGCTACCACCGCTACTGGCAGGCGTATCAGGAGATCGGTGCGCGCGACGGCGTGACGCCGGAAGTCGCGAAGGCCGCGCTGCGCAAGTTCAACACGCTGATCGGCGCGATGCTCGTGCACCTGGGCGACGCGGACGGGATGATCTGCGGGATGATCGACACGTTCCACAGCCACCTGAAGTTCATCGAGCAGGTGCTGGGCCGGGCGAAGGGCGCCGAGCACTTCGCGGCGATGAACCTGCTGATGCTGCCGGGCCGCAACCTGTTTGTGTGCGACACGTACGTGAACGAGCTGCCGAGCGCCGAACAGCTCGCCGACATGACGATCCAGGCGGCAGCCGAGATCGAGCGCTTCGGCATCGCGCCGAAGGCCGCGCTGCTGTCGAACTCGAACTTCGGCAGCGCGCCGTCGGCGTCGTCGCGCCGGATGGCCGAGGCCCGCAAGCTGATCGTCGAACGCGCGCCGAACCTGGAAGTCGACGGGGAAATGCACGGCGACGCGGCGCTGTCGGAAGTGATCCGCAAGCAGGCGTTCCCGGGCACGACGCTGTCGGGCGAAGCGAACCTGCTGATCATGCCGAACGTCGAAGCGGCGAACATCGCGTACAACCTGCTGAAGATGGTCGGCGGCGAAGGCGTGACGGTCGGCCCGTTCCTGCTCGGCGCCGCGAAGCCGGTCCACATCCTGACGCCGGCCGCGACCGTGCGCCGGATCATCAACATGACGGCCGTTGCCGCCGCGAACGTGAACACGAAGTAAGTTCACGCCCGCGTGTGCCGCGCCTCGGGCGCGGCGCAATGAAAAACGCCACGGAGCTTGCGTTCCGTGGCGTTTTTTTATCGTGAATCGAGCCGGCGACGCGGGCGGGCCTCCGAACCGCGAGCGCCCGCCGCGCGTCGTTACGCGACCTGCTGGTGCGACTGGCCGCCCGTCGGCGAACGCCACTTCGCGAGCAGCGTGTCCCACTTCTGACGTACCGCGCGCAGGTTGTTCTCCTTCACGTGGCCATAGCCGCGAATGCCGTCGGGCAGCGCCGCGAGCTCGAGCGCCAGCGGGCGGTTGGCCGCGTTCAGCTTCGCCGTCACCTCGCCGATCAGCGCTTCGTACTCGCCGATCAGCGCGCGTTCGGTGCGGCGCTCCTCGGTGCGGCCGAACGGGTCGAGCCCGGTGCCGCGCAGGAACTTCGCTTTCGCGAGCAGCCGGAACGCCGGCATCATCCACGGGCCGTACGCCTTCTTCACGAGATGGCCATGGGCGTCCTTCTTCGCGAACAGCGGCGGTGCGAGGTGGAACTTCAGCTTCCAGTCGCCTTCGAACTGCGCGGACAGACGTGCGACGAACGCGGGGTCGGACTGCAGCCGCGCGACTTCGTATTCGTCCTTGTATGCCATCAGCTTGAACAGGTTGCGCGCGACCGCTTCGGTCAGTTGCTCCTGCACTGTGTCGCCGTCCGCCAGCGCGCGCTCGGCCGCGCGCACCTTGTCGACGAACGCCGCATAGCGCGCGGCGTACGCGGCATTCTGGTACGCGGTGAGGAATTCCACGCGCTTCGCGATCAGCGCGTCGACCGCCTTTTTCGTGTGCAGCGCGATCACCGTGGCGCCCTGCGCGGGGCGTGCATCGCCGGCAGCGGCCTGCTTCACGCTCGCCAGGTCGTACGCGGCGCGGCGGCCCCAGTCGAAGGCCGCGCGGTTCTTCTCGACCGACACCGCGTTCAGCTCGATCGCGCGTTCGAGCGAGGCGAGCGTGAGCGGCAGCCAGCCTTTCTGCCACGCATAGCCGAGCACGAACGGGTTCGTGTAGATCGCGTCGCCGAGCAGCGCGACCGCGAAGCGGTTCGCGTCGATGAAGTCGACTGCATCGCCCGCCGCCGCGCGGATGTCGTTCTCGGCGGACAGGCCCGGGAACGCCCAGTTCGGATTCTTGATGAAATCGGCGGTCGGCGTCTGCGCGCTGTTGACGACCACGCGCGTCGTGTCGTGCCGCATCCGCGACGTGCACTCGTCGCCGGCCGTCACGATCGCGTCGCAGCCGATCACGAGGTCGGCTTCGCCCATCGCGATCCGCGTCGCGTGGATGTCGGTCGGCGCGTGCGAGATCTGCACATGGCTCATCACGGCGCCGCCCTTCTGCGCGAGGCCCGTGACGTCGAGCACGGTCACGCCCTTGTTCTCGAGGTGCGCGGCCATCCCGAGCAGTGCGCCGATCGTGACGACGCCCGTGCCGCCGACGCCCGTGACGAGCACGCCGTACGCGCGGTCGATGTCCGGCAGCGTCGGCTCCGGAATCGGCGGCAGCGCGTTGCCGTCGACCGCTACGGCCTTCGGCTTCTTCAACTGGCCGCCCTCGACCGTCACGAAGCTCGGGCAGAAGCCCTTCACGCACGAAAAGTCCTTGTTGCAGGTCGACTGGTTGATCTGGCGCTTCGTGCCGAACTCGGTTTCCAGCGGCTCCACCGACAGGCAGTTCGACTGCACCGAGCAGTCGCCGCAGCCTTCGCATACCGCGTCGTTGATCACGACGCGCTTCGCCGGGTCCGGATACGTGCCGCGTTTGCGGCGGCGACGCTTCTCGGTCGCGCAGGTCTGGTCGTAGATCAGGATCGTCGTGCCCTCGATCTCGCGCAGCTCGCGCTGCACGTCGTCGAGCCGGTCGCGGTGATGGATCGTCACGCCCGGTGCGAGCAGCGCCTTCTGGCTGTCGTACTTCTCCGGTTCGTCGGTGACGATCACGATCTTCTTCGCGCCTTCGGACGCAAGCTGATGCGTGATCTGCGGCACCGTCAGCACGCCGTCGACGGGCTGGCCGCCCGTCATCGCCACGGCGTCGTTGTAGAGGATCTTGTAGGTGATGTTCGCCTTCGACGAGATCGCCGCGCGCACGGCCAGCAGGCCCGAGTGGAAATAGGTGCCGTCGCCGAGGTTCGCGAACACGTGCTTCTCGTCCGTGAACGGCGCCTGGCCGATCCACGGCACGCCTTCGCCGCCCATCTGGCTGAAGGTGCTCGTGCTGCGGTCCATCCACACGGTCATGTAGTGGCAGCCGATGCCGGCGATCGCGCGCGAGCCTTCCGGCACGTTGGTCGACGTGTTGTGCGGGCAGCCCGAGCAGAACCACGGCTTGCGCTCGGCCTGCACGTGCGGCTTCGCGAGCGCCATCTCCTTCGCGTTGATCACCGCGAGCCGCGCGGCAATGCGCGCGCGCACGTCGGACGGCAGCTCGAACTTCTCGAGGCGTGTCGCGATCGCCTTCGCGATGATCGCGGGGGACAGCTCGTAGTGCGCGGGCAGCAGCCAGTTGCCCATCGGCACCGACCATTCGCCGCCGGCGCCGTCCTTCTCGTCGAACTTGCCGAACACGCGCGGGCGTTGCCCGTCAGGCCAGTTGTACAGCTCCTCCTTGATTGCGTATTCGAGGATCTGGCGCTTTTCCTCGACGACGAGGATTTCGTCGAGGCCGCGCGCGAATGCCTGCGCACCCTGCGCCTCGAGCGGCCACACGCAGCCGACCTTGTAGAGCCGGATGCCGATCCGCGCGCAGGTGTCGTCGTCGAGGCCGAGGTCGGTCAGCGCCTGGCGCACGTCGAGGTACGCCTTGCCGCCGGTCATGATCCCGAAGCGCGCGTTCGGCGAATCGATCTCGATCCGGTCGAGCTTGTTCGCGCGCACATAGGCGAGCGCCGCGTACCACTTGTAGTCGAGCAGCCGCGCTTCCTGCACGAGCGGCGGATCGGGCCAGCGGATGTTCAGCCCGCCGTCCGGCAGGATGAAGTCGGTCGGCAGCACGATTTCGGTGCGATGCGGGTCGATGTCGACCGATGCCGACGATTCGACGACGTCCGTCACGCACTTGAGCGCGACCCACAGGCCCGAGTAGCGGCTCATCGCCCAGCCGTGCAGGCCGAAATCGAGATATTCCTGCACGTTGGACGGGAACAGCACGGGCAGCCCGCACGCCTTGAAGATGTGCTCCGACTGGTGCGCGAGCGTCGACGATTTCGCCGCGTGATCGTCGCCGGCGAGCACCAGCACGCCGCCGTGCTGCGACGAGCCGGCCGAGTTCGCGTGCTTGAAGACGTCGCCCGTTCGGTCGACCCCCGGGCCCTTGCCGTACCACATGCCGAACACGCCGTCGTATTTCGCGCCGGGGTACAGGTTCACCTGCTGCGAACCCCACACGGCGGTGGCGGCGAGATCTTCGTTGAGGCCGGGTTGAAAGACGATCTGATGGGCGGCCAGATGCTGCTTGGCCTTCCACAGCGAAAGGTCGAGGCCGCCGAGCGGCGAGCCGCGATAGCCGGAGATGAAGCCGGCCGTATTGAGACCGGCTGCGCGGTCGCGTTCCTGCTGGAGCATCGGCAGGCGCACGAGGGCCTGGATGCCGCTCATGTACGCGCGACCGCGCTCCAGCGTGTATTTGTCATCAAGCGTGACGGACTTTAGCGCGGCTTCCAGCGACGCGCGTTGGCCTGCGTCTAGCGGGGCATTCATTAACTGTCTCCTCCACCCAGTTTGGGATCACCAAAACTCGACTGCTTCGGGCGTCTTGTGAACGTGTCCGCAGTGGCCGGCATATTGGCCGGTTTTGGATGATGGTAGCACTGGGGCAAACCCGCCGCCCGTCGAATGGCTTGCGGGCCGGCGTGTCGCGGCACGTCGGAAAAAGGGAGGAATCATGCGTTACATCATGTAAAAGCATGTAAGGCATGCGCGCTTCATGCGCAAAAGCCGTTAATCTTGTCGGCCTGCCGGAGGTGCCCGGGTGCGTTGGCTGGTTTCGACGCAAACGGGGAGGCGCCGGCGGTTTTACAGGAGGTGCAATGAATACACGTCATATCCAGAGTTTCCTGATCGTGTCCGCCGCGTTTTTCGCGATGACCGGCCCGGTCCACGCGCAAGGCGCGCGCACACTGGCGGCAGGCGGCGCGCAGATGCGCGAGATCGCGCCGGCGCGGGATGGCGTCGCGCAGCAGTCGGCGGCTCAGGCCGTCGAGTCGCAGGCGAACGCGCGTTGATCCGGCGTTGATCCGGTCGCGCGGCCCTCGGGCTGAGCCGGAATGCAAGAAGGGCGGGAATCCCGGGATTCCCGCCCTTTTTCTTTGCCCCGCCGGACCGCGCGGCCGGCCGGGTTGCCCCGGGCAGCCGTGCGCCGAACGCGTCAGGCCTTGTCCTGCACGACGCCGCGGCGGATCTGGTCGAGTTCGATCGATTCGAACAGCGCCTTGAAATTGCCCTCGCCGAAGCCCTGGTTGCCCTTGCGCTGGATGATCTCGAAGAAGATCGGCCCGATCTGGTTTTCGGTGAAGATCTGCAGCAGCAGGTCGTCGCGAGCGCCGTCGATCAGGATCTTGCGCTTCTTCAGCTCGTCCAGCGATTCGCCGTGATTCGGCACGCGACGGTCGACCATCTCGTAATACGTGTCGATCGTGTCGAGCAGCTTCACTTCCTTGCTGCGCAGGCCGTCGACCGCGCGGTAGATGTCGGTGGCGCCGAGCGCGATGTGCTGGATGCCTTCGCCGCGATATGCATCGAGGTATTCCTGGATCTGGCCGGCCGTATCCGAGCCTTCCTCGTTGATCGGAATGCGGATCTTGCCGCACGGCGACGTCATCGCCTTCGACTTCACGCCCGTCACCTTGCCTTCGATGTCGAAGTAGCGCACTTCGCGGAAGTTGAACAGCCGTTCGTAGAACTCGGCCCATTCCTGCATGCGGCCGCGATGCACGTTGTGCGTCAGGTGGTCGATGTAGGTGAGGCCGTGGCCGACCGGATTCGCGTCCGCGCCGGCGATCGGTTCGAAGTCGACGTCATAGATGCTGATGTTGCCGATCGAGCCCGGTTGCGCGCCGTTCTTGCCGCGCCAGCGGTCGACGAAGTAGATCAGCGAATCGCCGATGCCCTTGATCGCCGGGATGTTCAGCTCCATCGGGCCGGTCTTGTTGTCGAAGCCCCATGCGCCGAGTTCCAGCGCGCGCTTGTAGGCCTTCGCGGCGTCCTGCACGCGGAACGCGATCGCGCAGATCGACGGGCCGTGCAGGCGCGCGAAGCGTTGCGCGAACGAATCGGGTTCGGCGTTGATGATGAAGTTGATGTCGCCCTGGCGGTACACCGTCACGTCCTTGTGGCGGTGGCGCGCGATCGCGGTGAAACCCATCCGTTCGAACAGTTGTCCGAGCGCTTTCGGGTCCGGTGCCGTGTATTCGATGAATTCGAAGCCGTCGGTGCCGACGGGGTTGTCCCAGTTCGGGATCTGCATGGCGTGTCTCCAGTGGGGGCGATCGGCCGGGGCGACGTGCGCGTCCGGCCTGATTCGATGTCGAACGTGGCGCTCGCGGCGGCGTGCGCGACGAAGCGGTACGTGCGACAGAGTGTAGCGGGCAGTCGCGAGCGGAAACTTGCGAACTTAATCGCTCGCCCCTACGATGGCGCAATTTCCAGTCTCTAATTGATCAATGGAGGGCAGAAGATGGCGCAAGCCGAATTGGATGCCATCGACCGGCGGATTCTCGCGATTCTTCAGGAGAACGGGCGCCTGTCGAACCAGGAGATCGCCGAGCGCGTGAACCTGTCGCCGAGCCCGTGCCTGCGCCGTATCCGGCGGCTGGAGGAGGTCGGCGTGATAACCGGCTATGTCGCGCTGCTGAATCCGCAGAAGCTCGGGCTCGACCTGCTCGCGTACGTGAGCGTGCGGCTCGAGAAGCGCGGCGGCCTTGCTCCGGTGCGGGCTGACGAAACGTCGGCGCGCGCGGGCGCGACCCATGCGGAGCTGTTTCGCGCGGCCGTGCAGGCCTGGCCGGAGGTGGTCGCGTGCCACGCGATGACGGGGGATATGGATTACCTGCTGCGCGTGCAGGTCGAGGACATGGCGCATTTCTCCCGCTTCGTGCAGGAGCATCTGCTGCATCACCCGTCGGTGATCGACGTGAAGACGAGCTTTTCGCTCGAGTGCTTCAAGGAAACGACTGCGCTGCCGATTCGTTCGGTGCGCTAGTGTGCGGCGGGGAAGGGGGCCGGGCGCGCCCGCGGGCGCGGCCCGGTCGGCCGATATTACGCCGTCAGTGCGGCGGGCATCAGCGATTCGATGAACTTCGTCGTGCGGCGCGCCTGGCGCTTCATCGCGTAGTCGAACACCGCGGCCTGTTCCTGCAGCATCTCGGCGATGATCGTCGAGTGGTCGGCCGGCTGCAGCGACAGGTAGGCATCGGCTTCGCCGTACGCGTACTCGATCCGCATCCCGGACTTCTTCGCGATGTGCATCATCGTCGCGTTCCGCGACAGGCAATGCATGTACAGCATCGTCACGTGCGTGTTGCGGCTGCGGATCGCCGCGCGCTCGAACAGCTTCGAGCCGACGCCGCGGCCGCGCGCGCTTTCGAGCACCGATACGCCGAATTCGGCCGTACGCTTGTCGCCCTCGGCCGGCAGGTAGGCCAGGTGGCCGACGCCGATCAGTTCGAGGTCGTGGTCGAACACGCCGAACACGGTGTCGCGACCGAAGTCGATCGTGCGGACATAGTTCTCGATCACGTGGTCGGGCACCACCTGGCCGAAACGCAGCAGGCGGTCGTCTTCGTCGAGCGACAGAAAATGGGTGAGCATCTGCTCACGGTCTTTGGAAGCCAGTTCCCTGACGAGAACCGGCGCACTACCGGCGGTGCCGACGACATCGGCAGGGCCGTTGAATTGCGTGTTCATCGTGGGTTCCTCAATGTGTGACCGTACAGCGGGTTGTGCAATGCAACAGCATTTTACCCGACCGTCGGTCGTCTGATTGGGGAAAACCCGTATTTAACGATGTTTAAGCTGGAGGATGAATTCTAAATTTGTTTAATTGATCGTCTATCTATTTGATTTTAAACAAACTTAAAATTCATCATATGAAATGCGGGGCGGGCGGTGGCAGTGTGCCCGTCGCGCAACGCATGCTGCTGCGCGTCAATCAGGCGGCCGACGACAGCCCGCGTTCGATCAGGTCGATCACCTGCTCGGCGAAGTCGCGGTAGCCGAGGCGGCCGCCCGGCTTCAGCCACGTGAAGGTCCAGTTGATCATCCCGAACACCATCATCGTCACGGCGGTCTGGTTGTCCTTGGAGATGCGATCCGGGTAGGCGCGCGCAAGCTGCCGCGTGAACGCCGCGACGATGTCGCGCTGACGGTCGAGCACGATTTCGCGCTGCGCGTCCTCGAGGTACTTCACATCGTTGAGCAGCGCGACGTGCCGGCTGTGCGAGGTCTCGTACTCGGCGAGGAACGCGCGCACGAGCTCTGCGAACGCGTCGCGCTCGCTGAGGCCGCGCCGCTGGCTCGCCCCTTCGACCTCGGCGATGATCAGCATCAGCCGTTTCGTGTAGCGGTCGAGCAGGTCGAACAGGATCGCTTCCTTGCTCTCGTAATAGTGATACAGGCGTGCCTTCGACGTGCCGCTCGCGGTCGCGAGATCGGACATCGACGTGCTCGGGTAGCTCGTCTGCGCGAATTTTCCGGCGGCCAGATCGAGGATCTGTTCGCGCTGGGATTCGTGGTCGGGCGCTCGGGTACGGGCCATGGTCGAATGCGGAAGATTAGCGGTGCAGGGTGGCCGCGGAGGCGGCGCGCACCTGCGTGGAGGAGAGGGCGTCGGGGGCGTCGTCCTGCAGCTCGAGCCGGCCGGCGGCCGCGAGTTCGCGGCAGCGCCACCAGGCGATCGAGTCGCTGACGAACAGCCCGCCGCGATCGGCGTCGGCCATGATGTTGCCGACGAGGCGCTGCGCGGGCAGCCAGTCGTGTTCCGCGCGCGCGACGATCAGCGCGTCGAGATCGGCGTAGTGGCCGCTCTTGATCGTGTTGCTGACCCAGTAGCGCAGCTCGGCGTTCAGGTGCTTTGCTTCCTGCCATTCGAGCGCGAGGCGGCCGATGCGCAGCACCGAGATCGGCGCGGCCACCGGGCGCTTGCGCGCCAGTTCCGCGGGCGAGAACATGCCGGTCGCGCACGCCTGGTCGGTGCGCGACAGCGACGCGCGCTGCGCCGCGTCGAGATCCGCGGCCGATAGCCGCACCTCGTTCAGGCGTTGCGGAACATTGCGCAGGTGATAGGCGACGCGGCGCAGCAGCAGCTTGTCGCCGACGCTCGGTGCGTGCCACACGACCACCTGGCCGGTATCCGTCGCGAGCTGGTCGAGGCGCGCGAACTCGCCTTCGATCTCCGCGTTCCAGTCGGGAATCTCTTCGCCGAACACGCGTTGCCAGAAGGCCGCGCGCGTGTCGGGCGTCTCGTCGGCGCCCCTGAGCGGCCCGACGCCGAGATCGTCGAGCAATCCGACGACGAGCTCGTCGCGTCCGGCTTGCGCGAGCGCCTCGCGCAGCGACGCGGCGGCGGAGCCGCCCTGAATCACATGAATGGTACTCATCGGCTTGTCTTCAACAAAAGAAAACCGCCGGCCGGCTGGACGTTGCGACGTCCAGCCGGCCGGCGGCCCCTAGTGTAAGCGAGATGTGTGACGGCGAGAAACCGTCCTGCGCCGCGACGAGACGTCGCTCAACGCTCGTCGAAACTCACGACGACCCTGTCGCTGACCGGATGGCACTGACACGTGAGCACGAAACCGTCCTTCACTTCGTGTTCCTCGAGCGTGTAGTTCTTCTCCATCCGCACTTCACCCTCGATCACCTTCGCGCGGCACGTGCAGCATACGCCGCCTTTGCACGCATACGGCAGGGCGAGGCCGGCGCGCAGGCCGATGTCGAGCAGGCTCACGCCTTCGTACGGCAGGCGCAGCTTGCGTTTCTTGCCGTCGAGCACGATTTCCAGGTCGGCGGCGGGCGTCTGGTCGGTGATTTCGACGACCGGCGCGCCGGCCTGCGGCAGCGGCGTGCCGAAGCGCTCGACATGTACCTTCGCCTGCGGCACGCCGGCCGCCTTCAGCGCGGCTTCGGCCGCGTCCATCATCGGCGCGGGGCCGCAGATGAACGCCTCGTCGATCGCGTCGCCCGGGGTCAGCGTGTCGAGGAATTCCGCGCACTTCGCCTGGTCGAGCACACCGTTGAACAGCTCGACGTCCTGCTGGTCGTCCGACAGCACGTGATAGAGGACGAAGCGGTTCATGTAGCGGTTCTTCAGGTCCTCCAGCTCCTCCGCGAACATGATCGCGTCGACGCTGCGGTTGCCGTAGATCAGCGTGAACGTGCTGCGCGGCTCGAGTTCGAGCGTCGTCTTCACGATCGCGAGCACCGGCGTGATGCCCGAGCCGCCGGAAAACGCGACGTACTGCTTGCCGTGATCGGCGTTCAGGTGCGTGAAGAAACGGCCGTCCGGCGTCATCACGTCGATCGTGTGGCCCGGCTCGAGCGTGTCGAACGCGAAGTTCGAGAAGCGGCCGCCGCGCACGCGCTTGATGCCGATGCGCAGTTCGCCGTCACGGTCGTAGTCCGTCGTGCCGACGCAGATCGAATACGAGCGGCGCGTTTCCTCGCCGTCGATGTGGGTCTTCAGCGTGACGAACTGGCCCTGCGTGAAGCGGTACGCGTCGCGCAGCTCGGGCGGCACGTCGAAGGAGACGGTCACGGCGTCGGCTGTCTCGGGCCGCACGTCGCGGATACGCAGCGGATGAAATTGCGGGGTCGCCATATCAGTAAGGTTTGAAGTAGTCGAAGGGTTCGCGGCAGTCGACGCAGCGATACAGCGCCTTGCAGGCCGTGGACGCGAATTGCGCGAGACGCTCGGTGCGGGAGGAGCCGCAGCGCGGGCACGCGGGCGCCGCGACGGGCCGCGGCACGAAGCGCACGACGTTTTCCCGCGGCGCCGCGCTGCCGCACTGGCCGACCGGCGGCGCGATGCCGTATGCGCGCAGCTTGTCGCGCGCTTCCTGCGTGATCCAGTCGGTCGTCCAGGCGGGCGCGAGCACCGTCTCGATCCGGTGCGGCGGAAGGTCGGCGGCCTGCAGCGCGGCGGCGATGTCCTCGGCGATCTGCGACATGGCCGGGCACCCCGAATAGGTCGGCGTGATCACGACTTCGAGCTGGCCGTCGTCCGCGCGGCGAACGTCGCGCAGGATGCCGAGTTCGCGGATCGACACGACAGGGATCTCCGGATCGGGTACGGCTTC
This sequence comes from Burkholderia sp. MSh2, assembly GCF_000731655.1. Classification (NCBI taxonomy): domain Bacteria; kingdom Pseudomonadati; phylum Pseudomonadota; class Betaproteobacteria; order Burkholderiales; family Burkholderiaceae; genus Burkholderia; species Burkholderia sp. MSh2. Next base: position 3,928 of record NZ_JPGM01000103.1, on the reverse strand, counting down.
GAGCACGTCCCATGCGCGGGCGAGCAGCGGATCGTCGCGATGTGCGGCATTGACGGGGGCGGCGTTCTGGACGGACATCGTCGGGCTCCGTGGCGTCGGGATTACCAGGTCGCGCCGGGGTGCTGGCGCGCGAGACTTTGCATTTCCGCGAGCAGGTAGCCCATGTGCTCCGAGTGTTCGCCCTGCTTGCCGGTCGTCACGTGCATCACGGGCGCCGGCAGCGTGAGCGTCGCCTCCGCGAGCGCGTCGGCCACGTCTGCGCGCCACGCCGCTTCGATCGCGGCCGGCGCGGGGGCGATGCCCGCGGCGGCGACTGCATCGTCGATCGCGTCGGCGGCGAAGAATTCGCGCGTGTAGGGCGTCAGGTAGTCGAGCGCGTCCTGCGCGCGACGGTGTGATTCGTCGGTGCCGTCGCCGAGGCGCACGAGCCACTCGCGGGCGTGCTGCACGTGATAGCGAGTTTCCTTCACCGATTTCGCGGCGATCGCGGCCAGCTGCGTGTCGGTCGACGTTTCGAGCGCGCTCCACACGTGCAGCATCAGCGCCGCATACAGGAAATTGCGCACGATCGTCACCGCGTAATCCTTGTCGGCGTGCGCGGTGCCGGAGACCGGGCCGTAGTGCGGCAGCTCGGCGAGCGTGAAGTTCGAGAACTCGCGTTCGGTGCGGAAGTACGCGTAGTCGTCCTCGGTCTTCTTCGCGCCGGTGAGCTGGCGGTCGAGCTCGGCCGCGTGCGTATACAGCATGCGCGCCTGGCCGATGAGATCGAGGCTCATGTTGGTGAGCGCGATGTCTTCCTCGAGGATCGGGCCGTGGCCGCACCATTCGGCATTGCGCTGACCGAGGATCAGCGTGTTGTCCGCGAGGCGCAGCACGTAGGAGAGGTGTTCGGGCGTGATCGTCATGGCGCGGGCGTTACATGTGGTTGACTTCGTCGGGCAGCGTGTAGAACGTCGGGTGACGGTAGATCTTGTCGCCCGCCGGTTCGAACAGCTCGGCCTTCTCGCCCGGATCGGACGCGGTGATCGCCGACGACGGCACCACCCAGATGCTCACGCCTTCCTGGCGGCGCGTATAAACGTCGCGCGCCATGCGCAGCGCCATCGATGCGTCGGCGGCGTGCAGGCTGCCGCAATGCTTGTGATCGAGGCCCTGCTTGCTGCGCACGAACACTTCCCAGATCGGCCATTCCTTGTTCATCACTTTCTCCTGAATCCTGAATTCGATGGTTTGCCGCTCAGGCGGCTTGCTGTTCGGCGCGTGCGCGGCGCTTCGCTTCGTGTGCGAGTGCGGCTTCGCGTACCCATGCGCCGTCCTCGTGCGCTTTCACGCGGGTCGCGAGGCGTTCCTTGTTGCACGGGCCGTCGCCATTGACCACGCGCCAGAATTCGTCCCAGTCGATCGTGCCGTAGTCGTGATGGCCGCGCGCCTCGTTCCACTTCAGGTCGGGGTCGGGGAGCGTCACGCCGAGCACCTTCGCCTGGTCGACCGTCGCGTCGACGAACTTCTGCCGCAGGTCGTCGTTCGAGATCCGCTTGATGCCCCATTTCGCGGACTGGCTGCTGTGGACCGAATCGGCGTCGCTCGGGCCGAACATCATCAACACCGGCCACCACCAGCGGTTCACGGCCTGCTGGACCATCGCGCGTTGCGCGTCGCTGCCCTTCATCATCGAGAGCAGCGCATCGAAGCCCTGGCGCTGATGGAACGATTCCTCCTTGCATACGCGGATCATCGCGCGCGCGTACGGGCCGTACGTGCAGCGGCACAGCGGGATCTGGTTCATGATCGCGGCGCCGTCGACGAGCCAGCCGATCACGCCGACGTCCGCCCAGGTCGGCGTCGGGTAGTTGAAGATGCTCGAGTATTTCGCCTTGCCGGCGTGCAGCGCGTCGATCAATGCTTCTCGCGATACGCCGAGCGTTTCGACCGCGCTGTAAAGATAGAGACCGTGGCCGGCTTCGTCCTGGACCTTCGCGAGCAGGATCGCCTTGCGCTTCAGGCTCGGCGCGCGCGAGATCCAGTTGCCTTCGGGCAGCATGCCGACGACTTCCGAGTGCGCGTGCTGCGAGATCTGGCGAACCAGCGTCTTGCGATAGGCATCGGGCATCCAGTCCTGCGGCTCGATCTTGCCGTCTGCGGCCATGACCGCATCGAACCGCGCCTGCTCGGGCGACTCGGCTGCGGCGTCGAGCGGCGCGACGTTGCCGGGGATGTCGAGGGATTGCGTGTACATGGCGAGGCTCTCGTCCGGTTGAATGTGTGCGAAGTATAAACCAACCGACCGGTCGGTTAATAAATTTCTTGCGGATTGGCGGCAAGACTCGGGTAAACGATGGATCCCGGGGGCAGATCGACTGGTGTCAGTGTGGTCTGCCGCATGGGTTCGTCGTCTTCTGCGGCACAATGCCCGCTTTCCGACGAGGATTTTGCCGATGTCATTCCGAAGCAGTTTCGCCGCGGCCGCGCTGGGTGCGGCCGTTTTCGTGTCGCCGCTCGCGACGTGGGCCGCGCCGGCCGGGTGGGTTGCGGCGTGGGCGACCGCGCTGCAGCCGATTCCCGACCTGGCTGCGCCGCCGCCGCTTTATCGCGCACCGGACGTCGCCGGGCGGACCGTGCGCCAGATCGTCTATCCGACGCTGTCGGGGCAGGCCGCGCGGATTCGCATCAGCAATGCCTACGGCCACGCGCCGTTGGTCGTCGAGGCCGCGAGCCTTGCACGTGCCGGCGAGGGCGCGGCACTCTCCGGCGGCGCGGCCGTACCGGTCCGGTTCGGCGGCAAGGCGTCGGTGACGCTGGCGCCAGGCCAGGAGCGTGAAAGCGATCCGGTGGCGATCGACGTGACGGCCGGCCGACCGTATGCGATCAGCCTCCAGATGGGGGCGAGCCAGCGGATGACGGTCTGGCACCGTGTGTCGAACCAGTTCAATTACGTATCGGCTCCGGGCGATCACGTGAGCGATCCGGGTGCAGCTGCGTTCCGTACGCGCTTTACCCAATATGCATGGGTGACCGAGCTGGCTGTCGAGGCCGGTTCCGCGCGCGCCAGCGTTGCCGCGATCGGCGATTCGATCACCGACGGGCTGCGCTCGAGCATGAACCAGAATCGCCGCTGGCCGGATGCGCTGGCGCGTCGGCTGACGCAGTCCGGCGTGGAGTCGATCGGCGTCGCGAATCTCGGTATCAGCGGAAACCGGCTGCTCAGCGATTCGGCGTGCTACGGCACGTCGCTGACGTCGCGATTCGAGCGCGATGCGCTGTCGCGTGCCGGCGTGAAGGCCGCGATCGTGCTGATCGGGATCAACGACATCAACTTTGCGGCGATGCCGCCGCGCGCGGGGCTCGATTGCGACCATCCGCATACGGCGGTCACGGCCGCGTCGCTGATCGACGGCTATCGCCGGCTGATCGCCGAGGCGCATCGCCAGGGCGTGAAGGTCTTTGGCGCGACGCTCACGCCGGCCGCGCTGCCGGCGGGGCGCGAGGCGATTCGGCTCGAGGTGAACCGGTGGATTCGGAGCGGTAACGAGTTCGACGGCGTGGTCGATTTCGATGCGGTGCTGCGCGATGCGTCGCGCCCGAGCGTGCTGCAGCGCCGATACGATAGCGGCGACGGCATTCATCCGAGCGATGCCGGCTACACGGCGATGGCTGGTGCGGTGCCGGTCGAGCAGCTGCAGGCCGCGGTGGTCGGCAAGTGATGCCGCTGTATATATAGCGAGTGATGATTGCCGGAAGCCCGGCGGTCGACGGAGGTAGCTGAACAGCCGAGCTCCGACCCGCCGTGCGCGGCAGCGCACGGCGGGTTTTCAAAATATTTTCACAAAGGGGCTTGCGCGGTTCGGGTCGGATGCCTACAATCACGCCTCTTTCGCGCTAACGGAAACACGGCGCGGAAGGGGAAGCGAAGCTGGTGGTGTGCTGCAGT
>NZ_JPGM01000102.1:0-19269 GCF_000731655.1 Burkholderia sp. MSh2 | reverse complement strand
TGCCTACAGTTCTCCTTGCCTCTAGGATAAAAGAGAACTCACTTGCCGAATGGCTACAAGAAACGTCTCAGGTCAGGACCGTTGCCGGCCTGTTCGGGATTTCGGTTCCGACCGTATGGCGGCATGCCCGATCAGGAAAACTGCCAGCGCCCAGAAAAATCGGCTCATCGACCCGGTGGAATGTCGGCGAACTTCGCGCCGTCCTGTCGGCCTGCCCTGTACAGCACTAACGCCATGCCTGTGCGCGGCACCCGTCCGGCAGAGAGAAAACTACGATATCTGCACGTCGCGTCAGATCGTTCGGCCATCGAGCCAGACCGGGCGCGACAGCCCGCAGCTCTCGTAAATGGCTTCCCAGAAAGGCTTCAACTGAAGAATCGGACTGGCATCGGGCGAGTAGGTGCCTGTTACGCTCACCACGTCTTGCAGACACCGCCCCTTCGGACCCGGTATCGACGCCCGGCCCGACGCAACGGGCACCTCAAGTCCCCGCCCCTTGAGACCGCTCATGCCAGCGATCCACCGGTAGGGTGGCTTGAGACCCAGACGCGCCTCGAACGCGCCGAGAGTGCGTAATGCCTGCGCGTACATCACCTCCGCGTCGGGAATGGACTTGACGCCCTGACGCTCAAGATAGTCCAGATACAGCGCATCGACCGCCCACACCTCACCCGTCTTGAAAGCGAATGTCGTCGTCGAAGCATCCCCTTCGCCCGCTCGCCGCGCAAACACACCGAAACCGTCTGCATGGCGCAGATAGCCAAAGCCGCCGTACCCATCCCAGAGCGGCCGGATATGATCCTGCGGCACGCTGGCGGCTGCTCTGATCTCATCTATCGTCCACGTCTTGTGAGGATCGAGTTCAGGCATCACGCGGAGCCACATCAAGGAGCGGTCTGCCAGCAAAATTTCCTGGTCCTGCTCGAGAATGTGCGTGCTAACCCCAATCGGATCAGAGACGGGACGCAACCGGCCAGGCGCGATTTCGCTTTTGGGCTGAAACAGGTCGGGCACCAGGGGCTGTGGCAAAGAGCTAACATAGGCTTCGCTCTCGATCACGAGACGAATCGCCTGCTCCAGGTCTTTCGAGAGTTTTTCACGGACCGACTTCCGAGTCTGCTCATCGGCATCGTCCGGGCAGTGGTACTTGATCGGATGCCGCTGATGCCGCAAATCGAAGGGTAAGGTTGCGTCTGAAGGCTCACCAAAAGCGGTATTCATCACCGGGACAATCCGTCCGTAGCCCAGCGTCTTCAGGGCCCATCCATATTCAATCAGGACGTTCGGATTCGGCGTCGGCCGCCCGTCGGCACGCTGGCCCACGAAGGTGAAGTCCGGCACGAACACCGCGGCCGCATCGATTTTCTCGAAGATGGTCTGCGCAATCGGCGGAAAGCCCGGTGCATCCTTCGTATCCCGATCGAGCACGAACTCGTTGCGATTCGCTTCCTGCAGATCGACTTGTTCACCAAGGCGACCGATTGCTTTCTCAAGCGCCCGCTCAAGAAGATTGCGCCCCCCAAGCGTCGCGCGATCCGCCTGCCATGAGAAGAAAATAGTCGCTGCCATGCCCGCCCTCCGTCATTCGCCTTGTTCGACAGCCCCGTCCAATGAAGTCATGCCCAAATCACTCATCGCCTTGCTGACGCCAAGGAACAGGTCGCACCGGTCATCATCCCTGAACGCAGCAAAAAGCACTTGGGCCTGGACTTTCTCCATGCACGCGTTCCATTCATCATCGTCGACTTCGCCCGCGATGCACGCTAACAGCGCATCAAGCACTTCGATTACGGGACCATAGAGGTCATCGTACGCATCATCCGCTTCCATTCTTGACGCGTGGACGATCTTCACCCGCTCCGCATAGATGTATCGACTTACCCACGGCTCATCCCGCGAGGTGTAGGACAGGGTAGTCACGTGTGTGCTTACCGAATCAACCGATCAAAAACCGCCATGAGCAGCGGCACGGCAATCCCCAGAACAGCGATAACCAACGCCAGGATGGCCACCAGCAGGGTCGATGTATTGGTCATGCGCGCATAGTAAAAGCTGCGCATTTTTTCAATCATCGCGTCGGGATTCTCCGCGCCCTGAGGGAACAGCTGGCGAAATTCAGCCTGCACCTTCGCCTCGATCGCTTCATGGAACTCGTGGTTCCAGCTGTCGGTCCAGTCGACAAACCGGCGAACAAACCACTGTTTGGACATGAATCTGCGTGGTTCCTTTCCCATTACCCGCCCCACTCGTGATTCGCTGATGTGCGGTCCAACCTGGATGCCTGACGCCGTGTCTCGTCATCTGCGCCCAGGCAACCCCGTCTCACTGTGATCAACGCCCACCGCGTTCCAGACCGTGTCAATTGCGGGCCCCACCATGATGGCGGGAGCGCCCTCGAAAGTATCGAGATAGACCGGTGCAGACACAACATCCGACAGATGCGCAGGAAACATCCGGTACATCGGTCCGACGCCCGTCGTCACCCTGACCTGATGTTCCCGTACATTCAGCAGGCTCAGGCACAGATAAGCCGGTGCCGGAATACCCAGCGTCTCCAACGCCTGCAACGATACCGGCAGATCGTGCTGGACCAGCGTGAGCTCATACTGCTGGGGAAAAATCGTCGACCTTGCAGGCTGACCTTCGTTGAGCGTCAATAGGCTGCCCACCAGTTCAATACACCCATCACGGAAGACCTGGGCATAGGCATCGGACTGTCCCTGCGCATCCCGAGTGCCTGTACAAATCACCCCCTCGAAGTTGGTCATTAGACTACCGAGGAGATTGGTGGCCGGTTGTGCACGCAGAAGATGCTGCGCGGCACGCTTCAGATCCTCGATCGGATGTTCGTCGGCACGCGTCAGCGACAGCACGGGGATAAGATGGACAACGAGCAACGGCCCAGGGCGCAAGGGTACCTGACTACGACGCTCCCGCAACGCAGTCAGTCGCAACTCCCGAAATGCCTGTGCCCGCTTTGGAAGACCCTCGGCATGAGCGAAGGCGGTACGAATGGCGTGAATATCCATAGGCTCCTTGCCCACCGAATTACGCAGAAAGAAATGTCCGCCACCTCTGCGGACGGCACGATGTGGCGCATTCGGACTCGGACCTACGCGAATCACGATGACATGACCACCACCAGCCACCGGCACCGGCCGCGCATGCAACGTCGCGAGTTGCGGTTCGAGCGCATCCCGCAGACTGTTCACGAGGTCGAGCAGCATCGCATCAGGGTTCGTCACCCGCACCGGGACGATCGCCCTGGCCACGGCCGAATCGCCTTCAGTCCTCGGAAAGGGCTCCAGGCCAATGACGAGATCGCCGCCAAAGGCGTTGGCAAAGGCACAGACGTCCTCTGCAAGTTTGCCTTTTTCGTCAGGGGTCAGTTTTCCGTCGTGCGTCAGATCCAGCTCGCGCTTGAAGTCGAGCGTACGGCTTTCGCGCACGCCGTTATCGATAAGCCGCTGAATGTCAGCCTCGGTGACATCCTCGAGGCGAGTACGCGGAATCATGCGTCCCCCGGGTAAACAGGTCTTCGTTTGAGATGAACGGCATCCGTGCACCAGATCGAGCCGACGACGGACGATATTGCCTGAAAGTGTAGCGGAAAAGCCGCCCGGATCCTGCCAGGCGACTGAACGGAACCACCTGGACTCCATGTCGGTTATTCCAAGTTCTTCCCATCCGGAGTGACAAGCGGGTTACCCGGTCGGGCGATTGACATGTATTCGACCCATCGTGTGTCTCCCTGTCTCATGACATGAGACAGGGCCGCGCTCGTGTGCTTTGCATCGAGCCCCCTGCGGGGTCTCGCCCTGTCGGCTTTGATCGCTGACGCCTCCGGCCCGGCTTCCCATCCGGGCCTGCGCGCTTCGCTTGCCCGGAGCCAGCGCCGGCGGCGGCCGTTGCCGCCTTCGCCGTTTTCCCTCGTTCCTCACCTCTTCCGCGACTGTAGCCCGCGGGCCAGGGCCGTCAAGGCGCGTCCGGCCGTGTCCTCGCTGCGCTGCGGGCCGCCCCACCCCGGCCGCGTCTTTCCTTGACGGCCCCGGCCAGCGCGCTCCTGACCGTCGCGGGCGAGGAACTCAGGAAAAACGGAGGCAACGGGACAGCCCAGTCCCCTGCGCTCACTCCATCGGACAACCCGAACAGCGGGCTCCAAAGCTTGGAATCCGGTGGCGATTTTGAACAGCCAATTCTTTTTGTCAGGAGCAACACCATGCAACTTGCTAGTCGTTTCGCGTCGGGCTCCCCTTCGCTGCGCTCGCGCTTCCCCATCCCGGATGACGTCATCCGCACCGTGGCCCCTTCGATCTTCGCGGACGCGGCCCACGACAGCCGCTCGGAGCGGTACAGCTATATCCCGACCTCGGCCGTGCTGAGCGAACTGCGCGGCGAAGGGTTCCAGCCTTTCATGGTGTGCCAGACGCGCGTGCGCCGCGACGACCGCCGCGAATTCACCAAGCACATGATCCGCCTGCGCCATGAAAGCCAGATCGACGGGGGAGAGGCCAACGAAATCATCCTCTTGAACAGCCACGACGGCACCAGCAGCTATCAGATGCTTGCGGGCATGTTCCGCTTCGTGTGTAGCAATGGCCTCGTCTGCGGCGACACCGTCGCGGACGTGCGCGTGCCGCACAAGGGCAACGTGGCCGAACAAGTCATCAAAGGGGCCTATGCCGTGTTGCAGGGTTTCGGGCAGGCCCAGGCCTCGCGCGATGCCATGCAGGGGATCACGCTGGATCAGGGCGAAGCCGAAGTCTTCGCGCGCTCCGCGCTCGCCCTCAAGTACGACGACCCCACCCGCCCCGCGCCCGTCACCGAGGCGCAAATCCTCGCCCCGAAACGCGCCGCCGACGCCCACGCCGACCTGTGGAGCGTCATGAACCGCGTGCAGGAAAACCTGATCACGGGTGGTCTGCCCGGTCGCGCGGCCAATGGCCGACGCCAGCAGACCCGGCCCGTACAGGGCATCGACCAGAACGTGCGCCTCAATCGCGCGCTCTGGCTGCTGGCCGATGGCATGCGCCAACTCAAGGCCTGATGTTTCCGGAGGGGTGCACGCCCCTCCACTCCCCCGGCGCTCACTGCCGTCCTGCGCCGTGTTGTGTCGTGCTGTTGTTCGTGTTTTTCCGGTGTTTTTCTCTCTTTATTTTCAAGGAATCCTGATCATGAATGCGATTACCCAAACCGAATCCCGCGCCGTCGCCTCGTTCGACAGGGCCGATCCCACCAAGAACCTGATTCTCGTGCCGCTCGGGCAACTGCTCCCGCGTCACTCGAAACTCAATGTGCGCAAGACCGCGCGCCGCCTGTCGATCCCCGAACTGGCTGCGAGCATTTCCCGCGTCGGGCTGCTGCAAAACCTGATCGTGGTGCTGGCCGAGGACGGCGAGCATTACGAGGTCGTCGCGGGCGACCGCCGCCTGACCGCCCTCAAGCTGCTCGCGAAGAAAAAACACATCGCCGCCGATCATGACGTGCCCTGTCTGCTCGTGGCCGATGCGTCCGCGCGTACCGTGAGCCTTGCCGAAAACATCCTGCGCGAGGCCATGCACCCCGCCGACCAGTTCGAGGCCTTCGCGGCACTCGTCAAGGAAGGTCGCCCCGTCGAGGATATCGCTGCCGACTTCGGCGTGTCCCCGCTCGTCGTGCTACGCCGCCTGAAACTCGCCAACGTCTCGCCCCGCCTCATGGCCGACTATCGCGGCGGCGACGTAACGCTGGAACAACTGATGGCCCTGACCATCACCGACGACCATCGCGCGCAGGAAACCGCGTTCTACGACGCGCCCCACTGGCAGCGCGGGTCGGCCGCGCTGCGCGAGCGCCTGATTGCGCGGGAAATCAGCGCGGCGCATCCGCTCGCGCGCTTCGTCGGGCTGGATGCCTATGAGGCCGCAGGCGGTCAGGTCATCCGCGATCTGTTCGCAGAGGACGACAGCGGCATCTATCTGGCGGATTCCACCCTGCTCGGCCAGCTTGCACAGACCAAACTCGATGCGCTCGCCACCGACCTGCGCGCCGAGGGTTGGGCCTGGGTCGAAGCCGTGCCGTATGTAAGCCACGCCGACCGGCAGGCCTTCCATACGGCCCGCCAGCACGCCCGCGAACCGAACGCACGCGAAGCCCGCCGCATCGCCTCCCTGCAAGCCCGCATCGAGCGCACCGACGCCGCACTGGACGAGGCCTACGAGGCCGAGGACGAGAACAAGGTCATTTCATTGCAGGAACGGCGTGACGCGCTCACGGCGAGTCTCGACGCGCTTCAAGCGGCTTTGCTCGACTACACCCCGGACGTGCGCGCCGTGGCCGGGGCCATCGTGACGGTCGGACAGAACGGCGAGGCCGTCACGCTGCGCGGCCTGCTGCGCGAAGCCGAGGCCCGCGCACTCGATACACTGGAACGCCTGAAACGCAGCCTGAACGGGGCCACAGCCACCATCACCCGCCCGGACGATCCGGGCGACAGGACGGACGAGGCAAACGACGCCCCACCGGCACCCGCCTCGCTGTCCGACCGCCTCGCACAACGCCTGAGTGCACACCGCACCGCCGCCCTGCAGATCGAAGTCGCCCGCCATCCGCAGGTTGCGCTCGCCGCGCTCGTGCATGGCATGGTGCAGACCACGTTGCACGACCAGTATTACGGCCACGATCTGCCGCTCGGCGTGAGGCTGGACATTCAGGACCGGCTTGCCAGTCTCGCCCCGGACTGGCCCGAATCACCTGCCGCCGTCGCGATGCACGACTTGCAGCAGTCGCACGCCACCGCACTGCCCAAGGACAGCGACGAACTGTTCGCCGTGCTGCTCGGGATGCCACAGGACGCGCTGGTCACGCTGCTGGCCGTCTGCCTCGCGCCCACCGTGGACGTGGTCACGCAGCGCGCCACGAAAACTCTCCCCGGCGAAGTACTGGCCGCAGCGGTCGGACTGGACATGGCGGCATGGTGGAAGCCGACCGCCGAAGGCTATTTCAGGCACATCTCGAAGGCCGCGATTCTCGACGCGGCCAAGACCTTCGCGCCATCCGAAGTCACCCGACTCGGCAAGCTCAAGAAGGGGGATCTGGCCACCGAAGCCGAACGGCTGACGGCGGACGCGCACTGGATGCCGTCCGTGTTCGGGGGCGGGGGCGTACCTGCCGACGACCTCGAGGACGCCCCTGAAGCCAACGACGCCGAGCACATTCCGGCGACCGACGACGACACTGGCGCGGATGACGTGGCCTATGCAGAGGCATCCGGCGATGCGTCCGCTCTTCCGATAGCTGCGTAATTGGCGCGGCCTGAGCGTCCCGGCACATCGCAGCCGGGGCGCTCACTTCCCGCTCCATGGTCAATACCACCGGCCCCTCCCCATTGACACGGGCCGTACATCCGGTCCGTCCGGCTACGCACGACCGATAAATCGCCGCACCTGTATCAGCCATCCAGCACGCTTGCTTGACCTGACTTCAGAAATGCCTGCAACTGCGCCCATGCCCGGAAATATTGATGCGCAGGCGCTGCGGACAACTGCGCATCGTGCAGCGACAGTATCTGGCCCACAATTTCCTGCTCCCCCACCTGAAGCGACCATTCCCCGCTCGCCAGAGAGCGTTCGATACAGTGCTCCAGTGCCTGCTCACCTTGCCTAAAAAGCTCAATATCGGCTCTAGGCAGGCACGTATCGCGCAAGTACCAGGCCAGATAAACCACGCGCAACAGACAAGTCATCTGGGCATGCCCTCCAGCCCCCGCCTTGACGGCGGCAAAGGCCAGATGATTTTCGAGCGACATTGCGCGCACCCTAGCGGGCGGCAACGGCAGCAGTTCATTCTTGCTGAGAGGCTTACGCCCTAGTTTTCGATTGTTTCCTGGCATGGCGCAACTGAGTACAAAGGAAGCTCACGAGTAGACATTCAAGACTATCGCTTCGAGACTCGATAACTACCGTCATACGAATGATCGCCGATACTGAGTTTACGAATCATATTTCGCTGCTCTTTTGGGATTTGAAATCTGTGAATTCCTATTTGATGCCCCTTCTCCGGGAAGGTCATGGCGAACATCCGCCCATCACCCGCTCCAATGTCCGCTATCGCCGCGCCCGAAAACACCGAATCAGTCAATACGTTATTAAGAATCATAAAGTCAAGTGAGACAATTTGACTTCGCCATTGCAAAAAACCAGAAATCGTAACCGCATCAATCATGGACAAGCTCCCGCCCGGTCGCTTTAGATATACACCATCCTGCGAAAGATCCATCCTGTGAGTACTTAACCACGAGGGACTGAACTGCGTTTCAGTTTCCGTAGTATCCAATTTTTGAACAAACTCATTGAATACCACTTGAGCGGGTTCCTGCGTACACAAAATTCCCGTAGAGCGAACTAGCAACTCCTGGTGATAATCACCGAAGACGGGCCATCGAGAATGGGATCCACCATTTTCATTCAGCACTCGCGTCGCTGAATGAAATATTGAAAATTCCCCGGTTTCCGACGACGAATAGGCGCATTGGAATTCATTCCAAAATAGCAAATTACTCCTAAATCGCAAATATTCATCTGGAATCCCGATACCGGAGAAATCAGGAAAATCCCGATCGATGGGCCTATCCCACCGTTGAAGCGTGTAGAGATCCACACCTCGTTTCCTCGCCTTCAGGCAAGCCGTATCTGTATAGCCCGACGTAGAAAATATCGCCCGGTGCGTCACTTTCGGCATATCGGTCAGTTTCGCAATAAGTTGCTCCACCTTTGCGACGTCTAGCGGCCGTCCTTCGTGCTTCACTTCCGCAGCCTTAAATGCAGTCACTACACCATTCTCGTCCGCGATAGTCACCGTCACGTCGACATCCCGCTCCCGTTCCGCAATCTCATCAAAGACCGTATCCCCTACAATGATCTCGACTGCCTGCGGTTCATGCCGAAAGCAGCAGAGTCCCACAAGGTACTGCACCATCATGGGTGTAACCATGTATTCACCCTCGAATCATCACCAGGAAGTTGCTCGTCGCTCATACGTCTACCATTCTTTCCGTCTACCTATGTCCAAAAAACTGCTGCTTACAGATTTTCGGGCGGTCCGCAGCAAGCTCGAACCTCACGACTTTGCGATCAGCGAGGGACAGGATGTCCCCCCATCCGACCTGATCAGCAAGAATGTCTGGGACGGGATCATGCACCTCCCCGAGGACGTCTCGCTCCGCATCTCTGATCATAACGGCACGCGACTTCGTCTCATGTACAATCTTTGGGGGGACTGGATTAAAGCGATAGGCGAGCCAAACCGGCCAGACGAAATTTACAACTGCCTGTTAGACGCCGCCGATTGCTTTCAATGTGCGAACTTCAATTTTCTGCATGGCTTTTATCGCGCCGCGATCGCCGAACTACGCACTGCATTTGAACTTGTGCTGATCGGAACATACGGTAGCCTGAATCCGGACAACGAAGATTACATTAGCTGGAAATCAGGTAAATCCGATCTAAATTTTGGCCGATGCCGAAAGAGATTATCTGGCAGTCTACGAAAGGAACAGATTAAATGGATATTCGGGGATCGCGATTTATTGGCCACAACATATCAAACGCTCTGCAATTACACCCATTCTCGCCCAGATGCAAGCGACGGCGCACTCTGGCAAAGCAACGGACCGGTCTACAATAGTCAGGCTATCAAACTAACTTTTCTGACGACACTGTCGGTCTACGCATTGAGTTATCTTCTGATTCGTCTTGCACGGCCTAATTTCACCATGCCGGAAGATAGCAGCATTCTCTTCGAGCTCGATTGGATGCCTGATCACCAAACCTTGGTGCGGGCTTTTTCAGACTTATATGGCTACACGCCGCCGCAGCAACCGACCGACTGAGCGCCTGGACCGAATCGCCCACCCCAAGGGTCAGTTAATTTTCATTGATGCCCCTTACCCAAGCCTCCAGGCATAGACAAACGACCTTTCGAGCAAGGTTCACGTCCTGTCTGTAAGAGCACTCAAGATAGGCCCTTCCCCTGGATAGCTGGCCAAATTCAATAAAAGTTCCAGATCAATTTTGATCGATCAAAATTTCTATCCGAGTGCAGGATAGGCCAGTGGGCCGGATTTACCGGTAACGTGCCACACTCTATGCGCACGATCCACATAACCTGCGTCAAACTAAGCTCATGAGTCATTTTGACGAACTACCCCATCGTGACCGAAATCACGAAATCGAGGACGAGGCGATCGCGGCCTTCCAGGCGCGGCTGACCGAAAGTAGCGCTTTCATTCTTCAAGCGCAAGATCGCAAGGACTACGGGACCGACTGTCAGATCGAAGTAACGGCAGACGGGTATGCCACTAACGTCCGGGTCCACGTCCAACTCAAGGGAACAGAGCGCACGCTAAACGCCGACGGGTCACTCAGCATCGAGGTACGCCGTACGAACCTCAACTACCTGTTCATGCAGCCCTATAGCGTTTACGTCGCCTATCATGCATCGACAAAATCGTTGCGTGTCCGCACGGCAGAGAGTGTCACTCGTCAATATGTGCATGGTGGAACGAACTGGACCACCCAGCAGTCGTTGACAGTTTCTTTTGTTGACGAACTAACAGTCGAGCGCCTTCGCCAACTCGCGGCTCTCGCCCGTGCCGATGCACAGTCGTTGCGCGATCGGCGCGTAGATCAGCTCGGCACGGCCGCAGAGGATCTATCTGGTCGCATTCTGACGTCTCCGCCAGATGTACATGTTCCCGAGTCGCCGTCCTTGGCTCGCAAGCTTCTTGCGGAACTCTACGAAAAAAACGCAGACGGGGTAATTAGCGCTAGTTTCGCAAAATTCGTGGCCGCTCTTGGTGCCGACGGTGACGCAATGGGCATTTGCTACATGTCCGAGATCAACCTCGGCATGGATGGCACGAGCCGCCATCCGGAAAGGATCAAGGACGCTATCAGCTTTTTCCAGACGAAGCTCACCGACGATCGTCAGCACATCGGCGCCCTTCACTACACGATCGGAAACGCCTTCCACGCTCTTCGCGACGAGCCAGAAGCCAAGCGCGCTTATGAAGCCGCGCTTGCCGACCCGGCACTCGCAGCCCTGCCCGAACTAGGCGCTCAGGTCCACAAAAATCTCGGTTTCAGTTACGAATTGCTTGGCGACCATGAACGAGCCGTCGATCACTACCGTGAAGCGTTGCGGTTAAATCCTGACCTTGCGGAAGCCCATAACGCGCTAGGCAACTATTACGTGCGTGTGGGCAAGTATGAAGAGGCCTTACGTCATTTCGATCAAGTCGTCTTCTCAGATCAAAAGCACGATCGGACCTCTGCCGTCACTGGCTGGCGTGCCAATGTGCTCTTCAACCTGGACGATGGACGTGCAGCGTTTCGCGAAATCAACGGCCTGGTCACTCACGCGGATCGCCTTCGTTGGATTTGGCCCTGGTGTCGCCGTTTGGTCGCGGCTTTTGGGCGCGCGAATGTGGACAATGCCCGCCAAGCTCTACCTTTCTGGCAACGCTACGTAAAAGCGAATCCCGACGATTCCGCCGCACGTTGGGAACTGCTCATGACAACGTTCTACTCGCGAGGTCAAGGGGAAGACGTCAAGAAGAGCTATAGCGAGTTCCGTGAGGAATTTGATCGTCATATCGTCCACATTGATGCCGACAATGCCGCGCTGCCTTGGGATCGTCTAGGTCATTGGGCGCAAGATGAGGAAGACTGGATTGAAGCAGAGCGCTGCTTTCGTAAGGCTTATGAATTGGCGGGCGGGGACTACGGCTATTGCCTCGCGATTGCCCTTAAAGAACTGGAGCGATTCGAGGAGAGCATACCGCTCTTGTTGGAGCAGGCTCAGACTGTTCAGCCGGATGCCATGAGCTGGTTTCAGTTGGCCGCGGCTTACGCAAGCCTCAGTCGTTGGCCGGAGGCGATCGCCGCCTACGAGAAGGTGCTTGCACTCGATTCAGACAATGCCGTGGCGATGTTCGATCTTGGTGGCACGCACTGGAACAGCGGTGATACAGCGGCGGCGGCCGAGATTTGGACGGCAGCAATAGAGCGCTTCACGGACCACGAACTCAGTGCCAGGGTGAGGCGCGATTTCGCGTGGATGTTTAATGATCCAACCGCTGAGCAAAGCACGCCATAACCGGGTGCCAACATACTCTTCGCCCCCCTACAAATAGCAAATCTTCGCCGAATTTAACTTCGTATGATTTTTTCACGACGCGCCCTCCAGCACAGACTGGACACCCTACGCTCGGTCCTAGGAGAAGACGCAACTGCCGCGCTCGCCGTTCGCATGAATCGACCGGGCAAGGACCGCATGGCAACCATGTGGGAAGTGGCGATTCTCAGTGGGTTGACCTCTCTTGGCACTCTCAAAAATGAATTGCCGCTGGACTCGGGACGACGCCCAGATATCGCTTTCAGCGGGTCTGATGTCGCGTTCGTGGCCGACGTGACCACCGTATCGGACACCGGTCTCGACGAGCAAAATCCTCACGCTGAATTGGGTTCCCTGATTGAGGAATTGAAAACCCGTTTGGGTCTAAATCCCGGCGGAATAGATCTTCGCATCCAATCAAAGAATTTACAGACTGCGCGCGGTACCAAGGTCTCGTTACGTCTGCCTGACCGAAAAAATCTTCGCGAGTTTGTACGTAAACAAATTGAACCTCAGCTTCGCAAACAGATTGAAGCCGGACAGGAAACGTTCGAGGTGGAAATTGATGACGAGACTGCAGGGCTTCATCTCAAGATCGATCCCCAAAAAACGCCATTCAGCAGCATGGGGTACGCGTCCTATGATGTCCCCACAATAAAAGACCGAAACCCTTTATACAATGCCTTACATGCAAAAGCGAAGCAGCTCCGCGGAGCACAAGGCCTTGTCGGCATCATCGTTGGCGATGGTGACAGTCAGGCGCTCGCCAGGCAGCACATTGGCTGGGATGCCGTCAGCGCATCCAATATTGCTACCGAGTTCTTAAGGCAAAACACGTCGATACATTTTGTTCTTCTGATTACTGTACGAGAAGACGGCTGGGGTGCAGGCGCTACCCGACCAATCCCCAAAGCATTGAGTATGCAGCTCATTACGGGGAAAAATACCGACGTGCCTCCGCAATTGCTTGAGATATTTCGTCAAATGTTGGTCGCAATGCCAAAGCCTGTTCTAACGCCGGTCAATGGCGCCCTTCGGGCCCGGGAAGACGGATATGGACTTGGATTCCATGGAGGGTATACGGTGTCAGACAGCTATCTCAAAATTAGCGCCCGGGAAATGCTCGAACTACTTGCAGGACGATGCTCGATCGACGAATTCAACGCGTCACATCAATGGACAGCAGACGCGGCCGGCACGAGGCCACGACTCACGATGAATCCTTTCGAAAGACATTTGCAAGAAGGACGACTTCCTTCTTCCATCAAACTCATTCGTACGGACCAAAATGAACCTGACGACTGGATCGAGATTGAATTCGGCCCGCCAGATGCTTCGATCAGTCCGTTTCGGTAAGGCGCAATCCCCAGGCGATGGGGATCGCAATGAAAAAGGTGCCATGATCAACTTTGTAGGAACGACGGATTTTCATTTGTGCACAAATGTTTGGACACGCACTGCAAGCTTTCGAGTGCAAGTCCGATCAGGCAGATCCAGTGCGTTAGGC
This sequence comes from Burkholderia sp. MSh2, assembly GCF_000731655.1. Classification (NCBI taxonomy): domain Bacteria; kingdom Pseudomonadati; phylum Pseudomonadota; class Betaproteobacteria; order Burkholderiales; family Burkholderiaceae; genus Burkholderia; species Burkholderia sp. MSh2. The sequence goes on along the minus strand of NZ_JPGM01000102.1, from coordinate 5,609 downwards.
TTGAGCGCGGGTGCCCGCTTCGCCAATCGCCTGCGCATTCGAGCGAACCGACAACCGTGAATACAGGTATATTTCGACTGAGTATCATGCTCGTCATTGCCGCTTTGGTTCAAATTACTTCGCGGCAATTCCACTAGGAGCTTTCTTCAAGGCGGACTGCAGCGCGCTAGTGTATGTGTCCTCGTCCAAGTCACTAAATGGTGCCGTACTCATGGTCACCTGGTTACCAACCTGTCTTACTTTCAAAAAAGCGTCACCATATACACCTGCAATCTGCTGCTTTTTTCCATCGTAACGGTCGTACTGAATTTGCCAGGTGGCCCCCGCCGGCAGCGTAACCGTTCGGGATTCATCCCAGCCAATATCGATATTCTGCGGCGTGGTGGTCGAATTCACGATCGACTGCTCTTCCGTATAGACAATCTTAAAATGTACCTTCCCACTTGTGCCTGCCCCATGATGCTCGGTTGACATACAGACACAGGCCACCGTAGCTGTACTGCATGTTCGCTCGAGCCACCAATCCTGTCCCGTACCTTGCTTCCCTTGGTCCCACGTCACTTGCAGTTGGGTTGAGTCGGGTATCACGGCCCATCCAGAATCGGGATATGAAAAGTGAACGGCAAGATCAGCATGCTCACCACCACACTTGATATCATCCTCTGCGGATTCCTGTGACATTTCTGGCGATACTTTCGTCTGCCTCGCCGTTCCAGGAGATGTTGTAGTAAGGTCAAACTCAATAGTCCCCGGAGTTTTAGGTAACGTAGCAACAGCCAAAGACACCGAACTCGTACCTATCGCCGGAAAAAACAAAAGCTTTTGGGTGGCGTAAGGAATGTTAACTGTTGCGTAGCTGATAGTTAGCGCGTTGGGCTGCGCGGCAAATTCAGATTTATCAATATCGAAACCGAGCTGAGCCGACGTGCGGAGCGTGGCAGGGAATGATTTATTATTGACGTTCAGAATTGGCGTATAACCCTCACGCAGTGCATCGTAAAAATCCCCGTCGAGAACTAGATGTACCACCCCGTTTGCCGGGTTGACATCTAGGAACGCAGGACCATAGTCTAGGACCTGTGGAAAGGAATGACTGAATGGAAGGTCATGAATAGATGACCGCACCTGCGTATTTAGCGACGAGAGGTCTTTGTAGGTTTTGTTCTCGAAATCTGTTGCTTCTGATGCAATAGAATTTAAAGCGTTCTGCTCCGTTCCAGACAGCTTGTCGATTGTCAGGTCCAACTCACTGTTGTATGTTTCCTTGGCTTGCTGAATCGCGATATAAACTTGTCCACCGGCCTGTGCCTCTAGAATCTCGCCATTTGCTGCCGCATTAGAGATAGCCTCCTTGATGTCGTTACCAAGCTTGTCGAGCCCCACACCAATTGCTAGGCCGCCTACCGCACTTCCCCAATCTGCTTGCGCAAGTCCTGGAACTGCTAGTATTGCAATCGCAGACAACATCATGAAGCTTTGCGGTATCGAGACACGGAAAGCTTTCATTTTTATTTCCTTTTTTAAGAAAATACCGAATACCCGCCAAGGTCATACGCGAGCCAGCGAACTCCACCCTACTGCTTGACAATGTAGTAGGCCAATCTCACTAAATCCAGTAGCGGCCGTAGGCCCGCCCACCTGGCCTGACGGAATGTGTAGCCAAACAGCATTCGCGGGGCTGCGCGCAACGCATCTGCATAACATTTGCGAGTTTCGATCGCTGTAATGCGACGACCACAGGCATATTCCGCACAAAATTAGTGATTTTTTTCGCCAGTTTCCTGTCGTCAGCACGGGGCTCACACCGACCAAGACGCCTCGTAGCCTCAGTCAGCCGCCGCTATTAGATATCTGGGACGTTCTTCTGTTCGGTGTGAACTTTCATTTGCTTGCCTGTAGGGGCGATTGAGGGAATGTCTACCCACTTCGATCCACGCTTCGCAAGCGTCACGGGCATCGAATTTATGAAACCAGTAATCCTTTTCGCCATACCACGATCATCTGCATCTGACGATTCCGCCAAGATGCTCGCCACCGCGCGCCAAGCCGACAGGGTTGACAGGTACGCATCAAACGCCACATGAGGATCAGATGTGGATGCATCCCGAGTAGGAAACCCCGCACCTCGCGCCCGCATATGCTTGACCGCCTGACGCTCGTATTGCTGAGTCACTCCACGCGTCCGTCGAGGCGTCGCGTTTGCCTCGACACCTCGATCGCGTAGTTCCTGCGCGAATCGCTCGCGCCACCGTTGCAGGTCTGCTTTGCGCGGATTGAGTCGACGACCGTCCCAACCTCTCGCAAGCACGACGATATGCACGTGCGGATGGGCTTCATCATCGTGTGCGGCAAATACGTACTCTCGCTGCTCGCCGAACTCCTCGCGCGCGAACGCTCGGGCGGCATCCTTGACGTCAGCCCGATCAGTTCCCGGCGGCATCGACACCATGACGTTGAATGCTTCTCGACGTGTACCTGTTTCCTCGATGCCTCGTCCGGCCACCTGCCACATCTGGGCAAGGTCCTGCACCTCGGGCCGCCCAGAAATCAGATTACCGTCCTGATCCTCTAGATCCACCTGGCCATGGCGGCTGATGTAATCCAGATGCGCACGGATCGCACCCATGCCGTTCTGGCCACCTCGTCGATTCGTGATTTTCACCATCACTTCGGGCACACGCCGGACGGTACGCGCAATCTGCGCGCGCAGTGCCTTCGGCTCGCGAATCGGGGTGGTGCGACTGGTACGCGGTGCCTTACGTGCTCGCACCGGTTCATAGAAAAGACGATCTCCCCACTGCAACAGCAGACCGTCGGCATTGGTCATGGACGCCGGCATGATCGATCTCTATCGACACCACCGCTGTAGATTAGCGCGCTGCATCTCGTGGACGGCTTTCAGATGCGCAGTGATTTCCCTGCGCAGCACATCCACCACAATCAGTCGACCACGTTGCGCGGCCAAGGCGGGATTCGCATTCAAGGTTCGCGCTAGCTGATTCAAATTTCGGCCAATCGCGGCCAGTTGATAATTAGACGCTTCGAGCACGGCCGTTTCACGATCGCCCAGTTGGGGATGGCTCGTGATCTGCGCACGGACCATCGCGACCATGAATCGGCTCAGGGTAAAACCCATATGTTTTGCGATCTGGCTAACCGCCTCGTACTCTCCCTGGCTGAACTGAACCTTGACCGAGATACGTTCATCGCTGTCGGGTCGTTCAACATGCGGCAACTGACCGACCTCAGCACCCAGCGCCTGAGCCACCATGAGCCGAACCGCGTCATTGACGCTCACGCCCCGTCGCTGGCACCAGACCGTGAGTTCGCCTTTCATGTCGCCCAATGAGACATCGATACGCTCCGACCGGGAGCGGCGACCCGTCGAATTTTTCATATGCTCACCGTGAAGGGATGGCCGGCGCCGTAGGCTGCAACACGCGCTCGACTTCCGGTGCTGCCGCCGGCGCTCCCGGATTGCCACGCGAGCGAGGCTGTTGTACCCGGCCAGCGGGATCGAACAGGCGCGGTGCGGGAACCGGCACACCTTGTGCCCCCAGTCGGTCCATGACCTCCCCCGCCCTCGCCTGCACCTTCGTCACCGACTTCTCGCTGAAACCCTGGGCGCGCATCGCCTCGGCAATCACGCTCATATGCAACGCACGCTGCGGGTCGTCTGGCGCGGTCGCGGCGACAGGCGGCCGATCTCGTGGCTCACGTGGCTCGACTGTCGCGCGCCAGACGTAACGTTCAATCGTCCGGCGCTCGGTCCCCGTGATGTCACCCCGGCCATCAATCGCCGACACTTCCGCATCGACACGACGGCGGCCATAGTTCGCCAGACACACCTGATCGCCGATCTGAGCGCCACCCGTGGTCATGGCGCGCTCAAGGTCCGCGCCCCACACCGTCAACTGATGACCATCGGCTTCGCGTAACGTGGCAAAGTACGCCGCCTGCGCGCCTGCCCGATTCTGGTACGGCGCACGGCCATGTGCGACGAGTTCGCCCCGAAACTCCGACTCTGGCAACCAGTCCGGTGGAATAGAGGTGATCGGCGCAAGCGGCCCGGCTCCGAGCTGGGTCGTTGGTCGTGCCATGTCGTTCGAAGGCGGCGGGTCCATCGTCATGACCAGCGGCCGAGCCGGGCTCTCAGCCGGCGTCGGCTCTGGCCTGCTGACCTCAGCCCTCCAGACGTTGCGTTCGACCACTTTGGGTTGTTCGCCAATCACCTGCCCCGCAGCATCCCGCACCGGCTCAGTGATTGTCACCGGCTGGCGTCCAAGATTCGACAACGTGATCGTCTGTCCAGATTGCACACCACTGGCCTGCATCGCGCGCTCAAGATCGACACCCCAGACGGTTTTGTCGGTCCCGGCGGCATCGCGCAGCGTCACGAAATACGAGCGCGTGCCATCCGGTGCATTCTGATAGGGTGCCGCCCCGTGCCGAATCAGCTGCCCCGTCCATCCTGCATCCGATGGGGCCGCCTGACTGGTCGCCGGGGCCGGCGTCGGCATCGCAGCGCCTGCCGGCATGCTCGTGGCATAGACCTGCTCAACACGATTGGTCATGCGCGCCAGCATCAATTCCTCCAGCGCAGCCTGATCCTGTGCATTTGGGACATAGCCGGTCACACCAATGCCGCGAACCGCGGCTTCCATCCAAACTGCCCGGCGGAAATCCTCGTGCCCCTTCACACGGATATGGGTCCAGCCTTTCGCGAGCGCCATTTCCGCCATTGACTCGGCGATATCGGGCCGGTTATGCGCCGTCACCATGCGCACACCCCGGTCCTCGAACGCCATCTGGCGAGAGCCGTCCCGCAGGAAATATTGGTGGCCTGCCTGCAGAAAGCGCTTCGACACGCTGTCCGGAGGGGTTGCCAGTGGATCGCTCGCCGAGGGGGACGCCGTCTTAGGCACGTCCCCCGCCGGCCCTCCTTCTCGCTGACGAGTCTCCGTTTGTGGCGCGCTTGACGAACCGGCAAGCTGTTCCGCCGCGCCATCGTCCGGCGGTATCTCGCGTGGATCTCCGGTGGGCGATACGCCAGGTGCCACCCAGTCAGGTAGCTGCATACCCTCGCGTGCTGCCGCCAGATCGCGCTGACGCCTGCGTTTCAGCGTCTCCAGCGCGTCCGGGTCGATCCAGTCCAGCCGCGACGCGGATGGATCACCCGGGTTCGTCGGCGACGATACATCCGGCGCGACAGGCTCACGCTCGATCGAATTCATCATCGCGCTCGCAGTCGAATTCGCCGCGCCAACGGCATCGCCCGATGGCTCCGCCCTGCTCGCCACGCTGTGCCCCGATGTTGCTTCGTGCCCGTCCATCTGACCACTCCTCAAGCCTGTTCGCGCCCGTTTGCCTTCGTTTACGTCGGATCTAGCGGTCCAGGCCTTCCGCCGACTTCGCGGGTTGCTGTGCCTGGCGCGCTTTCGCTTCCTCGAGCGCGGTGCTACGCGCGGCCTTCACCCGGTCCCACGATTTGCCCTTGGCTGCATCTGACCTGAGGCGGAATTTTGTACCCAATCAGGCAGTGAGTCTCGCGTTGATATTATCGGAATCCAGCCAGGCTCGACGGACCGTGGCGGGAGGTTGATAGCGAT
>NZ_JPGM01000101.1:0-21832 GCF_000731655.1 Burkholderia sp. MSh2 | reverse complement strand
TGCGTTGACGAGCGAAGCGGAGCGGAACCTGCTGACCGTCGAGTGGAACCGGACCGATACGGACTTCGGCGAGGCCGCCGCGCAACCGCTGCACCGCCTGTTCGAACAGCAGGTCGCGCGCACGCCCGAGGCCGTCGCGGCCGTCCATGACGACGACTCGCTCACCTACGCCGATCTCAACCGGCGAGCCAACCGCCTCGCGCACCGGCTCATCGCGCTCGGCGTCGGGCCCGACGCTCTCGTCGGCGTCGCCATGGAACGCTCGCTCGACATGATCGTCGCGCTGCTCGCCGTCCTCAAGGCCGGCGGCGCCTACGTCCCCGTCGACCCCGACTATCCCGCCGAGCGCGTGCGCTTCATGATCGATCACGCTCAATTGCGCTGGCTCCTCACCCAGCAACATCTGCGCGACACGCTGCCCGACACCGACGCTGCCCTCATCGTCGTCGATTCCAGCGAACTCGACCTCGATCCCGACGCCGTGGCCAACCCCGAGCCCGATCTGAACGGCGACAACCTCGCCTACATGATCTACACCTCCGGTTCCACCGGCCGCCCCAAGGGTGCGCTCAACGCCCATCGCGCGATCACCAACCGCATCCTCTGGATGCAGCACGCCTACTCGCTCGACGCCGGCGACGCCGTCCTGCAGAAAACCCCGTTCAGCTTCGACGTCTCCGTCTGGGAATTCTTCTGGCCGCTCGTCACCGGTGCGCGCCTCGTGTTCGCCCGACCCGGCGGACAGCGCGAGACCGACTATCTGGCCGAACTCATCAGGCGCGAACGGATCACCACGATTCACTTCGTGCCGTCGATGCTGCGTGCCTTCCTCGACCATCCGGACCTGGACGCGCACTGCGCGTCGCTGCGCCGCGTCGTGTGCAGCGGCGAGGCACTGCCCCACGACCTGCAGCAGCGCTGCCTCGAGCGCCTGGACGTCAGGCTGTACAACCTCTACGGCCCCACGGAAGCCGCCGTCGACGTGAGCGCATGGGAGTGCAAGCGCGACGACCCGCACCGCATCGTCCCGATCGGCCGGCCCATCGCCAATGCCCGCCTGCATATCGTGGACGCGCACATGCAGCCCACGCCGCTCGGCGTCGCGGGCGAACTGCTGATCGGCGGCACGCCGGTGGGGCTCGGCTATCACGGCGAACCGGAACTGAGCGCCGCGAAGTTCATCGCCGACCCGTTCTCGACCGACCCGCGCGCGCGCCTTTACCGTACCGGCGATCTCGCGCGTTATCGCCCCGACGGCAATATCGAGTTCCTCGGCCGTATCGACCACCAGATCAAGCTGCGCGGCCTGCGCATCGAACCCGGTGAAATCGAGGCGGTACTGACCTCGCACCCGCTGGTCGACGCCGCCGTCGTGGCGCTGCGCGGCGTGGACGACGGCGCGAAACTCGTCGCATGGCTGTGCGCGTCGCACCCCGCAGCCGAACTGATCGAAGCGGTCCGCGGCCATCTGCGGCAGCGGCTGCCGGATTACATGGTGCCGTCGGCGTTCGTCGTCGTGACCGCCTTCGAGACCCTGCCCAACGGCAAGCTCGATCGCGCCAGGCTGCCCGAACCCGGCGACGGCCCGGACCACGTTGCGCCGGCCAACGCGCTCGAAGCGCAGTTGACGGCGATCTGGCAGGAAGTGCTCGGCCAGGCCCGCATCGGTACGACCGCCAATTTCTTCGAGCTGGGCGGCAATTCACTGTCCGCGACGAAGGTCGTCGCGCGCATCCGTCGCGATCTGCATGCGAAACTGGAAATCCGCAGCCTGTTCGCGCACCCCACCATTGCGGGTCTCGCGAAGCGCATCGCCGATACGCAGCCGATCGATTACGCGCCCGTGACGCCGCTGCCGGCGCAGACGCACTACGAACTCTCCCCCGCCCAGACCCGGCTGTGGGTCCAGGATCGCCTCAATGCAGGGCAAGCCGGCGGCCCGCTGCCCACGTCCCTGCTGCTCGAGGGCGTGCTCGACGTGGATGCGCTCGTGCGTGCGTTCCACGCGCTGAGCGAACGTCACGAGATCCTGCGCACGCGTTTCGTGCTGGCAGGCAATCAGCCGGTCCAGCAGGTGCTGCCGCCCGGCGAAGCGGCCTTCCCCGTCGAGGTCGTCGATCTGCAGGATGCCGAGGACCGGGACGCCCGGGCCATCTCGATCTACGAGAGCGAACGGCTCGCGCCGATGGATCTCGCCGCCGGCCCGCTGTTCCGCGTCAAGCTGCTCAGGTTGTCCGAAGTCCGGCACGTCTGCCTCTGCACGATGCATCACATCGTGAGCGACGGCTGGTCCACGGAGGTGCTGCTCGACGACCTGTCGGCGCTCTATGACGCGTTCGTCCAGCGTCGGCACAATCCGCTGCCCGCCCTCCCGATCCAGTACAAGGATTACGCCGGCTGGCTGAACCGCCTGCTCGCCGGGCCGGACGGCGCCCGCATGAAGGACTACTGGCTGGCCAAGCTGGGCGGCGGCCTGCGCGCGCTGGCACTGCCGGGCGACGTCGAGCAGCCGGCCGTGCCGAGCTGGAAAACCTGGCGGTTCGAACTGCCTGCCGCCGACACGCAGGCGCTCGATGCGCTCGGCAAGCGCTACGGCGCGACCTTGTTCGTCGCGCTGCTGTCCGCCATCAAGGCACTGTTCTACCGCCGTTCCGGCCAGGAGGACATCGTCGTCGGCACGCCGGTCGCGGGCCGCGAGCTGCCCGAACTCGAGTCGCAGGTCGGCCCCTACCTGAACGTACTGGCGCTGCGCGATCGCGTCGCCGGCGACGACCGTTTCGACACGCTGCTGACCCGGGTGCGGGACACCACCCTCGAAGCGTTCTCCCATCCGCTGTATCCGCTGGATCGCCTGCTCGACGACCTGCATGTCAAACGCGTCGCGGGACGCAACCCGCTGTTCGACATCGGCCTGACGCTGCAGAACCAGCGCGAGGGCGCCGTCGACCGCTACGCGGGACAAGTGCACATTGCCGAGCAGCCGGACCACGATCCGCAACGCGCGGACACGGAAGCCGCGACGGACTTCTGGTTCCTGGCCGAGCCGCGCGCCGAGGGCCTCGCGATCAGCGTCGTCTATCACGCGGGGCGATTCAGCGAGGCCCTGGTGCAAGGCCTTGCCGACGAGCTGACGTCCGTCGTCGGCGAAGTGCTTGCCGATCCGGGCGTTCGCATCCGGAACCTGACCTTGGGACACCGTGCGCTGCACGCCGGAACCCGTCAGCCGACCGTCGAACTCAGCGCATTCTAAGGAGCCTTCGTTGACCATCTCGTCCAGCACACACGTCTACCTGCGGCAAAACATTCAGTTCGAACCGCTGATCAACGGTTGGTATGCGTGGTTTCACACGCTGCCGCCGTTGACCGCCGCGCTCAACGTGGCCGAGCGGTTCCTGCCGCTGATGCAGTCCTATGCCGCGTCGCCGATGATGCATGCGGCGGCCTGCAAGGATCCCGCGATGCGCGGTGGCCCGTTTCTCGATCTCGGCGGCAAGCGCGTCGATGAAATCCGCGCGCTGATCGAGCAGACCGCCGGTCGCGCGACCCGCCAACTGGAGCTGGCGAAGGCATACAAGACGTTCTCCACGTTGCTGCTGGAACAGGCGAAGGGGATGGCGTCGGACCCGATCTATCCCGAAATCCCGGAAGTGCTGAAAGGCTATGTCGAGATCTACTACGACCTGAATCACAACCCGTCCTTCCGGATCTTCGAGAGCTTGCTGTATGCGAGCCCGTTCTATGCGCGCGATGCCCAGAGCATCGCGCTGTCGGCGATCGAAGAGAACACGCCCCGGCCGTTCATTCTCAGCACGCCCCGGCTCGGCGACGAGCGCACGCTGTTTTGCAAGATGGCCTTCGACGATCGCGCGCTCGATGCGCTGTTCCGGATGCGCGACACGCCCGGCAGCTACGCGAAAATCGTCGACCTGATGCGCGTGGAGGAAAAGGACGAGCCGCTGTTCCGCACGTTCTTCGTCGAGGAGGCGCCCGCGCCGAAGCCGGATCGTTCGTTCGACGGCGACGACATCCGCATCCGCTATTACGGCCACGCGTGCCTGCTGGTGCAGAGCCGCGGCGTGAGCATCCTGATCGATCCGATCATCAGCTACGGCTACGACACCGCGCTGCCGCGCTATACGTTCGCGGACTTGCCCGACCAGATCGACTACGTGCTGATCACGCACAGCCATCACGATCACATCGTCCTCGAAACGCTGCTGCAGCTTCGCCACAAGGTCAAGACCGTGGTGGTCGGCAGGAATTTCGACGGGTTTCCGCAAGATCCGTCAATGGCGCTGGCGCTGCGCAAGCTCGGGTTCGACGATGTGCTGGAAGTCCGGGATGCGGACGAAATCAAGGTGCCCAACGGCGTCATCACCGCCATTCCGTTCCTGGGCGAACACAACGACCTGGCGATCCAGAGCAAGCAGAGCTTCATGATCCGCTTCGGCACGCGGTCGGTGCTGTGCATCGCCGATTCGTGCAACCTGGACCCGCGCCTCTACGAGCATGTGTTCCGCCTCGCCGGCAAGCCGGACACGTTGTTCGTCGGGATGGAAACCGAGGGCGCGCCGCCGTCATGGGTCTACGGCCCGCTGTTTCCCAAGGCGCTGCCGCGGGACCTCGACCGCTCGCGCCGGGCGCGGGGCTGCCAGTTCGGCGAGGCGGCCGCGCTGGTGGACGACTTCCCGTTCAACGCGGCGTATGTCTATGCGATGGGTCAGGAGCCGTGGCTCAACCACCTCCTCGACAACACCTTCGACGAAAACTCGCCCAGCCATATCCAGTCCACCCAGTTTGTCGCGCACTGCAAGGCCAAGGGCATCGCTTCCGAAATCCTGTACGCGACGAGGGAGATCGTGCTTTGTCAGAACTGAATCTCAACGCGCTGTCGACCAGCGGGCAATACCAGGAGCACCTGGCGTTCTGGAACGAGGCGCTCGGTCGCATCGACGAAGACTTCCGTCTTCAGCAGGCATGGCAGGCGTACGCGCTGCCCGTCGGCCCCGCGCCGGCGCTGACCTTCGCGCTCGACGGCGACGCGGCGCAAACCCTGGCGAAGCTGGCCGCCGGCAACGAGCTGGGCGCGTTCGTCGTGCTGCTGGCGGCGCTGTTCCGGGTGCTCGGGCGCTACGACGGCGCGGCCAGCCTGTTCGTGGATACGCCGCGCCTGATCGCCGAAGCCGCGAACGGTTCCGCCGATTCCGTCCCGCTGCTCGACGCCGCCCAGCCCGGCCCTACGGTTCGCGCATACCTGAACCAGGTGCGCGACAGCGTGCAGCGCAGCTATTCGTATCAGGATTTTCCGATCGCGGCCCTCGCGCACAAACTGCGCGGCGAACGGCCCGCGACCAACGTCGGCGTGCGCTTCGACGGCCTGCACGAAGCGTGGACGGCGGGGGACTACGACCTGTCGATCGAGATCCGGCATCGTGGGTGCTACGAGATCGTCCTGACGGGCCGGCCGACGGTCTTCACGCTGCATTATCTGCAGCATCTCGCGCGCCACCTGCGCAACGTCGTGGCCGGCTTCGGCGCGCTGGACGCCCCGCTCGACACGGTCTCGCTGCTCGATGACGAGGAACGTGCGCGCCTGCTTGCGCATGCGGCGCCCGTTGCGATGGATGGCACCTTCCTCGCGCAATTCGCGCAACGGGTCGCGGCCACGCCGGACAGCATCGCGGTGGTGAGCGCCGATGCATCGCTGACCTATGCGCAGCTGGACGACCAGGCGTCCCGGCTGGCGGGCTTCCTGCTCGCGGAATACGCGATCGAGCGCGGCGACGTGGTGGGGGTGGTCGCCGACCGGTCCGAGCGCTGGATCGTCGGCATGCTCAGCGTGCTCAAGGCGGGCGCGGTCTATCTGCCGCTCGACCCGGAGTTTCCGCGGGAGCGGCTGCGCTTCATGATCGAGGACGCGAAGGTCAAGGCGCTGCTGACGAACTCGGAATACCTGCCGTTGCTCGCCGATTTCTGGGCGATTCCGATGTTCGCGCTCGACTTTCAGCTCGACACGCTGGAACCCGCACCGGCGTCGGCGCAGGTCGAGGTCGCGCCGGGCGACGCGGCGTACATCATCTACACGTCCGGCTCCACGGGCATCCCCAAGGGGGTCGTGCTCGAACATGCAGGGCTCGTGAACATGGCGCAGTCCCATGTGAACGCCTTCGGTTTCGATGCCGACGACCGGTTCGTCCAGTTCTACTCCCCGGGCTTCGACGGCTCGATCATGGAGATTTTCGTCACGCTGCTCGCGGGGGCGCGCCTGGTGCTGGCGAAGACCGCCGTGATCCGGGACGTGCCGCGTTTCGTCGACTACCTCGCGCAGCAGGGTGTCACCACCGTCAACGCGACGCCGGCCTATCTCGCGTCGCTCGACTGGAACGCGCTCGGCGCCGTGAAGCGGGTCATCAGCGCGGGCGACAACGCGCGCGTGGCGGACCTGCGCGAACTGGCCCGGACCCGCGTGTGCCACAACTCGTACGGCCCGACCGAGGCCACCGTGTGCATCGCGGACTACGTGGTCGACCCGGCGATCGCCTACGGCGCCCGTCTGCCGGTCGGCCGCCCGATCCACAACACGCACCTGTACCTGCTCGACGAGCACGGGGCGCTGGCCCCCGACGGGTGTACCGGCGAGATCTGCGTGTCCGGGATCGCGCTGGCGCGCGGCTATGTCGGCCGCGACGACCTGAGCGCCGCCGCGTTCGTCGACCACCCGTTCGAAGCGGGCGAGCGCCTCTATCGCACCGGCGACCTCGGCGTCTGGCTGCCGGACGGCAACCTGGAAATCACCGGGCGCCGCGACACGCAAGTGAAGATTCGCGGCTATCGCATCGAGATGGGCGAAATCGAAGCGGCGCTCCGGCAGCACGCCGGCGTGACCGACGCGATCGTGTACGTGCGCGAGGATACGCCGCAGCACAAGCAGCTGGTGGCCTGCGTCGCCACGGCGACGGCCAGCGTCGCCGGCCTGCGGGAACATCTGAAGGAACGCCTGCCCGAGTTCATGGTGCCGGCCTCGATCGTGACGCTCGAACGCCTGCCGCTGACACCGAACGGCAAGCCCGACCGCAAGGCGCTCGCCGCGCTGGAGCTGGCGCCCGTGCCGAGCGCCGCCGCGTACGTCGCACCGGCCAATGACGTCGAAGCGCGCCTGGGCAAGATCTGGTCCGAGGTGCTGGGCCGCGAGCCGATCGGCGTGCGCGACAATTTCTTCGAACTCGGCGGCGACTCGATCCTGCTCATCCAGGTGATGTCGCTGGCCCAGCAGGTCGGCCTCAAATTCACCGCCGACCAGTTTTTCGCGCATCCGACCATTGCCGCGCTTGCCCAGGTTGCGGTGGAGGCGCCGTCGCTCCGGATTTCGCAGGAACCCGTGGTCGGCCCCGCCCCGCTGACACCGATCCAGTCGTGGTTCTTCGCGCAGGACGTGGCGGATCCGCACCACTACAACCAGTCGACCATGATCGAGGTGCCCGCATCGCTGCGGCCGGACGTGCTCGAGCACGCGCTGGCGGCGGTCGCGACCCATCACGACGCGCTGCGGCTGGGTTTCGAGCGCGTCGCCGGCGCATGGCGGCAATCGCATGCGGCGCCGCCGCTGGCGATTCCGCTCGGCGTCACGTCGCTGGCGGACGCGGCGCCCGCCGCACGGCAGGCGGCCATGCTCGCGACCGCCGGCGACATGCAGGCAAGCTTCACGTTGTCGGCGCCGCCGCTGCTGCGCGCGCACCTGTTCCAGTTCGGTCCCGACGCGCCGCAGCGCCTGCTCGTGGTCGCGCACCATCTGGTGATCGACGGCGTGTCGTGGCGCATCCTGTTCGAAGACCTGTACGCCGCGTGTCGCCAGCGCGAAGCGGGCGAAGCGGTGCGGTTGCCGGCCAGGACGACGGCGTGGCGCGACTGGTCGACGCGCCTGTCCGAACTCGGTGCGAGCGCGCCCGACGGGCTGGACTACTGGCTCCAGGCCAGCGCCGACGAGCCTGCGTGCTTCGACGACATGCCGGTCGGCACCGTCGGCGAAGCCGGCACGACGGTCATCGATTTCGACGCCGGGCAGACGCTTGCGCTGTTGCAGGACGTGCCGCGCACGTTCAACACCCAGATCAACGAAGTCCTGCTGACGGCCCTGCTGCTCGCGTTCGGCGACTGGACCGGCAACGCCACGCTGGCCGTCGAGCTCGAAGGCCACGGTCGCGAGGACCTCTTCGACGGCGTCGATACGTCGCGCACGATCGGCTGGTTCACCACGCACTACCCGGTGTACCTGAATGCCGGCAACGCCACCGTGGCGGTGGACGCGTTGCGCCACGTCAAGGAGCAGCTGCGCGCGGTGCCGATGCGCGGGATCGGCTACGGCGTCGCCCGCTACCTCGGCCACGACGCCGGCATCGCGGCGGCGCTGGAACGGCGGCCGCCGGCGCCGGTGCGCTTCAACTACCTCGGCCAGATCGATCGCGTGCTGGCCGACGACACGGGCTGGAAACCGGTGCTCGACTTCCAGAGTCCCGAGCACAGCCCGCGCGCACGTCGCGGTCATCTGTTCGAGATCGACGGGATGGTGTTCGACGGGCGTCTGCGTCTGACCTGGCGTTACAACCACGAGGCCTGCCCGCCCGGCGTCATCGAGCAGCTCACGCAGTGCTACCGCAGCCGTCTGCTGTCGATCGTCGAGGCCAGCGGTGACGGCCCGCGCGGGCTGAGCCCGTCGGACTTTCCGGCCGCCCGCATCAGTCAGGAAGCGTTGGACGCACTCGTATCAAGGATCAAATCGTGACCTCCCCCGCCATCGCCGATATCTACGAGCTCTCCCCGATGCAGGAGGCGATGCTCTTTCATGCCGTGCACTCGCCCGGCGCGAGCAGCAGCTTCAACCAGCTCGGTTGCCGGATCACCGGCAGCCTCGATCCCGCGCTGTTCCAGGCCGCCTGGCAGCAACTGATCGATCGGCACCCGGTGATGCGCACGTCGTTCCATTGGGAGGAATTCGACAAGCCCATGCAGGTCGTGCATGCGCACGCCACGCTGCCGTGGGTGCAGGACGACTGGCGCGATCTGCCGGACCACGAACAGCGCGCGCGGTGGCGCGCGCATCTCGACAGCGACCTGGCCGAAGGCTTCGCGCTCGATCGTGCGCCGCTCGTGCGCTGCCGCCTGGTGCGCATCGCCGAGCACGCGTACCTGTTCAGCTGGAGCCACCATCACATCCTGGCCGACGGCTGGTGCCTGTCGCTCGTGATCGAGGAGATCTTCGAGGCCTATCGCGCGCTCACGCAGGGCGTGCCGCCGGCGCTCCCCGCGGTGCGCCCCTATCGCGACTATATCCAGTGGCTGCAGCAGCGCGAGCCGCAAGCCGCGCAGCAATACTGGACGCGCTATCTCGAAGGTTTTCACTCGCCGACCCCGCTGCCCACGGCCGCGCGCGCGGACGCGGGCGAACGCTTCGGCGAGGGTCTCGCGCAAGTGCAGGCCGACCTGTCGGCCGACCTGAGCGCGCGCCTGCGGCAATTTGCGGCCCGCCATCACGTCACCCTCAATACCCTCGCGCAAGCGGCCTGGGCGCTCGTGCTGTCGCGTTACAGCGGGGAGACCGACGTGGTGTTCGGCGCCGTCGTGTCCGGACGGGGCGCCAACCTGCCGGGGATCGAGTCCATGCTCGGCCTGTTCATCAATACGGTGCCGGTGCGGGTGCGGGTCGACCCCAGGCAGCCGCTGGTGCCGTGGCTGAAGATGATCCAGGCGCGCGTGGCCGCCCGCGCGCCGTTCGAGCACACCCCGTTGCCCGACATTCAGCGCTGCAGCGAAGTGCCGCTGACGACGCCGCTGTTCGAGAGCAACATCACGTTCATGAATTACCCGCTGGACGCGTCGCTGACGCACGGCGCGCACGGGCTGGCGGTCGACGAGGTGCAACTCTACAACCGCGCCGACATCCCGCTCGAATTCGTGGTGACGGCACGCGACGACTGGAAGATGGAACTGTCGTTCGATCCGCGGCGCTTCGATGAAGACACGATGCAGCGCATGCTGGGCCACGTGGCCGCGACGCTCGATGCCTTCGCGGCCGATCCGAACCGGCTGCTCGGACGCCTGCCGATCCTGCCCGAGGCCGAACGCCGGCTACTGCTGGACACCTTCAACGACACCGCCGTGCCGTTCGACGCCGCGCTCACCGTGGTGCATCGTCTGGAACAGGCCGCCGCCGCGCACCCCGGGCGGGCGGCGGTCGAGTACCGCGACAGCGTCCTGAGCATCGGTGAACTGAACGCCCGCGCCAACCGACTCGCGCACCGCCTGCTGGCCGCCGCCGAGCTGGGGCCGGACGCGCTGGTCGCGATCTGCATGCACCGGTCGGCCCGCCTGATGGAGGCGATCCTCGCCGTCTGGAAGTGCGGCGCCGCCTATATTCCGATCGACCCCAACTATCCGGCGGCGCGCATCCGCACCATTCTCGAGGATTCCGGCGCCGCCCTCGTGATGACCTGCGACGGCCTGTTGCCGGCCGAGCTGGCCTCGCTCGCGCCGGTCGTGTCGCTCGACGACGCCACCGGGATCGACGACGACACCAACCCGGGCCGCCCCGTGTCGCCCGACAGCCTCGCCTACGTGATCTACACGTCCGGTTCCACCGGAAAGCCGAAAGGGGCGATGGTCGAGCACGCCGGCATGCTGAATCACATGCTCGCCGAGATCGACGAATTTTCGATTTCGGCTTCGTCGGTGATCGCGCAAACCGCGCCGCATTGCTTCGACATCTCGGTCTGGCAATTTTTCACGGCGCCGCTCGCCGGCGGCAAGACCGTGATCGTCGACGACGAATGCATTCGCGACCCGGCGGCCTTCATCGCGACCCTGGACGCCACCCGGGTCAGCATCCTCGAACTGGTGCCGTCCTATCTGTCCGCCGTGCTCGACCGCGCGTCGGAACGGCCGGCGCTGATGCGGCACCTGCGGCACCTGCTCGTCACCGGCGAGATGGTCAGCCCGGCCCTGGTGAAACAGTGGTTCGACGTGTTCCCGGACATCGCGCTGGTGAACGCCTACGGCCCGGCGGAAGCATCCGACGACGTCGCGCAGCACCGCATGACGTGCGCGCCGACCACGCCTTACGTCCCGGTGGGCAAGCCGATCCGCAACGTACGCCTCTACGTCGTCGACCCGCAGATGAACCTGTGCCCGATCGGGATTCCCGGCGAACTGTGCGTGTCCGGCATCGCCGTCGGCCGAGGCTACCTGAACAACGAAGCCGCAACGCGGGAGGCTTTCGTCGAGGATCCGTTCATTCCGCAGCGCGGTGTCCGCATGTACCGCACCCGCGACATCGGCTGCTATCTCCCCGACGGAACGATCGCGCTCCACGGCCGCAAGGACCACCAGTTGAAGATCCGCGGCTACCGCATCGAGCTCGGGGAAATCGACAACGCGCTGGCCGCCATTCCGGAAATCCGCCAGGCGGCCGCACTCGACTATCGCGACGACGCCGGCCGCGCCGCGCTATGCGCATATGTCGCGTTCCGCG
Organism: Burkholderia sp. MSh2; assembly: GCF_000731655.1. Lineage (NCBI taxonomy): Bacteria > Pseudomonadati > Pseudomonadota > Betaproteobacteria > Burkholderiales > Burkholderiaceae > Burkholderia > Burkholderia sp. MSh2. The sequence goes on along the minus strand of NZ_JPGM01000101.1, from coordinate 10,311 downwards.
ACGGCGCGTCGCTGAGCGATGCCGCGATCGCCGCCGCGTTGTCCGCCACGTTGCCGGATTACATGGTGCCCGCCATCTACGTGGTGCTCGACGCGCTGCCGCTGAGCGGCAACGGCAAGATCGACCGCAAGGCGCTGCCGCCGCTCGACCGGTCGCGGCTGTCGGCGGCGGCACACGCACCGGCACCGCCCCGCACGCCCACCGAGACGCTGCTGTGCCGCATCTGGGGAGAGGCGCTGGGCATTCCGGCGCCCGGCATCCACGACAACCTGTTCGCGCTGGGCGGCGACTCGATTCTCAGCATGCGCATCGTGTCGCTGGCCGCCAGGGCGGGCCTGAAGCTCACCACCCGGCTGATCTTCCAGCATCCGACGGTTGCCGAGCTCGCCGCCGTGGCGACGCGCGGCACGGTCGGCGCGGCGGAGTTCGTCGCATCGTCCGGCCCGCTGCCGCTGACGCCGATCCAGACGCGTTTCTTCGCGCAGCATCGGAACGATACGGACCAGTACAACCAGGCGGTCCTGCTCGACGTGCCGGCGGATTTCGATCCGGCCTTGCTGCGCCAGGCGTTGCGGCACACGGTCAAATGGCACGATGCGCTGCGACTGCGCTTTCGCGCGGGCGAGTCCGGCTGGATCCAGGCAGTCGTCGACGATCCGGAGGTGTCCGTCGGCGTGTTCGACCTTCCGCGCGAGCGGCTCGCGCAGCACGTCGCGCAGTCGCATGCGAGCCTGAACCTGTCGGACGGCCCCGTCGTGCGAGCGGACCTGTTCCGGCTCGACGAAGGCCGTTCGCTTCGTCTGCTGCTGGTTGCGCATCATCTGGTCGTCGACGGCGTGTCGTGGGGCGGGCTGCTCGAAACCCTGTACGACGCCTATACCCGCCTGCGCAACGGCAAGGCGCCCGAATTCGCGGGCGGCAGCGCGACGTGGACCGCCTGGACCCGGGCGATCTCGCGCTGGGCCGGCTCGGGCGCCGCCGACGCCGATCTCGTCCATTGGCGGGCCCTGGCGCGCGCCGACCTGCCCGGCCTGCCGCTCGATCGCGCCGCGCCGGCCGACGCCAATACCGTGTCGTCCGCCGAAACGATCGTGGTCGAGCTGGGCGAAGCCGCGACGACGGCCTTGCTGGGCGCCGCGCCCCGGGCCTACGACGCGCAGATCAACGACCTGCTGCTTGCCGCGCTCGCGCGTGCCGTCAGCGACTGGAGCGGATGCGCCGACGTCCTGCTGGATCTCGAGGCGCACGGGCGCGAAGAACTGTTCGACGACCTCGACATCTCGCGCACGGTGGGCTGGTTTACGTCCGTGTTCCCGGTCGCGCTGACGGTCGATCCCGGCCCGCACGATCCGGCTCGCCTGGTTGCGTCGGTCAAGACGCAACTGCGCGCCGTGCCGAACGCGGGCATCAGCCATGGCCTGCTGCAAGACCGGTTCGACGGTCCGGCGCCGCGGCCGCAACTGCTGTTCAACTACTTGGGCCAGACCGACCAGCTGTTCGCCGCCGCGCGCGACTGGAAACCGGCGACGGAGCCGAGCGGGGACGGCCGCCATCCGAACCAGCGGCGCGAACACCTGCTCGACATCAACGCCTACGTGAGCGGCGACCGCCTGCACGTTGCGTGGGAATTCAGCCGGGCCTGCCACGACGCCGCCACCATCCGGCGCGTCGCGCAAGCGTACCTCGCGGCGCTCGAATCCCTGGTCGCCGCCCCTGCCGTCCCGTCCGCATCGACCGGGCCCGCGACCGGCCCGGCGCAGGCGCCGGCCTCGGTCATGCCGGACGGGATCGCCGACGTCTACGCGCTGACGCCGACCCAGCAGGGCATGTTGTTCCACGGGCTGTACGAACCCGCGTCGGATGCGTACTTCAGCAGCCTGAATTTCCGTATCGACGGCGCGCTCGACGTCGAACGGTTCCGCCGCGCGTGGGATGCCGTGGCGCAGCGGCACGACATCCTGCGAACGTCGTTTCACTGGGAAGACCTCGACAGCCCCGTGCAGGTCGTGCATCGCCATATCGACTTGCCGTGGCACGAGGAGGATCTGCGCGCGGCGTCCGCCGCGGAGGCCGAACGGCGTCGGCAAACCTACGACGTGCAGGACCGGGCACGCGGCTTCGACTTCACCCGGGCGCCGCTGATGCGCGTCGCGCTGTTCCGCACGGGCGATCACGCCTGGTGCTTCCACTGGAGCCATCACCACATCCTGCTCGACGGGTGGAGCTCCGCCCGTCTGCTGGGCGAAGTGGCCGCCGCCTATCAGGCGCTGCCGGCCGACGGTGCGCCGCGGCAGGACGCGCCGCCGGCCTTCGCCGAGTACGTGCGCTGGCTGGCGCGCCAGGACGCAGCCGCGGCGGAACGCTTCTGGAAGACGAAGCTGGCGGATTTCCCGGCGACGACGCCGCTCGTGCTGGGACGCCCGGAACTCGACGGCACGGCCGCGCCGGGCGCCTATGTCGAGGTGCCGCTGCGGCTCTCCGAAAGCGACACGCAACGGCTCGTCGCCTTCGCGCAAACCCGTGGCCTCACCCTCAACACGCTCGTGCAGGGTGCGTGGGCCCAGCTGCTGGGCCGCTACAGCGGCGAAGCCGACGTCGTGTTCGGCACGATCGTTTCCGGTCGCCCGGCCTCGCTGCCGGCGTCGGACGAGATGGTCGGGCTGTTCATCAACACGCTGCCGGTGCGGGTTCGCATCGACGCGCGCCCCACGTCCGCGTGGCTCGCGCAGTTGCAGATCGAGCTCGCCCGGCAGGAGGAATATGCGCACTATCCGCTGGCCGACATCCAGAAATTCGCGGGCCTGCCGCCCGGCGTGCCGCTCTTCGAAAGCCTGCTCATCTTCCAGAACTATCCGGTCGAGGAAGCGCTGGCCGACGGGCTGCCCGGCCTGCGGATCGGCGAATTCCAGGTCGCCGATCCGAACAACTACCCGCTGACGCTGGTCGTGACGCCGGGCAAGCGCCTGTCGCTGCAGGTGCTGTACGACGACGGCCGGTTCGATCGCGAAACGATCGTCCGCCTGTTGGGTCACGTCGAAACGCTGCTCGTCGGCCTCGCCGGCGACGAAGATCGCCCGAACCGCGGCGTTGCGCTCCTCACCGCCGCGGAGCGGGACGCCATCGTGCTCGGCTGGAACGATACGTTCGCGCCGGTTCCGTCCGACCGGACGCTGCCCGAACTGATCGAAGCCGTCGCCGCCGCGCACCCCGAGCGCATTGCCGTCCGCTGCGGCACGGAGGTCCGCACCTATCGCGACCTCGTCGAAGGTGCCAACCGGATCGCCGGTCATCTGCTGCACGTCGCGCCGATCCAGCCGGACGACCGGATCGCCGTCTGGATGCCGCGCTCGCCGCTGATGCTGGAAACGATCCTGGCCATCTGGAAGTGCGGCGCGGCGTACGTTCCCGTCGATCCGGCCTATCCGGCCCAGCGGGTCGAGACCCTCCTGACGCTGGCCCGGCCGGCCGTCATCGTCGCGACGGACGGCATGCCGCCGCCGGCGCTGGCGGCGATCCCGCGGGTCGATCCCGCGCGCCTGCCCGAGCATCGTGGCGCCGGCGCGCCGGCGCCGCGTTGCCGGCCCGCGGACCTCGCCTACGTGATCTTCACGTCGGGGTCGACCGGCCAGCCGAAAGGCGCGATGGTCGAGCATCGCGGCATGCTCAATCACGTGCTCGCGATGGCGCGCAGGGTCGGGCTCGGCGCGCAGAGCGCGGTTGCACAGACCGCTTCGCACTGCTCCGACATTTCGGTGTGGCAGTGCTTCGCGGCACTGGTGTCGGGCGGCACGACGGTGATCTATCCTGATGCCGACGTTCTCGAGCCCGCGCGCCTGATCGACGCGCTTCACCGCGACCGCATCACGGCGATGCAATTCGTGCCGTCCTATCTGGCGACCTTTCTCGGTGAGCTGGAACGGCACCCGGCGCCGGCGTTCCCGCACCTCGACACGCTGCTGACGATCGGCGAAACCCTGCAGCCGGCCTCCGCGCACGCGTGGTTCCGCCTGAATCCGGCGGTCCGGCTCGTCAACACGTACGGGCCGACCGAAGCGTCGGATTCCGTCGCGCATTTCAGCATGGAACGCGCGCCGGATCTGCCGGCGATTCCGATCGGCCGCCCCATCGAGAACCTGCGCCTCTACGTCGTCGACGCCGACATGAATCCGTGCCCGGCCGGCGTCAAAGGCGAGATCTGCATCGGGGGAGCGGGCGTCGGGCGCGGCTACCTGTTCGACGAAGCACGCACCCGGGCGGTGTTCCGCGACGATCCGTTCAGTCCGGAACCGGGCGCGCGCCTGTATCGCACCGGCGACATCGGCTGCTTCGGGGCCGACGGCACGCTCCACTTCTTCGGACGCCGCGACTTCCAGGTCAAGATCCGCGGCTATCGCATCGAGCTCGGGGAAATCGAAGCCGCGCTGACGGGGCTCGCAGGCATCTCCAACGCCGTCGTGGTCGCCCGGCAGGCGTCGGGCTCGGACATGACCCTGTGCGGCTACGCGTCGGGCACCGGCTGGACGCCCCGACGCCTGCGCGACGCACTGCGCGACACGCTGCCGGCGCATATGGTGCCCGACACCGTAATGCTGTTGCCGGCGTTGCCCGTCATGCCGAACGGCAAGATCAACCGCGCCGCGCTGCCGCTCCCGGATGCCGCGTCCGTGCCCGACGGCGCGCCGGCCGACCCGCAGACGCCCGTCGAGGCCGCGCTGCTGCGCATCTTCGCCGAGGTGCTCGGCCGTCGGCCGAGCGGCGTCGACGACGACTTCTTCGAGCATGGCGGCCAAAGCCTGAAAGCGATCCAGATGGTCAGCCGGATCCGTCGTGAACTGCAACTGAACGTCGCAGTCGCCGATATCTTCCAGGCGCCGTCGCCGCGCGCACTCGCGCGGAAGCTGGCATCCCGCCCCGCCGATCGCCTCGATGTCGATGCGCCCATCCCGGCGCTTGCGGCGCAACCGTCCTACGCGGTGTCCCGTGCCCAGAAGCGGATCTGGCTCGCGAGCCGCAGCGCGGATCCGTCCACATACAACATGGCAGGCGCGCTGCAGCTGGACGGCGCCGTCGACACGGCGCGCCTCGTCCGTGCGTTCGACGCGCTGGTCGATCGCCATGAGAGCCTGCGCACCGTGTTTGCGATGATCGAAGGCGAGCTGCGGCAACGCATCCTCACCCGCGAGGCATCCGGATTCCGGGTCGAGCACATGGATCTCGCGGACGATGCTGCGCTGCAGGCCATCGATGCGCTGATTCGCGAGGAAAGCGGGCAGCCGTTCGATCTCGCGTCGGGGCCGCTCTTGCGCGTCAAGCTGGTCCGGCTCGCGCCGACGGCGCACCTGCTGCTGTTGAACATGCACCACGTGATATCGGATGCGTGGTCGATCCGCGTGCTGACCGACGACCTGCAAGCCCTGTATGCGGGACGCGACCTGCCGCCGCTGTCGATCCAGTATCGCGACTACGCCGCGTGGCACAACGCGGGCCTCGAAGGTCCGCACGCCGCCGCGCAGCGCGCGTACTGGCTCGCGCAACTCGCGGCGCCGCTGCCCCGCCTGCAACTGGCGTCCGACTTCCCGCGTCCCGAGCGGCCCGGTCATGCCGGGCAGACGCTCGAAGTCGAACTGTCGGAGCCGCAGGTGACGGGCCTCGCGGCACTGGCCCGCGCGCACCATACGTCGCTCTACACGGTGCTCCTCGCGTCGTTCTGCGTGCTGATGCACCGCTACACGGGGCGCGAGGACATCGTCATCGGCAGCGTGTCGGCCGGGCGCGACAGCGAGCAGCTCGAATCGCAGATCGGGGTGTTCCTCAACACCCTCGTGCTCCGCGTCCCGGTGCAGAAGTCCGCAACCGTCGAAGCGGTGATCGACGCGGTGGCAAAAGCATCCACGGACGCGCTGGCGCATGCGTCCTATCCGTTCGATGCACTGCTGGACGACCTGAAGATTCGCACCCCGGCCGGCCACTTCCCGATCTTCGACATTCAGGCGAACGCCATTTCGATGCCCGCGCCGCAGTCGGATCTGCGCATCACGGACCGCTCGCAGGCGGACACCACGGCCAAGTTCGACCTGTCGTTCCAGGTCGTGGAAAGCGATGGCCGGCACCGCATTCAATTGATCTACAACGCCAACCTGTTCCGCCCCGCGACCATCGCCGCGATGCGCGATCGACTGCTCGCGATCCAGGACGTCTTCTGTCGCGATCCGGCCATGCCGGTCGATCGCATTCCGCTGTCCGGCGATGCGCCCGCCGCCAGCCCGCGCGTGCGGGTCGGCCTGCGCCTGAAGCGGGCGCCCGACGTCACCGTCGACGACGTGCTCGAGGAGAAGTCGTGATGCCGGCCGGAGTGCGAACGGCGGGCGCCATGCGCCCGGCTTCGGGTTGTTTCAGGTGAACAAAACGTATCGAGGAGTTTCCCGTGCAAGACAATAACGTGCTGGTCACCGACCATCGCTATGCGCACACCGCGCGATTCTGGCGCGAAAGCCTGTCCCTGGTCACCGGCACCTACCGGATCGCCGCGCACGCGCCGCGCCCGCAACCGGGGCGCCTGCTGTCCCGCACGGTGCCGCTCACACCCGCGTCGCTCGACGTGTTGCGGCGCATCGGCGACGGCGAGCTTGCCGAATTCGCCGTCACGGCGGCGGGCATTGCGTTCCTGCTCTGGCAATACTTCCGGACGCCGGTCACGGTGCTCGGCACGCCGGGGCTTGCCGAGCACCCGTCGACCCGGGCCGGCGCCATTCCGCTGATCATCGAGGTCCGCCCCGAGGAGCGCATCGAGGACTACCTGTCGCGCGTGGCCGGGATCGTCGAGGAAAGCTATGCCGAGCATCAATTCCCGCTCGACACGCTGGTGCGCCACGAAAAGGAGCTGGCGCTCGCGCAGCTCACGAAGGTCTCGCTGGCGGACGATCGGGTGCACCATGCGCTGACGGGGCAGGACGACGACCTGCAGTTGCACCTGCGACTGGCGCGCGGCGAAATCGAGATTCGTCATGCCGGCGCCATCGAGCCGTTCGTCATGGACGGGTTCGCAAGCAGCCTCGCCACGGTGCTGCAGGCATTCGAACACCTCGACCAGCTAGTCGGCGACATCGACTCGAGCGCACCGGACGCGCGCCGGCAACTGGCCAACTTCAACGAAACCGCGGCGGCCGGCCCTCGCCATCCGACGGTCGTCGAGATGTTCGAAGCGCAGGTCGCCCGCACGCCGGCAGCGCCGGCCCTCGTCACCGACAGTGCGCTGATGACCTACGCCGACCTGAACGCCCGGGCCAACAGCCTCGCGCATCAGTTGCGCGAGCATTACGGCGTCGGGCAGGAATCGCTGGTCGGCGTCATGCTCGAACGTTCCGAATGGATGATCGTCGCGATTCTCGGCATCCTGAAGGCCGGGGCGGCGTTCGTTCCGTTGGACCCGGCCTATCCGGCCGAACGGATCAATCACATTCTCGGCGACACCGGCCTGTCGCTGCTGGTGACCCAGTCGAGTCAACTGGCGCAATGGTATGCGTTCTCCGGCGTGACACTGCTGCTGGACCAGGAGCTCCCCGACTGGACGCCGCTGCCGGACAATCCGCCGTGCCGCGCCGAACCGGCGAACCTGGCCTACGTGATCTACACGTCCGGCTCGACCGGGCGCCCGAAAGGCTGCCTGCTCGAACACCGGAACCTGGCCCACTACATCGCGTGGGCCGCCGAGTACTACTTTCCGGAAAGCACGACCGGCAGTTTCGGCCTGTACAGCTCGCTGTGCTTCGATTTCACGCTGACCAACCTCTTCTGCCCGCTGGTGCGCGGCAAGACGCTGCGCATCTATCCGCAGTCGGAAAGCATCGACACCATTCTGGCCCGGATGTTCCAGCCCGGCAGCGGCGTCGACACCCTCAAGCTCACGCCGACCCACATTCACCTGCTGGAGTACATGAACCTGGCACGCTCCGGCGTGCGCAAGGTGATCGTCGGCGGCGAGGAACTGACGCCCCGGCACATCGCGACGCTGCGGAAGATCGATCCGTCGATCGAAATCTACAACGAGTACGGTCCCACCGAGGCGACGGTCGGCTGCATCGTCGAGCGCGTCGAGGACGTGCCGGCTTCGGTGCTGATCGGCCGGCCCATCGCCAACACCCGGGTGTACATGCTCGACGAGGCCCTGCGGCCGGTCCCGCTTGGCGTGCCGGGGGAGATCTGCCTCGCCGGCGCCGGCCTCGCGCGCGGCTACCACCTGCGCCCCGACGTCACCGCCGCGAAATTCGTCGAGCATCCGTTCCCCGGCGAAGCGCGCATCTATCGCACCGGCGACATCGGCCGATGGCTGCCCGACGGACGGATCCAATGCTATGGGCGCGTCGACGACCAGGTCAAGATTCGCGGGCACCGTGTCGAACTCGGCGAGATCGAGGCCGCGATCGCCGCGCACGAGGCGGTCGTCGGCGCGGCGGTCATGCTGCGCGAATCGGCTCACGGCGTGCGCAAGCTGGCGGCCTACGTCAAGGGTTCCGCGAGCCTGAACGTGCCGGATCTCCGGGCGTTCCTGGGCGGGAAACTGCCGGACTACATGGTCCCGTCCGACATCGTCCTGATCGCCGAATTTCCGCTCAACGCCAACGGCAAGCTGGATCGCCCGGCGCTGCTGGCCATGGAGCCGACCGCCGCGCCCGACGCGGCCAGCCCCGACGCCACGCCGGTCCAGCTCGAACTGTTGCGCATCTGGCGCGACGTGCTCGACAACCCGGCCGTCGATCTCGCCGGACGCTTCTTCGATTACGGCGGCGATTCGCTGCAGGCCATGCAGCTGGTCTCGCGGATCTGGGGCAGCTTCTCCGTCGAGATCGGCATCGACGCGATCTTCGAACTCCAGACCATCGGCGCGGTGTCCGACCTGATCGAGGCGTCGTCGCCCCGGGCCGGTGCGACGGCCGGCAACATCCTGCCCCGCTCGCGCGCGAACGACCTGCCGCTGTCCTTTCCGCAGCAGCGCCTGTGGTTCCTCGCTCAACTGGAAGGCCCGTCGGCCGCCTACAACATCCCGAGCGCGCTGCGTTTCGACGGCGAACTGGACCTCTCGCGCCTGCGGGCCGCCGTGTCCGAAATCAGCCGGCGTCACGAGATCCTGCGCACGACGTTTCCCGCCATCGACGGCCTCGGCGTCCAGCGCATCGCGCCGCCTGCGCCGGTCGCGCTCGACGTCGTCGACGTCGCCAGCGAGTCCGAGGTGCTCGCGCTGCTCGCCGAGGAAGCCGATCGCCCGTTCGATCTCGCCGCCGGGCCGCTCTTTCGCGTCGTGCTGTATCGCGTCCGTGCGGATTTGCACGTCTTCGGCGTCGTGATGCATCACATCGTGTCGGATGCGTGGTCGTCAGGCATTCTCATCGGCGAACTGGCCGCGCTCTATGCAGGCCAGCCGCTGCCGGAACTGGCCATCCAGTACGCGGACTACGCGGTGTGGCAGCACGAGCGCCTGGCGTCCGCCGATACGCATCGGGAACTCGCGCTTCTGAGCGCATCGCTGGCAGACGCGCCGGACCTGATCGAACTGCCCACCGACCGTCCCCGCCCCGCCATCCAGCAGTTCCGCGGCGCGGTGCTGCCGTTCCGGCTGGACGGCGAACGCGCCGACGGCCTGCGCGCGATCGCACGTGCGTCCGGCACCAGCACGTTCATGGTCGTGCTCGCCGCGTATGCGCTGCTGCTGTCGCGGTACAGCCATCAGCAGGACCTCGTCATCGGCTCCCCGATCGCCAATCGGCGCTCCAGCATGACCGAGCCGCTGATCGGCTTCTTCGCGAACATGCTCGCGCTGCGCGTGGACCTGTCGGGCAATCCGACCTTCGGCGAACTGCTGGCGCGCGTGAAGCGCGTCGCGCTGGACGGCTATAGCCGCCAGGAGATTCCGTTCGAACAGGTCGTGGATTCGCTCAGGCTCGAGCGCAACCTGAGCCGCACGCCGGTTTTCCAGGCGGTGTTCGCGTACGAGAAAGCGCAATCCCTGGCGCCGAGCTTCCCCGGTCTCGTGGCGACGCCGGTGTCGGTGGAGACCCACACCGCCAAGTTCGACCTCACGCTCCATATCCAGGATGCCGACGACGGCCTGGCGGGCTCGCTGGAATACAACCTGGACCTGTTCGACGCCGCCACGATCGATCGCATGGCGGAACACTTCCGCACGCTCGTCGATGCCGTGATCGCCGATCCGGACCGGCCGCTCGGCGGGCTTGCGTTGACGAGCGAAGCGGAGCGGAACCTGCTGACCGTCGAGTGGAACCGGACCGATACGGACTTCGGCGAGGCCGCCGCGCA
>NZ_JPGM01000100.1:0-21959 GCF_000731655.1 Burkholderia sp. MSh2 | reverse complement strand
GCGACACCCGGCCCAGCCCGGCCCAGCCCGTCGAACCGGCGCGTCCGGGGGACAGCTTGGCGGTGCCGGGCCGGCTGTCACGCCTTGCGTGAAATGGAGGTGACGCGTCAGGCGATGCACCGGGAATATTCATCGCGTAGGATGATGGGGCAGTAACACGCGCCCACCCGCGCAACATGGCCGGACGCCCGCCGCCGCGTGCGCGGCGAGGTCCGGCGGGCGCGCCTTCTGATCCGGGCGCACGTCGAACCCGCGCGTGCGACCCGCCTGACTACCGGAGATGGCATGACCGAACCTGTTACCGTCCGCCGCGCCGACGCGCGCGACGCGAGAGCCTGCGTCGACGCGCTGGCCGACGTGCTGATCGATTGCGTCGAGGGGGGCGCGTCCGTCAGCTTCATGCTGCCGATCGAGCGACAGGCCGCCGTCGCGTTCTGGACGGGCGTGGCCGACGGCGTCGCGAACGGCGAGCGCATCCTGCTCGTCGCCGAGGATGCGGCCGGCCGGATCGTCGGCACCGTGCAGGTCGTGACCGCGCAGCCCGAGAACCAGCCGCATCGCGCGGACGTCGCGAAGATGCTCGTGTCGCGGCACGCGCGCCGCCAGGGCATCGCCGCGCGGCTGATGGCGGCGGCGGACGCGGCCGCGCGCGACGCCGGCAAGACCGTGCTCGTGCTCGATACCGTGACGGGCGGGGACGCCGAGCGGCTGTACGAGCGGGCCGGCTGGCAGCGCGTCGGCGTCGTGCCGAACTATGCGCTGATGCCTGACGGCACGCCGTGCGCGACCACGTATTTCCACAAGCAGCTCGCGTAGTCGCGCACGTCATGCATCCCGTCGCCCCCGCGATCCTGTTGCTCACGCTCGCGGCCGGCGTCGTCGCGCTGTTCGCGCCCGCGTTGCTGGCGGCCGCATGGCGACGCCGCACGCAGGTGCCGTGGCGCGTGTTTTTCTACGGCATGCTGACCTTCTTCGTGTTCCAGCCGGTATTGCGCCTGTCGTGGCAGATCCCGCTGACCCGCTGGTTCGCTCATCATTCGCACCGGCATCTGCCGATGCTGGTGCTCGCGGCGCTGACGGCCGGGCTCTTCGAGGAAGTCGGCCGCTGGGTCGCTTTCCGGTATCTGCTGCCAAAGCGGCACGATACGTCGACTGCCGTGATGCTCGGCCTCGGGCACGGCGGGATGGAGGCGATGCTGCTGGTCGGCGTCGGCTTTCTCGCGCTCGGCACGGGTTATCTGCTGGCGCAAGCGGGCGTCGTCGTGCCCGAAGGCGTGCAGGCCGTGATCGGCGCGCAGCTAGCGGGGATGACGCCCGCGACGCCGTTTCTCGCGCTGCTCGAACGCGCGAGCGCGCTGGCCGCGCACGTCGGGCTGTCGCTGATCGTGCTGCAGGCGTTCGTGCGCGGCAAGAAGCGCTGGCTCGCCTATGCGATCACGATCCACTTCGTGTTCGACCTCGCCGTCGTGTTGCTGACGCGGCACTGGCATGTCGATACGGTACGGGTCGAGGCGATCCTGTTCGTATGCAGCGCCGCGCTGCTGTGGCTCGCGGTGCGCTGGAGCCGCCGCGGGGCGGAGGCCGGCGCCACGGGCACGGGGCGCGCCGTGTGACGCGCGGCGCCCGTTTCAGCCGTGCGCGGTGGGGTTCGGTCGCTGCAGGGCCGGTCGCGCCGCCGTTCGCCATCGGCCGGCGAGGCTCAGGACCATGCCGGCCGTGACGATCGCGATGCCGGCCAGCGCCGGCGCGTGCGGCCGTTCGTCGAGCAGCAGCACGGCCTCGAGCGTGGCGAGGAGCGGCATCAGCGCGCCGAAGGTCGCGCCGATCGCCGGGCCGAGCGCGACGACGGCCTGGCTGAAGCAGTAGAGGGCCAGCACCGACATCAGCACACCCTGATAGATCGCCTGCGTGGCGATCGCCCCGGCCGGCGCGTGCAGTATCGCGCCGCCGCGTGCGGCCAGATAAAGCGGGCAGTAGAGCACGGCGGAGCCGACCGACACGACGGCCGTCGTGTGCAGCGCGCCGGTGGCGGCGCGTTTCGCCGTGACGTTGTAGACGGCCCACAGCAGGCCGCCGAGCACGAACAGCGCGAGGGCCGGCAGCCCGATCGCGTCGCGCATCGCGTCGGATGCGGTCAGTGCGATGCCGCCCAGGATCGCGACGATCCCGCCAACCTGCGCGGCGCTCAGCCGCTCGTGCGTGACTTGCCGGCCGAGGATCGCGGTGAACGCGATCATGCTGCCGGGTGTCAGCGCGAAGTAGCCGACCGGCGCGCGGCTCAACGCCGCCGCGACGGTCAGGATGTAGGGCGCGCCGGCGCCGGTCATCATCAGCGCGACCGTTGCCGGGCGCAGCGTGCCGAGGCCGTAGCGCAGCAGGACGGGCAGCAGCAGCGTGCCCGATATGGCGAAGCGGATGAATGCGATGTCGTATGCGTCGAGTGTCGCGTGCGTGACGCCGAGGCGCGTGACGACCGGAAAGCCGCCCCAGATGAGCGCCGCGAGCAATCCATGGCAAATGCCGTTGAGCCGTTCGTTCCTGTTCATGTCCTGTCCTTGCCGTGCGGCCGTCGAGCGTGTCGTCGCGAGCCGTCAGGGGCAAGGATGCGGTGTGCCAGGTTATCCGTCCAATATATTATTCATGCGCTATTAAGTCGTAGAAAGTCTTTGTTTGCGCAGGGCGGGTGAAACGCGGCCACATGCGCCGGGGCATGCCCCGCCGCGTGCACCGCACCGCCGGACCTGAAAACGGGGCCGGCATCGCTGCCGGTCCGATATATTGGCGCAGGAAGACCCGAACCGAACGCACCGGAACCGCCGCCTCGATGAAACGCTCCCACGTCGTCTTTGCCCTCACGGGCCTGCTCGTCGCGCTGCCGATTGCCGCGTATGCGCTCGTCAAGCCGCTGCGCGTCGTCGCGCCCGCACTGGTTCACGGCGTGTCGTGCCCGAGCGCGGACATCTGCACGGACGATGTCGCGAGGCTCGACGATGCGCGGCGGCTCTATCTCGACGGCTATGCGCGCGCGGCGTCGGCCGTCGGCGCGTTCCGCGAGGCGCCGCGCGTCGTGTTCTGTTCGACCCGTGCGTGCGCCGATGCCTTCGGCGTCGGCACGCGCGCGGCGCTGACGCTCGGGAGTTTCGGCGTGGTCGTCGCGCCGCGCGGCTGGCAGACCTACTTTCTCGCACACGAGCTGATCCATCACCGTCAGGCGGAAGCGCTCGGCAACCTGGCCGTCGCGACGAAGCCGCGCTGGCTGATCGAGGGGATGGCGTATTCGCTCAGCGGCGATCCGCGCCGTCCGCTGGCGGAGCCGTTCGAATCGTGGCGCACGCGTTTCGACGCGTGGCATGCGGCGCTGGGCGGGCAGCCGCTATGGGATGCCGCGCGGGCCGTTGAATAGCGCGGCAGGCGTGACGCGCGGCCGCGTGCGTCGTCATGCCGGCGCGACCGGATCGCCGCGTCCGGCGGCGAGCGAGTCCCGCCCTGCATCGAGGATCGCGTCGGCCAGCGCGGGATCGGCGCCGGCCACCGCGCGCGACAGCACGAGCGCGCCGACCATCTGGCTGAAGGCGGCGAGCGTGTCGCGACGCGTTTGCGCCGGGGCCGCGCCTTCCGTGGCCACCATCCGTTCCATCCGGCCGAGATAGGCGGCGAGGCCGTGCGCGTAGCACGCGCGCGCCGCATCGTTCAGCCGCGGCGCGTCGCCCGCGAAACCGGACAACGGGCAGCCGGCCTCGACGTTGTCGCGATGCGCGGCCGACAGATACACGGCCGCGAGCGTATCGAGACTGTCGGTATTCGGCGAATCCGCACGGTCCTGCATCGCCTTCTCCAGCACCGCGGCGACCAGCGCGTCCTTCGACTTGAAGTGGTTGTAGAAGCCGCCCTGCGTGAAGCCAGCGGCCTTCATCAACTCCGTCAGCCCCACGGCGTCGACCCCGTGCACGCGGAACAGCCGTTCGGCGGCCGCGACGATCGCGCTCCGGTTCTCGGCGGCCTGTTGTCTTGAAACGCCCATCGATCTCTCCCTGATTGTTTGCGATCGCGTCGATCGAAAAACACAATGTCGATCGCCATTGACATGCCTGTTCGGCGCGAACACAATGCCACGCAAAGACAATGGTGATCGACATTGATATCGAGTGTAGCCGACCCGGCGCGCGGTGCGAAGCCCCGGCGGCACGCGAGATGGCAATCGATCGGCGTCTTTGGCGCCGCCGGGCGATGGGCAGCGGACGGCTCGCCGTCTGCCGGCGGGGGCGCCGCGATTCGGTACGCAAGGGCAGCCTGTGTTTCCACCGGATCTCACGCGCGGCGAGCCGGCGCGCATGCGATTCATCATGCGAAAGGAACGATCATGAAGATCGAAGGTGCAGTGGTGTTCGTCACGGGCGCGAATCGCGGGCTCGGGCGCGAGTTTGCGAAGCAGGCGCTGGCGAGGGGCGCGCGCAAGGTCTATGCGGCGGCGCGCGATCCGGCCGCGGTGACGCTGCCGGGCGTCGTGCCCGTGAAGCTCGACGTGACCCATCCGGCGGCGATCGCCGCGGCGGCCGACGCGGCGCGCGACGTCACGCTGCTGATCAACAACGCGGGCATCGCGCGGCTCGGCAGCCTGACGGACGACGGCGCGGCCGAGACGCTGCGCGATCACCTGGAGACCAACGTGTTCGGGATGCTGGCGATGTCGCGCGCGTTCGCGGGCACCCTCGCCGACAACGGCGGCGGCGCGATCCTGAACATCCTGTCCGTCGCGAGCTGGGTGAACCGGCCGCTGCTGTCGGGCTACGGCGTGTCGAAATCGGCTGCGTGGGCGCTGACCAACGGGCTGCGGCAGTCGCTGCGCGAGCAGCGCACGCAGGTCGTCGGACTGCATGCCGGCTTCATCGATACCGACCTGACGGCGGGCTTCGACGTGCCGAAGGCCGCGCCGGCCGACGTCGTGCGCCAGGCGTACGACGCCATCGAAGCGGGGGAGGAAGAGGTGTCGACCGACGAGTTCACGCGGCAGGTGAAGGCCGCGCTGTCGTCGGGCGTGTATCTGGAAGCGCCGGCGCCGCGCTGACGCCGCCGGGCGGGCGAGCCCGCCGCGCGCGACGCGGCGGGCCGGGCCGTCAGGCCGTGGTGTCGACGATGCCGGGGATCTTCACGTCCGGGTTCACGTCCGCGTCGTAGTCGACGCCGGCGATCTCGAAGCCGAACAGCCGCAGGAAGTCGGTCTTGTAGCCGGTGAAGTCGGTCAGTTCGTACAGGTTGTCGTTCGTCACGTGGTTCCACTGCGCGACGACCTTCGCCTGCACCTGCGGGTCGAGTTCCTTGTAGTCGGCGCGCAGGCGGCCGTCCGCGTCGAGGTGCGGCGTCGCGCCGTACAGGCTGTCCTTGAACAGGCCGTACACCTGCTCGATGCAGCCTTCGTGCGTGCCGGTTTCCTTCATCGTCTTGAACAGCAGCGACAGGTACAGCGGCATCATCGGGATCGCCGAGCTTGCCTGCGTGACGACGGCCTTCAGCACCGACACGCGTGCATCGCCGCCGTGCGCGGCCAGCTTTTCGCGGATCGACAGCACTTTCTTGTCGAGATCCTTCTTCGCTTCGCCGATCGAGCCGTTCCAGTAGATGTCGTGCGTGATCTGTTCGCCGAGATACGTGAACGCGGTGGTCTTCGCGCCGTCGGCCAGCACGCCGGCTTCATCCAGCGCGTCGATCCACATCTGCCAGTCCTCGCCGCCCATCACCGCGACGGTGCCGTCGATCTCTTCCTGCGTGGCCGGTTCGAGCGTGACCTCGCGGATCACTTCCTTGTCGGTGTCCAGGCCGCGGAACGACACCGTCTTGCCGATCGGCTTGAGCGTCGAGCTGATGGTTTCGCCCGTCTTCGGATGCGTGCGGCGCGGCGCCGCGAGGCTGTAGACGACGAGATCGACCTTGCCGAGATCCTTTCGGATGGTGTCGATCGTGACTTGCTTGACCTGGTCGGAGAACGCGTCGCCGTTGATGCTGCGCGCATAGCGCCCCTGTTCGGCGGCGAATTTCTCGAACGCAGCGGTGTTGTACCAGCCGGCCGTGCCGGGCTTCGATTCGCTGCCTGCGCGCTCGAAGAACACGCCGAGCGTGTCCGCGCCCGAGCCGAACGCGGCCGAGATCCGGGCTGCGAGGCCGTAGCCGGTCGACGCGCCGATCACGAGCACCTTTTTCGGGCCATTGGCGATCGGGCCGTGCGAAGTGACGTAGTCGATCTGTTCCTTGACGTTGGCTTCGCAACCGACCGGATGAGTCGTCACGCAGATGAAGCCACGCACGCGCGGTTTGATGATCATGGAAACCTCTAGTCAGAAAGGCGGGTACGGCCTGAATTCGGGAAAATCCCGCGCATTGTAAAGGAAGCGGCCGATTGCGGGCGGGCGCGGCCGGACGGTACCGGTTCACCCGGTTATTTCTCTCTTGACAGAAATAACTGAAATGCCTAAATTTCACGGCATGGAACTCACACCGATTGCCGAACGATTCATTCTCCACTGGGGCGAAATGGGCTCGCGGTGGGGCGTCAACCGCACCGTCTCGCAGATTCACGCGCTGCTGTATCTGGCCGGCCGGCCGATCGCGGCCGACGAGATCGCCGAGACGCTCAACGTCGCGCGCTCCAACGTCAGCACGAGTCTGAAGGAACTGCAGGCGTGGCGGCTGGCGAAGGTCGTGCACGTGCTGGGCGATCGCCGCGACCATTTCGAGACGTCGACCGACATCTGGGAACTGTTCAAGCTGATCGTCGAAGGGCGGCGGCAGCGCGAGATCGAACCGACGCTCACGGTGCTGCGCGATTGCCTGACGAATCCGGAGATCGCGAACGAGAGCCGCGAAACCGAGCAGCGCATCCGCGACACCCTGCAGTTCGTCGAGACGCTCACGACCTGGTCGGATGAGATGCTGCGGCTCAAGCCCGATACGCTGATGAAGGCGCTCGGCATCGGCGCGAAGATCAGCCAGACGGTCAGGCGCAAGCCGTCGAAGTAAGCGGGGCGCGCAGTGCGGGCAGGCAGCCCGCTTTTTTTGGGGTCGTTATTTCTGTCGTTACAGAAATAACTGTAAATAAAGGATGAAGATGAACGCAATCCGGCCGTCGACCTGCCCGCCCGCCCGCACCGGGGCGCACGGCATGACCGTGCTCGTGTGCGGCGCGAACGGCTTCATCGGGCGGGCACTGTGCGCGCGGCTCGAAGCCGGCGGCCATCGCGTGCTGCGCGGTGTGCGCCATGCGGTCGGCCCGCGCGACGTCGGGATCGATTTCGCGACGGACGTCGAGCCCGACGCGTGGCTGGCGCGGCTGGCCGGCGTCGACGTGGTGATCAATGCGGTCGGCATCCTGGCCGACCGGCGCGGCGCGACCCTCGACGCCGTGCATCGCGCCGCGCCGTGCGCGCTGTTCGCCGCGTGCTGCCGGGTGGGCGTGCGGCGCGTGATCCAGATCTCGGCACTCGGCGCCGAGCGTGGCGATACGCGCTACTTCGCCAGCAAGTACGCGGCCGACCGCTTCCTGCAGACGCTGCCGATCGAGTTCCGGATCGTGCGTCCCGCGCTCGTGTACGGCGAGTCCGGCGCGTCGGCGGGCTTTTTCCGGATGCTCGCGAGCCTGCCCGTGCAGGTCCTGCCGGCGGGCGGCCGCCAGCGGCTGCGCCCCGTGCACGTCGACGATCTCGCCCAAGCCGTGGCGCGGTGCGTCGACGCGCCGGCCGGCGGCTCTCCGGTGATCGACGTCGTCGGCAACGACGAAGTCGACTATCGCGGGATGCTGGCCCGTTATCGCGCCGCGCTGGGCTTTCCGCCGGCCGTCCGCGTGACGCTGCCGGGCCCGCTCGCGGGCGCGGCGGCCGCGTTGCTCGGCACGCTGCCGGGCGCGATGTTCACGCGCGACACGTGGGCGATGCTGCGCGCCGGGAACACCGGCGATCCGGCGGCCGTCACGGCCCTGCTCGGCCGGCCGCCGCGCGGCATCGACGGCTTCATCGGCGCGGACGCGGTTGCGCTGCGTCGCGACGCGCTCGCGAGGTGGCGTCGTCCGCTGCTGCGCGGCGCGCTCGCGATCGTCTGGATCTGGACGGCCGTCGCCAGCGCGTTCGTCCATCCGCTGCACGCGAGCCTGGCATTGCTCGCCCCGGCGCACCTGACGGGGCTGCCCGCGCTGATCGCGCTCTACGCGGCAAGCGCGCTGGACTTCGCGTTCGGCGTCGCGACCGTCGCCGCGCCGTCGCGGCGCCTGTGGGCGGCGCAGGCGGCGCTGATCGTCGCGTATTCGGCCGTCATCGCGGTCACGATGCCCGGCCTGCTGGCCGAACCGTTCGGCCCCGTGCTCAAGAACGTGCCGATTCTCGCCATCCTGCTGATCCTGTTTTCCGAAGAAGAACACGCATGAATACCTATCTCGTCGTCAAGGCGCTTCACATCCTGTCCTCGGTGCTGCTGGTCGGCACGGGGTTCGGCACCGCGTTCTACCTGTTCTTCGCGAACCGCACGCGCTCGGTGCCCGCGATCGCGGCCGTGTCGCGGCTCGTGGTGCGCGCGGACTGGTGGTTTACGACGCCGGCCGTGATCTTCCAGCCCGCCTCGGGGTTGTGGCTCGCGCACACGGCCGGCTGGCCGTGGCAGACGCCGTGGCTGCTCGCGTCGATCGTGCTGTATGCGATCGCCGGCGCATGCTGGCTGCCGGTCGTGTGGCTGCAGGTCGAACTGGCCGCGATGGCGAAGCTCGCTCACGCGAACGGCGCCGCCGCGTTGCCGGAGCGCTACTGGCGCTACGCGAAGCGCTGGGAGCTGCTCGGCTATCCGGCGTTCGTCGCGATGCTGAGCGTGTATTTCCTGATGGTGCTCAAGCCGATGTAGGTGCGGCGCCGCCGCGCGGGCGCGGCGGTGCGACGCACCGGAAGGCCGCCGGTCGATCCACGATGCAGGCGATAACGAAAAGGAGTACGAATCATGGGCTCAAGTGAACTGGTGCTGTACTTCGACGGACGATGTCCGTTATGCGCCGCGGAAATACGGCGTCTCGGGGCCCGGGATGCGCGGCGCCGGCTGGCGTTCGTCGATATCGCCGAGCCAGGCTTCGATCCCGCGCCGCTGGGCGTCGAGCTGTCCGCGCTGAACCGCGAGCTGCACGCGCGCCTGCCCGACGGACGCATGCTGACCGGCGTGGACAGCATCCTGGCCGCCTATACGCTGGCCGGAGGGGGCTGGCGCGTCTGGCCGCTTCGCGTACCGGTCGTGCGCCGCGCGCTGACGCCGCTGTATCGCCGCCTCGCGCGCGACCGGCATACGGTATCGCGCTGGCTCGGCTACCACGCCGACGCGTCGTGCGCCGGCGCGGCGTGCGGCAGCGACCGCGCCGCCGGGCGCTCGGCGGATCGTCCGGCGCACGACCGCGCGCGCCGCCTCGTGGTGAGCTGGATGTTCGGCGCCGCGATCGCGCACCTGCTGGTCGGCATGGCCGTTCCGTGGGTGGCCGGCGCGCCGTGGCTCGACGGCTATCACCGCGTCGTCGAGCTGCATTTCTGGGCGGGCGCGGCGCCCGAGCCGGCGCGTGCCCAGCAGATCTGGTGGATGTCGCTGATCGGCGCGACGGTGCAGTGCGCGTCGGTCTGGATGCTGGCGCTCGTCCACCTCGGCAACCGGCTGCGTCGGCGCGAAGTGTGGGGATGGCTGCTGGCCGGCCTGCTGATCTGGGCGCCGCAGGACATCCTGTTTTCATTGGAGGCCCGCGTATGGGGCCACGTGGCGGTCGACGCGGCGGCACTCGTCGCGATGGTGCCGCCGCTCGTCTGGCTGTGGAGGAGGGACACCGTATGAACACCTTGCCTGCTTTCGACTGGGCGCTCAACCTGCTGATCGTGCAGGGCGCGATGGGCGCATTCGATACGCTCTATCACCATGAGCTCACGCAGGACCTGCCGCACAGCCCGCGCGCGCGGCTCGAGCTGGCGATTCACGCCGTGCGTTCCGTGCTGTATGGCCTCGTGTTCGCGTCGATCGCGAACGTGGCCTTTCACGGCGCCTGGGTCGCGGCCATCGCGGCGGTGGTGGTCGTCGAAGTGGTGCTGACGTTGTGGGATTTCGTCGTCGAGGACCAAAGCCGCAAGCTGCCGGCCACCGAGCGCGTGCTGCACACGCTGCTGGCCGTCAATGGCGGCGCGCTGTTCGGGATGATCGCGATGCAACTGGCCGCGTGGGCGCACGAGCCGACCGCGTTGCAGGCGATCGACCTTGGCTGGCGCGGCTGGGTGCTCAGCCTGTTCGCCGTCGGCGTGACGGTGTCGGGAGTCCGCGACGGCATGGCGGCGTGCCGGATCGCAGGACGCGCGCCGGCCGCCAATCCGTTCGCGGGTCAGCCGCCGGGCAACGTGCTCGTGACCGGCGGGACCGGCTTCATCGGCGAAACCCTCGTGAGTTCGCTGCTCGATGCGGGGCATGCGGTGACGCTGCTGGCGCGCGATCCGCTGCGCGCGGCCTACCTGTTCCATGGCCGCGTGCGCAGCGTCACGGCGATCGAACAGTTGCAGCCGCACGAGCGTTTCGACACGGTCATCAATCTCGCGGGGGCGCCGGTGCTGGGCGGGCGCTGGAGCAAGCGCCGGCAGGCGCTGCTGCTCGCCAGCCGCGTCGGCGTGACCGAGTCGCTGATGCGCTGGGTCGAGACCGCCGAGGTCAAGCCGCGCACGTGGGTCCAGGCATCGGCGATCGGCTACTACGGCGTGCGTCCGGCCGACGAGCGGCTCGACGAAGGCAGCCGCGCCGGCACCGGCTTCATGGCCGAGCTGTGCCGGCAGTGGGAGCAGTCCGCGCAGCCGCTCGAGCGCCACGGGGTGCGCGCGGTGGTGCTGCGGCTGGGCCTCGTGTTCGGCCCCGGCGGCGCGTTGCGCTCGATGCTGCTGCCGCATTACTTCGGCATGGGCGGGCGCTTCGGCGACGGCGCGCAGGCGATGAGCTGGATCCACCGGGACGACGTGCTGCGCATCGTCGCGCGCGCGATGTCGAACCCGGGCATGCGCGGCGTCTACAACGCGGTCGCGCCGGCGCCGTTGACCCAGCGCGAGTTCGTGCAGGTCGTGGCGAAGGTGCTGCGCCGTCCCGCCTGGCTGCACGTGCCGGCCGCGCCGCTGCGTTACGCGATGGGCGAGATGGCCGAGCTGCTGCTGGACGGCCAGCGCGTGATGCCCGCGCGGCTGCATCAGGACGGGTTCATGTTCCGCTTCCCGACGGCCGAGCACGCGCTGCGCGACCTGACGAATCGGCCGCATGCGGATTTTCCGCGCACGGCATGCCGTTTCCCGCGCGGTCGTGTATAAATTCGGCGTGAATCCGCCCGGGCGCCGTCGTGCGTCCCGGGCGTTCCGCATCCGACCCAACAAGGAGACTGCATGCTGCGCATCCTCGGCAAGATCCCGTCCATCAACGTCCGCAAGGTGCTGTGGCTGTGCACCGAGCTGGACTTGCCGTTCGAACAGGAAGACTGGGGCGCGGGCTTTCGCGCGACCGACGATCCGGCCTATCTCGCGCTGAACCCGAACGGTCTCGTGCCCGTCATCAAGGACGACGATTTCGTGCTCTGGGAATCGAACACGATCATCCGCTATCTCGCGAACCGTCATGGCGGCGACGCGCTGTATCCGGCCGAGCCGCAGGCGCGCGCACGGGTCGATCAATGGATCGACTGGCAAGGTTCGGACCTGAACCGCTCGTGGGTCGGCGCGTTTCTCGGCCTCGTGCGGAAATCGCCCGATCACCAGGATCCGGCCGGTATCGCGCAGTCGATCGCGGGCTGGACGAAGCACATGCGCGTGCTGAATGCGCAGCTCGAGGCGACCGGCGCGTTCGTGGCCGGCGCCACCTTCACGCTCGCGGACATTCCGATCGGCCTGTCGGTGAACCGCTGGTTCGGCACGCCGTTCGAGCATCCGGAGTTCCCGGCGGTGTCGCGCTATATCGAACGTCTCGCGACGCGCGAGGGCTTCAAGCGGTACGCGGGCAGCGCGAACCCGTGACACGCCGCCGGCCGCGCGCGGCGCGGCCGGCGTTGCCACGGCAGCAGCAGCGCGGCCGGCGCGCGAGGGCGCGCCGTCGTCACGCGCCGGCCGCCGGCACCGCCGCGAGCACGCGTGCGAGGAACGCCTCGTGGTTCCACGCGGATTCCGGCCTCGACAGCCCGAGCCGCACGACCACCAGTTGCCGGCTCGGCACCACGCTCACGAACTGGCCCTCATGGCCGATCGCATGAAACGCGTCGGCCGGCATCGCGACCGCATGCGGATCGCGATCGTTGAACGGCTCCGGCACCTTGACCCACAGCTGCGCACCGTACGCCTGGTCCGACGACTGCGGCGTCGCGCGCGTCAGGTAGCGCACCCACCCCTCGGGCAGCAGTCGCTGGCCGTTCCACACGCCGTCCTGCAGCAGCAACTGCCCGAAGCGCGCCCAGTCGCGCGCGCTCGCATACAGGTAAGACGGGCTGACGAACGTGCCGGACGCGTCGGGCTCGAAGACCGCGCTGCGCATCCCGAGCGGCGCGAACAGCGCGCGGCGCGGAAACGCGAGGTAGTCGTCCTCGCTGCCGCCCAGCGCTTCGCGCATCACGCGCGCGACGATCGCGCTCGTGCCGCTCGAGTAGTCCCACCGTGTGCCGGGCGCCGCGGCGAGCGGCTTCGCCGACGCGAACCGCGCGGTATCGGGCTGCGTGAACAGCATCACGGCCACGTCGGACAGCGGGTCGTCGTAGTCCTCGTTGAATTGCAGGCCGCTCGTCATCCGCAGCAGCTCGTCGAGCGTGATGGCCGCGCGCGGATCGCCGCCGCTGCGCCATTCGGGCAGCAGCGCCGCGGTGTCGGGCGACAGCCGGTGCTGCGCGACGAGCGTGCCGACCAGCGCGGCCGTCACGGTCTTCGTCATCGACCAGCCGGGCAGCGGCGTATCGGCCGTGAAGCCGGGCGCATAGCGTTCGGCGATCACCTGGCCGCGCCACATCACGACGACCGCGCGCGTGCGTCGCGGCCGTGCCGGATCGGGTTCGTCGAACGCGCGGTCGAGCGCGGTCCGCAGTCTGGCGGCATCGATGCCGGCGGGCGCCGCCGCCGGTGCCGGCTGCGCGGGCGGCGGATCGGGGAGGGGCGGCAAGGCAGCCGGCAGCGCGGCCTGCGACGTGCTCGACGGCGGCCCGGGCACGAGCGTGCAGCCGAGCCCGGGCCGGAACTCGGCTTCGCGCTCGGCGAAGCCGGCGAAGGTCGCCACGGCGCGATGGCGGCCGGGATCGAGCGACGGGCGTACCAGCTTCAGCAGCGGATGCACGCCGGCCATGATGTCGACGTCGATCACGGACGCGGCCGGGCGGCCCGACACGTAAACGCCGGAACACAGCGCCTTGGCCGCATAGCCGGTCGCGATCGGCGCGAGCCGGGACAGCATGTAGCCCGTGTAGCCGGCACCTGCGACGAGCGCGAGCGCAGTGCCGCGCAGGATCAGCTTCTTGAGGGAGATCGTCATGTGCGAGCGTCCTCGGTGGCGTGCCGGCCGGCAACGATCAGGCAGTGTCGCAGGTTCGGGCGCCGCGTTGCAATCGCGACGTCGTGACGCGTGGCGATCGGCACGTTGTCGTGCAGCGAACGGGTTGAAACTGCACGGGCCGTCGGCCGATAATCGTCCGGCATTGCTCTCCCAGTCAAACCGTTATCGGAAAACGCCATGTCCTACGACAACAACAACCCGTTCGCAAAAATCCTGCGCGGCGAACTGCCGTGCGTGAAGGTTGCGGAAGACGACGCAACCCTCGCGATCATGGACCTGATGCCGCAGGCCGACGGCCACGTGCTCGTGATTCCGAAGGAGCCGGCCGCGCAGATTTTCGACCTGTCCGCCGACGGGGCGGCGGCCGGCATCCGCATGACGCAGCGCGTCGCGGCGGCGGTGCGCGCCGCGTTCGAGCCGGACGGCGTGTTCATCGGCCAGTTCAACGGCGCGGCAGCCGGCCAGACGGTCCCGCACGTGCATTTCCACGTGATTCCGCGCCGGGAAGGCGCCGAGCTGCGGATGCATGCGCGCGAGATCGCCGACGCGGCGACGCTCGAAGCGCTCGCGCAGCGCATTCGCGCGCATTTCGTGTAACGCGTCGACGGCGCGCGGCGCGACGGCGGCCCGCCGGCCGGGCGTCGCGGCGCCGCCGGCTGTTTCAGCGGTCATGCGGGGTAACACGTGTAACCGCCCGGGAAACTCGGCCGTGCAAGCCCGGCGCTAGACTCGGCGCATTGCTTCATCGAGCGACAGGAAGGGCGGATCGCCTCTTCGTGCCGGTCGCCGCAGGTCGCGGCGGCGCGGCTTTCGCAAGATGCCATTCGTCTTTCGCGCCGGGAATCGAGCCATGTCCAGACTTCTCATCACGCTTGCCCTGATCGGCGGCCTGTCCGGCTGCTACGTCGCGCCGCCTTACGGCTATGCGCCCGCGCCGGCCTACTACGGCTACGCGCCGGCGTATTACGCGCCGCCCGTCAGCGTCGGGATCGGCGGCAACTTCCGCATCCGCTGATCCGGCGCGGGGCCCCGGCCCCGGCTGCACCGCCGGGGCGGCGGCATTGCGCCCGGCGCATCGCGCGGATTCGCGTGCCGTTTGACGGCGGCGCGCCGCGCGGCGTGCGGCGTGTGCGCGGTTCCTCTCCCTCACGGGAGAACGCATTCCGGCGAGGCCGCCATGACCGTCCCCCGCAAGGTCGCAGCCCTGTCGGGCATTTCCACGCTCGTCTATCTCGGGCTTGCGGTGCTCGGCAGCGGCGGGTTCGCCGCTTTCTTCTCGCCCCCGCCGCTGACCGTCGTCGTGGTCGCGACGCTGGCGATGGCCGTCGCCGCGATGTTCACCGAAGGCAACCTGAGCAGCGGCGAACGCGAGAACCGCGACAACCGCTGGGTGCTCGCGGCGTTCGCGGTCTGCGGGTTCCTGCTCGCGTACCTGCCCGCGCTGACCGACCGGCTGGATTTCTGGACCGTCGGCGGCGCCGCGGTGCGCTGGACCGGCGTCGTGCTGTATGTCGCGGGCGGCGTGCTGCGGATCTGGCCCGTATTCGTGCTCGGCAAGCGCTTCAGCGGGCTGGTCGCGATCCAGCCGGGCCATACGCTCGTGACCGACGGCATCTACCGCCGCGTCCGCAATCCAAGCTATCTCGGCCTGCTCGTCAACGCGCTCGGCTGGGCGCTGGCGTTCCGCTCGGGCGTCGGCGTGCTGCTGGTCGTCTCGATGACGGTGCCGCTCGTCGCGCGGATCCGCTCCGAGGAGGCGCTGCTGCGCGCGCAATTCGGCGCCGAATATGACGCGTACTGCGCGCGGACCTGGCGCCTGCTTCCCGGCGTGTACTGACCGCTCCCTTCATTTCTTCCAATCCGTTCTTTCGGCGCGCTCACGGCGCATGCCCGATGTGTTGCCACGTGTGTCCCGAATGCGCGATCGCGTCGGCGGCCGGCCTGTCGCCGCGTGCGGCCGGGCCCTTGCCAAAGCCAATGCCCGCACGGGTTTCCGGGTTTTCCGGACGGACGTTTACGGTTGGTTATTCGTAAACAACTTGTTACCAGAATGTCCGGGGCAAGGAGCCGGGACCGGTGCTATTCTTCGCCGCAAGCTCATTGAAATAAACGGGTCCGCGGTTTGGCGCCTCACCTGGCGCGGCGTCGATCGATTCAGATCGTCGTATCGAGCGGACCTTCGATAACCCGATTGCGAACAAGGAAGAATCCGGGAATGTGGAAGAAAATCGCACCCGCTCTCGTCGTCGCCGCGCTGACCGGCGCGACTGCGCTGCCGGCCTTGGCAGGTGACATGAACAACGCGCTTGGCGGCGCGCTCGGCGGGGTCGCCGGCGCAGCGGTCGGCGGTGCGCTCGGCGGCAGCACGGGCTCGGTGATCGGCGGCGCCATCGGCGGCGGCGCGGGTGGCGCGGTGACGTCGAATCGTCACGAGCGCACCGGCGCGATCATCGGCGGCGCGCTCGGCGGCGGCGCGGGCACCGCGGCAGGCAACGCGATGGGCGGCCGCACCGGCGGCCTGCTGGGCGCGGCGGTCGGCGGCGGCGCGGGCGCGGCGCTCGGCGGCAACCTGTCGCGCAGCTCGTACGAACGCGACCACGGCGATCGCGGCTACCGTCATCGCAAGCATCGCCACCGCCGCGACTGGGACTGATCGCCGCTGGCGTGGCACGGTGCGCACCGGCGCACCGGCGCACCGATCGCATCGGCCCCGACCTGCGATTCGGCCCGGCGGCTCTGCCGGGTCGCCGTCGCCGGCAACATCGCCCCCTTTTCCTGCTTCATCCACCGCTGCCTGCTGACCGACCGACGGCCCGACCCGTCTCCCTTCCCGCCGTATTTCCCGCTTTCCGACCGCAGTGCTTGTGGCACCTGAATACACCCGTGCAGCGCAGGCGGGCGCTATTTGCCGTTAGCCCGGTTCACCCGGCTCACCCGACTCACCCGACTCACCCGACTCACCCGACTCGCCCGACTCGCCCGACTCGCCCGATTCGCCCGATTCGCCCGATTCGCCCAATGCGCCCAATGCGCCCAATGCGCCCAATGCGCCCAATGCGCCCAATGCGCCCAGCTCGCTTTCCCGCTTCGCTTTGACGGTCCGACGGCCTGACGGCAGCCCGTGACCGACGCGGCTTGCCGCCACGCACACGTCAGTGCTCTCCCGACCGCGTCACCCGATGGATCGCAACCCGCGAGCGCGAACTGCCTTGCCGCTGTCGTCCGTATCGCGTCATGGCGGCGTTCCGGCGCACCTGTGTGTGGCCGCATTCGTCAGGATTTCCCCGATAGCCAGGCCGCCGCGCCACGCTCCTTCGCCGCACATCGCGGGTTCCAGCGGGCAGTGGGAAATCGAATGGAATCCATCGCAACATTTAATTGGTCGATTGAGGGTGACTTCGCTATCGTCGGCGATGCCCGTGTACGGAGCCGAACCGTGCCGTCAGCCGCGCCTCGCCGCACGATCGCGCGGCCCGGCCGCCGGCCCCGCAAGCAGGGGGCCGCCGCGTTCGATGAGCCGGAAGACCCCGTCGCGAAGCCTGGCCGACCGAACGAGGGCGCATGCGCCTTCAAGCCACCCCGGCAACGAAGTCCCGCCGCCGCCCGCGCGCCCAGCGCGTGTGCGTGCCGCCCGATGCCGTTGGCGCCCGGGGCTGCCCAACCCATTGCCTGGATGCACCATGTCTAAGACAACGTATTACGCGCCGCACGGCGGCCACCCGCCGCAGACGGATCTGCTGACCGATCGCGCGATGTTCACCGAGGCGTACGCGGTGATCCCGAAGGGGGTGATGCGCGACATCGTCACGAGCTGGCTGCCGTTCTGGACGAACACGCGCCTGTGGGTGATCGCCCGCCCGCTGTCGGGTTTCGCCGAAACCTTCTCGCAATACATCGTCGAAGTGAACCCGGGCGGCGGCAGCGACAAGCCCGAGCAGGACAGGAACGCCGAAGCCGTGCTGTTCGTCGTCGAAGGCGAGGCCGAGCTGACGCTGCAGGGCGCGAAGCACACGCTGAAGCCGGGCGGCTACGCGTTCATTCCGCCGGGCGCCGACTGGACGCTGCACAACGTCAGCGATGCGGCGGTGCGCTTCCACTGGGTTCGCAAGCATTACCAGGCCGTCGACGGCATTCCGCTGCCGGAGGCATTCGTGACCAACGAGCAGGACGTCGAGCCGATCCCGATGCCGGGCACCAACGGCGCATGGGTGACGACGCGCTTCGTCGACATGAGCGACATGCGCCACGACATGCACGTGAACATCGTGACGTTCGAGCCGGGCGGCGTGATTCCGTTCGCCGAGACGCACGTGATGGAGCATGGGTTGTACGTGCTCGAAGGCAAGGCCGTCTATCGCCTGAACCAGGACTGGGTCGAGGTCGAGGCGGGCGATTTCATGTGGCTGCGTGCGTTCTGCCCGCAGGCATGCTATTCGGGCGGCCCCGGCCGCTTCCGTTACCTGCTGTACAAGGACGTGAACCGTCACATGAACCTGACGCTGAACCCGGCGCGCTGAGCGCCGCGCCGGCAGTCGAACGCGAAAGCCCGCCGGCGCAATGCCGGCGGGCTTTTCTTCATGCCGGGATCGCTGCCCGGACCAATACGGCGGGCGCATCCGGGCGGGCGGCGACGGTCGGTCGGGGCCGCACCGGCGACCGTGCCCGCGCCGGCAAGACGCGGGCGCCGCGCGTCATCCCGCCGGTCGGTCGCGCAATGGCGCATCGGCCAGACGCAGGTCGTGCGCCAGGTCGATCAGCGCGCGCAACCGCGCGGGCACGAAACGATGGCCCGAGTAATAGAGCCGCAGCCCGCCGAACGACGGACACCACGGTACGAGCACCGGCACCAGGGCGCCGGCCTCCAGTTCTTCGGCGATGAACCATTCCGAGATGAAGCCGATGCCCAGCCCGGACAGGATGGCCTGCTTGATGGCGGCCAACTCGTTGAGCGCGAGCCGCACGGGCAGATCCATCTGCAGCTTCTGTCCCTTGCGTTCGAGTTCCCAGTGATAGATGCCGCCGTGGGACATGCGCATGCCGATGCTTTGATGTTCGAGCAGATCGCGCGGATGGCGAGGCGTGCCGTGACGTTTCAGATACTCGGGCGTCGCAACCACCAGCATGCGGATGTCGCGCGAGAGCGCCACGGCGATCATGTCCTGCGGCACGGATTCGGCCAGGCGAATGCCGGCGTCGTAGCCTTCGGCGACGATGTCGATCATGCGCGACTCGCTCACGATGTCGATGCGGACCTCGGGATAGCGCTGCGCATACGGGACCAGGAGCGGTTCCATCAGCAGCGGCGTCGCGCCCTGCGGTGCGTTGATGCGCAGCGTGCCGCTGGGCTGGCCGGACCCGGTGCCGGCCTCCTCGCCGGCGCTCCGGATCTCGGCGAGCGCCGGCGCGATGCGCGTCACGTAGCGCTGGCCGGCGTCGGTCAGCGACACGCTGCGGGTCGAGCGGTTGAACAGCCGCACCTTCAGGCGCGCTTCCAGCCCGGCCACGGCGCTGCTGACCGCCGTCGTGGACATGCCCAGCTCCAGCGCCGCGCCGCGAAAGCTGCTGCGGCGCGCGACGGCCAGGACCACTTCCAGCTCGGTCATTCCGGTGCGATGCATCGATTGTCCTGATTTTCGGGATGAGTCATAAGCGATAAGGTGGCTTATCAGAACAGTAACGTATTCCTAGACTGCGTGTCGTGACAGCTTGTCGGATACGCACAAAGGAGTACGCAGCATGCAACGCATCGAACAGATCTACATCGACGGCGCATTCGTGACGCCGCACGGCAGCGAATGGTTCGACCTGCACGACCCGAGCACCGAGCAGGTGATCGGCCAGGTCCGCCTCGGCGACGCGCAGGACGCCGGGCAGGCGATCGCGGCCGCGCGGGCCGCGTTCCCCGGCTGGTCGCGCACCACGCGGGCACAGCGCCGCGCCGCGCTCACGGCCATGCTCGAGGCCGTCGTCGCGCGGGAGGACGACCTGATGCAGGCGATCGTGACCGAATACGGCGCGCCGACGGTGCGCGGCCGCTGGATGGCGACCTATCCGGCGGACGCGATCCGGCAGGCCATCGCCGCGCTGGAATCGTTCGTGTTCGAGGAGCAGGCCGGATCGGCCCGCGTGGTCATGACGCCGGTCGGCGTGGCCGGCCTGATCACGCCGTGGAACAGCGATGCCGGGTTCATCTGCAACAAGCTCGCCACCGCGCTGGCGGCCGGCTGCACCGCGGTCATCAAGCCCAGCGAGATGAGCGCGATGCAGACGCAGATCGTGACCGAGGCGCTGCATGCGGCGGGCTTGCCGAAGGGCGTGTTCAACATCGTCAACGGGCGCGGCGACGTGGTCGGCGACGCGATCTCGCGCAGCCCGGATGTCGCGAAGATCTCCTTCACCGGCTCGTCCGCGGTGGGCCGGCATCTGGTGAGCGCGGGCGCGGCCACGATGAAACGCGTGACGCTGGAACTCGGCGGCAAGTCGCCCACGGTCGTGCTCGACGATGCGGATTTCGCGAGCATCATGCCGCTCGTGCTGCAGGCGGGATTCATCAACAGCGGCCAGGCGTGCATCGCGGGTACGCGCGTCCTGGTGCCGCGCCGCCGGCTCGCGGAATTCGAAGCGGCGATCACGCAGGCGGTGGCGCACGTCCGTTCCGGCGATCCGCGCGACGCGGGCACCGACATCGGGCCGATGGTGAGCGCGAAGCAATGGGAACGCGTGCAGGACTACATCCGTATCGGGCAGGAAGAAGGCGCGGTGCTGCTGGCGGGCGGTGAGGGGCGGCCCGACGGCCTGCGCGCCGGGTGGTACGTGAAACCCACGGTCTTTTCGCGGGCGAGCAACCGGATGCGCATCGCACAGGAGGAAATCTTCGGCCCGGTGCTGACCATCATTCCCTATGAGGACGATGCCGATGCGATCGCCATTGCCAACGACACGCGCTACGGCCTGAGTGCGGTGGTGCTGGGCCAGGACGCGGAGCGTTGCGAGCGCGTGGCGCTGCGGATCGACGCCGGCCGCGTGCTCGTCAATACGCTGGCGCATGAGCCGCTTGCGCCGTTCGGCGGTTTCAAGCATTCGGGCCTGGGGCGCGAAATGGGCCGGTGGGGCATCAGCGCGTACCTGGAACCCAAGACCCTGATCGGGAGCGCCGGCCGGGTGGCGTGAGCCGGCGTGGCGATCCGGCGCCCCTGCATGCCCGCAGGGGCGTTCGCGTTTCCCGGCATGCCGCATCGCATGCCGTGCGACAAGGCGTTGCCGGGGATGGCGCCCCGGGGCGCAACGGATGCATGCGGTGCGTGCGATGCGGCGCGTGCGCACGGCGCAGGGCCGCCCGCGAATGCGGCGGTGTTGCGCGCCTACGCGTCGAGCGCGTGCGCGGCGTGGTGGGCGACCGCCAGCCGCGTATCGGGCGGCAGGCCGTCTTCGATCAGCCACAGGGCCGACAGGCCCGCCCACGCCAGAATCCACCGCAGCAGCCGGCGACGGTCGAGCTGCGCGGCATCGGCCACGACCTCGACGCGCCGCGCGAAGCGCGCGCGATCGGCCGCGATGTCGTGCGCAGGATTGCAGAACAGGTTCGCGTAGTCGAACGCGCGATCGCCGCGCAGCCCTTTCGGGTCGATCGCGAGCCAGCCGCGATCGCCGAAATGCAGGATGTTGCCGTGATGGATGTCGCCGTGCAGCACGACTTCGTCGACGGACGGCGCGGCCAGCAGTTGGCGCGCGACCGTCGCCGCGCGGCGCAGCACGTCGTTGGCCGAAGCATCCGACAGCAGCGCATCGAACCAGTCGTGCAGCGGCACGAGCGCAGGCGCTCCCGGCGCACGGTGCGCATGCAGCCGCGCGACGACGTCGCATGCGATACGCATCGCGTCGTCGTCGCGGCCCGATGCCGAGTAACCGGCCAGCGACGGCGCAGGCTGCGCGCGTTCGAGCAGGATCGCGTCGCGGTCGTGCCGCCATACCTGCGCCGCGCCTTGCCCGTTCCACCAGATCATCAGCGCGTTGCCGCGCCGCTCTTCGTCGCAGGTGGCGACCTTCAGCATCGCGTGCCGCGCGTGCCGGAGAACGGGCAGCACGCCGCCGCTCGCGGTCAGGATCGCGTCGCCGTCGCGGACGAGGCCCCACGGGCCGATGTATCGATCGAACATGACGCGATGGTACAGGCGAACCGGATCGGGCGCCGCGCGGTTCGCCCGGCGGCGTTGCGCGGGCCTGCGCAATTCGCGTGAACGGCTCGCCGTCCTTTCCTGAATAAAATTTAGCCTGCCCAACTTTGGCTAAATAATGTTCCGGTTTCGGCCTATCCCTTCGACAATGCGCGCCTTCCGTGACGGGGCACGCCAGATGCGCGCCGGCCGTCGCGGCGTTGAAGAAGGAGCCCGACATGACCGACCAGATCGCCCACCCACCCC
>NZ_JPGM01000099.1:0-44885 GCF_000731655.1 Burkholderia sp. MSh2 | reverse complement strand
CGTCTTCACGTCCGGCACCTTCACGCCGGCCGCGCGCTTCGGCGGCTCGACCACCTTCAGCGTCTTCAGACGCGGCGCGACATCCACGCCGAGGTCTTCCGGCTTGACGGTTTCCAGCGGCTTCTTCTTCGCCTTCATGATGTTCGGCAGCGTCACGTAGCGCGGCTCGTTCAGGCGCAGGTCGGTCGTGATGACCGCCGGCAGCGACAGCGACAGCGTTTCCGCGCCGCCGTCGACTTCGCGTGCAACCGTTGCCTTGCCGTCAGCCACCGTCACCTTCGACGCGAACGTCGCTTGCGGGAGACCGGCCAGCGCGGCCAGCATCTGGCCCGTCTGGTTCGAATCGTCGTCGATCGCCTGCTTGCCGAGGATCACCAGTTGCGGCTGTTCCTTGTCGACCAGCGCCTTCAGGATCTTCGCGACGGCCAGCGACTCGACGCCGTCGTTCGACTCGACCAGGATCGCGCGATCCGCGCCGATCGCCAGCGCCGTGCGCAGCGTTTCCTGCGCCTGTGCCACACCGACCGATACCGCGATCACTTCGGTCGCGACGCCCGCTTCCTTCAGGCGCACCGCTTCTTCCACCGCGATTTCGTCGAACGGGTTCATCGACATCTTCACGTTCGCGAGGTCGACACCCGTGTTGTCCGTTTTCACGCGGACCTTCACGTTGTAATCGGCCACGCGCTTCACTGCCACCAGTACCTTGCCGCCCATGCATTCCCCCAATCGTCGAATCGTTCAGTCCTGCGCGACTTCCTGCGGCGCGCGTTCGCGCGGCCGCATGTCGCCGTCGAAATCGTCCAGCGTCGGGAACGCCATCGGCGCGAGCCCGTCGAGCTGCGCCAGGTACGCGTCGTACCGCTCCAGCACGGCTGCACGCTCGGCGTCGCCGATATACGGCACGTGATAGCCGACGAACGACGGCAGCACGTCGAAACCCGCATAGCCGAGCGTGCCGCGCAGCACGTGGCGCAGCATCAGGTCCATCTCGCCGTGCACGCCGTCCGCGCCGAACATGTAGTCCCGGCCGCCGCACGTATACGCAAGCAGCGCGCGCTTGCCGCGCATCCCGCCGCGATCGTAGAACCGCACGCCGCCGTACACCTTGCCCGACACGAGCACGCGATCGATCCAGCCTTTCATGATGGCCGGCACCGAGCACCAGAACAGCGGGAAGCTGAGGATCAGCAGGTCGCACTCGGCCAGCTTGTCGAGTTCCGCGGCGATGTCGGGCGCAATCGCATGCGCGGCGACGTTCTCGCGCTGCTCCAGCGCGTAGACGAGGTAGTCCGGGTTCTTGCGGACGCCGAAATCCGCCGCGCTGGCGACCGGATTCCACTGCATCGCGTACAGGTCGGACACGGTCACGGCATGCCCCTGCGCTTCGAGCGTGCTCACCGCGCGGTGCAGCATCGATGTCGTGAACGACTGCGGTTCGGGGTGGGCGTGAACGATCAGGACTTTCATGGTGCTGGTTTCTCCGCAATGCAACGTTGATGTCAGACGGCCCCGGCCGCGCGCTTGCGCAGCAGCGACAGGCCGATCGCGACGCAGGTGGCCGCCAGCAGCAGCGTGGAGACCGATGCGATCGCCGGATCGACGTTTTCGCGCATCCCGTCCCACATGCGGCGCGGCAGCGTATAGACGCCCCGGCTCGAAATGAACAGCGTGACGACCAGTTCGTCCCAGGACAGGATGAACGCGAACACGGCCGCCGACAGCACGCCGGGCCGGATCGACGGCAGGATCACGTAGCGCAGCGTCTGCGACAGGTTCGCCCCGAGGCTGCGCGACGCCTGCTCGATCCGCAGGCCGACCGTCGCCAGCGACGCCGATACCGCGACGACCACGTACGGCACCGACAGCACGACGTGCGACAGGATCACCGCCGGATAGCTGTCGAGCATTCCCAGCTCGCCCCACAGCCGGTAGAACGCGAGCGCCGACACGATCGGCGGCACGATCAGCGGAAACAGGATCACGCCGCGCACGAGCTCGCCGCGCCGCGACGCGACTTTCCACAGGCCGATCGCGCACAAGGTGCCGAGCGCGACCGAGATCGCCGACGAGACGAGCGCGATCGCGCCGCTCTGCAGGAAGCTCGACACCCAGCCGTCGTCGTCGAGCAGCACGCGGTAATGGCGCAGCGACAGCGCGCCGTCGGGCATCGACAGGTAGTCGCTCGGCGTCAGCGACACGGGCACCGATACGAGCAGCGGCAGCATCAGGAACAGGATCGCGGCCCATGCGACGCCGATCACCAGCGCACGGCCGGCCGTCAGTCTGGATTTCATCTTCGGTTCCTCCGGTCGGATTCAGCGCGCGCCGAACAGCTCGCGCAGGTCGACGAAACGCGCGAGCAATGCGAGCGCGGCCAGGATCGACGCCAGCAGCAGCGATGCGAGCGCCGCGCCGCCGCCCCAGTTCACGAGCTGCAGGATCTGCGTGCTGATGTACTCGGCGATCATCACGGTGCGGCCGCCGCCGAGAATCACCGGCGTCACGTAGAAGCCGAGCGAGAAGATGAACACCAGGATCGCCGCGCCGACGATGCCCGGCCGCGTCTGCGGGAAATACACCTTGCGGAACGTGACGAACGCGCCCGCGCCGAGCCCCTGCGACGCGCGCACGAGCTGCGGATCGATGCCCTTCATGTTCGCGTACAGCGGCAGCACCGCGTACGGGATCATGAAGTGGATCATCCCGATCACGACGCCGGTCTCGTTGCGCATCAGCGGCAGCGGCGCGTCGATCAGCCCGATGCGCATCAGCAGCGTGTTGACGAGCCCCTGCTCGCCGAGCAGGAACAGCCACGAGAACGCGCGCACCAGCACCGACGCCCAGAACGGCACGAGCAGCCCGAACATCAGCGCCGTGCGCTGGCGCGGCCCGACGTGCGCCATCGCATACGCGATCGCGTAGCCGAGCGCGACGGCGCACACCGTCGTGACCGCGCACACCCGCAGCGTGGTCCACAGCACGCGGTGCACGCCGCGGTTGTCCAGCAGCCGCGCGTAGTTGTGCAGGCCGGGCTCCGGCACCGCGAAGCCGAGCCACAGCACGCGTACGAGCGGGTACACGTACAGCACGATCAGCACCGCCAGCAGCGGCACGACCAGCAGCCAGTAGCGGTCGGCCTTCGCTCGCCCGAGCGGGGCCGCGACAGGGGAAGACAGGGTATTCATGGGATCACGCTCGCGAGAAGGCGGCTCAGGACGACATCAGGTCGGTGTACTGCGCGAGCGTCGCCTCGTAATGCTGCGCCCACCACTCGGGATTCACCTTGCACTGCTTCGCCCAGTTCTCCGGCGTGCCGGGATTGTCCGCCCGCAGCGCCGCCGGCACGGCGGCCGTCGCGGCCGGCGTCACCGGCCCGTTGCCGAGCAGCGACAGCAGGCGCACCTGCGGCTCGATGCCCTGCGCGAACCTGATGAACTGCCACACCGCGTCGCCCGACGGATTGTTCTTCGGCACGCCCCACACGTCGCACGACGCGAGCCCCTGCTCCCACGTATAGCGGAACCGCCCGTTGCTCTCGCGCTGCAGCACGTTCGCGCGCGTATGCCAGATGCACGCCATCCCGACTTCGCCGTTGCGCAGCAGTTGCAGGCTGTCCGCGCCCGAATCCCACAGCAGCACGTTCGAACGCAGCTCCTTCAGCTTCTTCAGCGCGCGCGGCACGTCGATCGGATAGACCTTGTCCTTGTCGACGCCGTCGGCCATCAGCGCGGCCTCGAGCGCGCCGCCCATCCACTTCCACAATCCGCGCTTGCCCGGAAACTTGCCGACGTTCCAGAAATCGGCCCAGTTCCTCGGCGGATTCGCGCCGTACCTGCGCGCGTCATAGACGAGCACATAGCTCAGCAGGTAGGACGGCACGCCGAAATCCGACGCGAGACCCGGCAGCGCGTTGCGGCCGACGACCGAATAATCGATCGGCCGCAGGAAGCCCTGCTTGCCGAGCTTGATCGCCGCGAAGCCGTCGAGATCCATCACGTCCCAGATCACGTTCCGGTTCTCGACCATCGCCTTGATCTTGCCGTCCTCCGGCGACGAGTCGTAGCCCATCGGGATCCCGCTCGCCTTCGTGAACGGGTCCATGTAGGCTGAGCGGAACGCGGCGCGCGCCTCCCCGCCCCACGCGCTGAGCACGATTTCCTTCGGGTTCGCGGCCAGCGCGTCCCTCGCGCCGGCCGACAGCAGCGTCGGCGCGAGGCCCGCGGCCGCGCACAGCCGCAGGAAATCGCGGCGGCGCTGCGAGGTCGCCGGTTGAAGTTCGCAGGCCTGGTCGAGCAGGTCCTGCAGATGGCGGTTCGTCATGGTGTCTCCTCCTGGCTGGGCAGCGCCCGCACGCATCTCGTCGTTTCCGGGCGCCGGTGAGGCGTTTCGCGACGGCGGCACGTGCCGCGCCGCACGTGGTACGTCAGTCGCGCGCGATCCGGCAGGTCGCGTCGCGCTCCCATTGCACGAACACGTCCATGCCGGTGCGCGGCGACGCGAGCCCGCGCCATGCGGGCACGTCGGCCGTCATGCAGCCGAGCGCCGCCGTCTCGATCTCGAAGCGGTACGACGAACCGAAATAGCTCCAGTGGCGAATCCGGCCGGCCACCTCGTTGTGCGCGCCGCCGCACGATGCCGCCGACACGGCGACCTTCTCCGGCCGCAGCGCGAACAGCAGCGTGTCGTCCGGCCGCGCGCCGCAGGCGGGCGCGACGAAACGCGCGTCGCCGACGCGGTAGTGCGTCGCCGCGCCGTCACCGCCGAGCGCGACCCCCTCGATGAAATTGCTCTTGCCGAGGAAATCGGCGACGAAGCGGTTGGCCGGCTGCTCGTACAACCCGTCCGGCGTGCCGATCTGTTCGAGCCGGCCGTCGCGCATGATCGCGATGCGGTCCGACATCGACAGCGCTTCCTCCTGATCGTGCGTGACGAACAGGAACGTCGCGCCGAGCCGTTCGTGCAGCGCCTTCAGCTCGACCTGCACCTCGCCGCGCAGCTTGCGGTCGAGCGCGCCGAGCGGTTCGTCGAGCAGTACGAGATCGGGATCGAACACCAGTGCGCGCGCGATCGCGACGCGCTGCTGCTGTCCGCCGGACAGCTGGCGCGGCAGGCGATCCGCGAGATGGCCGAGCCGCACGAGATCGAGCGCGGCCTTCACCCGCCTCACCGCGTCGGGCCCCTTCTGCTTGCGCACCATCAGCGGGTACGCGACGTTCTGCTCGACCGTCATGTGCGGAAACAGCGCATAGCCCTGGAACACCATCCCGAAGTTGCGCTTCTCGGGCGGCAACGCGACGATGCTGCGGCCGCCGACGCGCAGGTCGCCGGTGCTCGGATGCTCGAAACCCGCGACGATCGTCAGCAGCGTCGTCTTGCCGGAACCCGACGGCCCGAGGATCGTCAGGAATTCGCCGCGCGGAATGTCGATCGTCGTTTCCCGCAGCGCCTGCACGCTCCCGTAGCGCTTCGACACGCGGTCGATCTGCAGGCCCGCGCCGCTCGCCGCGTTCCCCGCCGGCTCCGCGCGCACCGCGTGCGCACCGGGCCGCCCCGCTCCCACACCTGCCGACGTCTCCATCACCGCGCTCATCGCGTGTCTCCTGGTCGACTCACAATTGGGTTGAACGTTCATTTAACAGAACTTATACTATGCCGAAATACGGTTCGCAAGTAGCGGCGACCCTTGCCGGCTCTGACACCACGCCACACCCAACACCCAGGAGACAGTGATCAGCATGCGCATCGAGGACATCCGAATCGAACGGCACGACGGCATCGTGACCCTTCGCCTGAACCGCCCGGCGAAACGCAATTCGCTCGCGCGGCCGCATCTCGACTTTCTTCGCGAGACGCTCGACGCGCTCGCGAACGATCCGGCCGTGCGCTGCCTCGTGCTGACCGGCACCGGCAGCGCGTTCTGCGCGGGCGCGGACGTCGACGAATGGGCCGAGGCCGAGCGCAACGGCGAACTCGACACCTACGGGTGGACCGAGCGCGCGCACCGGTTCGTGCAGTCGCTGGCCGCGTTCCCGCGCCCCACCGTCGCGGCGCTGAACGGCTCGACCGTCGGCGCGGGCACCGACATCGGCTTCGCGTGCGACTTCCGCATCGCGAGCACGGCCGCGACGCTGCGCTGCGGGTATACGGGCATGGGCTACAGCCCCGACATGGGCGGAAGCTGGTTCCTGCCGCGCATCGCGCGCCCCGACGTCGCGCGCCGCTTCATCTTCCTGAACGAACGCTGGAGCGCGCAGGACGCGCACGCGGCCGGGCTCGTCTCCGAAGTCGTCGATGCCGACGCGTTCGCGCAGCACGTCGCGGCCTTCGCCGCGCGTCTCGCGCAAGGGCCGAGCGTCGCGTTCGGGCATACCAAGGCGCTGCTCGCGCAGTCGCTCACGCATACCCTCGCCGAGCAATTGCGCGGCGAGCTGGCAGCCGGCGTCGCTTGCGGTCACAGCGAGGACGGCCGGGAAGCGCTTCGCGCGTCGGTCGAGGGGCGCGCGCCCATTTTTGTCGGGAGATGATTGATGGATTTTTCGCTGACCCATGAGCAGGACATGCTGGTGACGTCGCTGCGTCAGTTCGTCGAGAAGGAACTGCAGCCGCATGAATTCGCGGTCGATCGCGCGGACGACGTGCCGCCCGAGCTCGCCGCCGCGATCCGGCGCAAGGCGCTCGAGCTCGGCTTCTACGCATTCAACATGCCCGAAAGCGCCGGCGGCCCCGGCCTCGACTACCTGACGCAGGCGCTCGTCGAGCGCGAGCTCGGCCGCACGAGCTGGGCGCTGCACGTGTTCGTCGCACGGCCGAGCAAGATCCTGATGGCGTGCAAGGACGACCAGATCGAGCGCTACCTGAAGCCGACCGTCCGGGGCGAACGCGTGGACTGCTTCGCGCTGACCGAACCGGGCGCCGGCTCGGATGCGATGGGCATCCGCACGCGCGCGGTGCGCGACGGCGACGACTACGTGATCAACGGCAGCAAGCATTTCATCAGCCATGCGGATACGGCCGACTTCGTGATCCTGTTCGCCGTCACCGGCGAGGAGGAAGTGCGCGGCCAGAAACGCAAGCGCGTCACCTGCTTCCTGATCGACAAGGACACGCCCGGCATGACCGTGCGGCGCGGCCCGCACTGCACGAGCCTGCGCGGCTACCACCAGTCGGAGATCTTCCTGACCGACTGCCGCGTCAGCACCGCGCAGATCCTCGGCGAGGAGCATCGCGGCTTCGAACTCGCGAACGACTGGCTGACCGCCGGCCGCGTGATGGTCGCGGCGAACAACATCGGGCGCGCGCAGCGTGCGTTCGAGATGGCCGCCGAATGGGCCGCCACGCGCCACCAGTTCGGCAAGCGCATCGGCGAATTCCAGGGCACGTCGTTCAAGCTCGCCGACATGCAGACCGAGATCCGCGCGGCGGAACTCGTCACGCTCTACACCGCGCAGAAGCTCGACCGCGGCACGATGACCGACGGCGACGCCGCGCTCGCGAAGCTGCTGGCGACCGAGACGCTCGGCCGCGTGACCGATCACGCGGTGCAGATCTACGGCGGCATGGGGCTGATGGACGAACTGCCGATCGAGCGCTTCTGGCGCGACGCGCGCATCGAGCGCATCTGGGAAGGCACGTCCGAGATCCAGCGGCACATCCTGTCCAAGGAAATCCTCCGACGCTACAGCTGACGCGAACCGCCGCGCCGGCCCGTCCGGCGCGACTTCCGAAAGGACCTTTCATGACCTTATCTCCCGCTGTCAGGGATCGCCGCGCGACCGCCGCGGCCAACCTGCGCCGGCTGCTCGAGCCGGCCAGCATCGCGTTCGTCGGCGGGCGCGGCATCGCGGGCGCCGTGCAGCGCTGCCGCGACTACGGCTATGCCGGCGAGATCCGGCTCGTCAACCCGAACCACGCCGACATCGACGGCGTGCGATGCCATGCGAGCGTCGCCGACCTGCCCGCCGCGCCCGATGCGGTGTTCGTCGCGGTGCCGGCGCGGCAGGCGATCGACGTCGTGCGCGCGCTCGCCGAACGCGGCGCGGGCGGCGCAATCGTCTATGCGTCCGGCTTCTCCGAGACCGGCGCCGACGGCGCCGCGCTGCAGCAGGCGCTCGTCGACGCGGCCGGCGACATGGCCGTGCTCGGGCCGAACTGCTACGGGCTGATCAACGGCCTGAACGGCAGCGCGCTGTGGCCCGTCGCGCACGGCGCGCCGCGCGTCGAATCGGGCGTCGCCGTGATCACCCAAAGCGGCAACCTCGCGTACAACCTGTCGATGAGCACGCGCTCGGTGCCGTTCGCGTACCTGGCGAGCGTCGGCAACCAGGCGTGCGTCGACATCGCGCGCCTCGTCGACGCGTTCGTCGACGATCCGCGGATCCGCGCGATCGGCGTGCATCTCGAAGGGCTGAAGGACGTGCACGCATTCAGCGAGGCCGCCACGCGCGCGCTCGCGCGCGGCGTGCCGATCGTCGCGCTGAAGAGCGGGACGTCGACGCTCGGCGCGCAGCTCGCGATGAGCCACACGAGTTCGCTCGCGGGCTCCGATGCGCTGTACGACGCGCTGTTCCGGCGCCTCGGCGTGATCCGCGTGAAGGACCCGGTCGGCCTCGTCGAGACGCTCAAGCTGCTCGCGATCGCCGGCGTGCCCGAGCGCCGCACGCTGGCCGCGCTCGCGACGTCGGGCGGCGATGCCGGCCTCGTCGCCGATCTCGGCGAAGCGCGCGGCATCGCGTTTCCGCCGGTCGGCGACGCGGGCCGCGATGCGCTCGGCAAGGTCCTGCCCGCCTATGCGACGATCGCGAACCCGCTCGACTTCACGACGACGCCGTGGGGCGACCCCGACAAAATGCGCGCGTGCTGCGACGCGCTGCTGGCCGATCGCCCGGGCGCGGCCGTGATGATCCTCGACTATCCGCAGGAAGCCACCGGCGAGCGGCCGTTGTGCGACATCGCGGCCGGCGCGTTCGCGGCCTCCGCCCGCCGGCACGGCGTGGCCGGCGCGGTCATCTCGGTGTTTCCGGACCTGACGCCGCCGGACCACGCGGCGCGCATGGCCGAGGCCGGCATCGCCCCGCTGCAGGGGCTCGCCGACGGGATCGACGCGCTCGGCGCGGCCATGACCTACGGCGACACGCGCCGCCGCCTTCTCGCCGCCGATGCGCTGAACGCGCTGCCCGTGCTGCGGGCCGGCAGCGGCGACGGCGCGCGGCTGCACGACGAATGGGCAAGCAAGCGGATGCTGGTCGCGCACGGGCTCGACGTGCCGCCGGCCGAATGCGTCGCTCCCGCCGACGCGCCGGCCGCCGCGCAGCGGCTCGGCTTCCCCGTGTGCGTGAAGGTGGTCAGCGATCGCCTGCCGCACAAGACCGAGGCCGGCGCGGTCGTGCTGAAGCTCGCGTCGGCCGCGGCCGTCGCCGACGCGGTCGCCCGGATGACCGAACAGGTCGCGCATCATGCGCCAGACGTGCGCGTCGAGCGGATCCTCGTCGAGAAGATGGCCGACGCGCCGCTGCTCGAACTGATCGTCGGCGTCAAGCGCGAGCCGGACTTCGGCCTCGCGCTCGTGCTCGGCGCGGGCGGCGTGCTGGTCGAACTGATCCGCGACACCGCGACGCTGCTGCTGCCGGTGCGCGAAAGCGACGTGCGCGACGCGCTGCTCGGGCTGAAGCTCGGGCCGCTGCTGACCGGCTATCGCGGGCGGCCGAAGGCCGATCTCGACGCCGTGGTCGCGAACGTGATGGCGATCGCGCGCTTCGCGCAGGCGCACGCGGAGACGCTCGTCGAGCTCGACGTCAATCCGCTGCTGGCGATGGAACACGGCGCGGTCGCAGTCGACGCGCTGGTGAGGCTCGATACCTGAAGCGGCCCGCAGGCAGCGCGCCGGCCCGCTCGCGCAATGCGTGAGCGGGCCGGACGCCGCCGCGCGGCGCGCGACTCAGAGCACCTTGCCCGGATTGAGCAGACCGAGCGGATCGAACGCGTGCTTGAGCCGGCGCATCGCGGCCAGCTCGGCGTCGCTGCGCGAGCAGCCGAGCCAGTCGCGCTTGTGGCGCCCGATGCCGTGCTCGGCCGATACGGACCCGCCCGCGTCGCGCACCAGCGGATACAGCACCGCGTCGACGTCGTGCGCACCCTCGCCCGCCGCGTACGGCGCCGATACGCAGACATGCAGGTTGCTGTCGCCGAGATGCCCGAAGAAGAACACGTGCGCGCCGGGCCAGCGCGCCGTCAACGCACGCTCGCACGCGTCGATGAACGCCGCCGTCTCGCGCGGCGCAATCCCCACGTCGAAATTCACCAGGCCGGGCAGCGCGTCGATCGCAAGCCCTTCGCGCAAGGTCCAGAACGCCTGTGCATCCGCGGCGCTCTGCGCGAGCGCCGCGTCGTCGATCAGCCCGCGTT
Organism: Burkholderia sp. MSh2; assembly: GCF_000731655.1. Classification (NCBI taxonomy): domain Bacteria; kingdom Pseudomonadati; phylum Pseudomonadota; class Betaproteobacteria; order Burkholderiales; family Burkholderiaceae; genus Burkholderia; species Burkholderia sp. MSh2. The sequence goes on along the minus strand of NZ_JPGM01000099.1, from coordinate 34,481 downwards.
CGAGCCAGCCGGCCAGCACCGCTTCGAATCGCCCGGCGGTCCGCGCCGCGTCGCCGCCGGCGCCGGCGCATTCGATCAGCACCTTGACGCCGCCGTCCGCCGGCAACGGCGCACGCACGCCCGGCGTGTGTCGCGCGACATGATCGTAGAACGCCGGCCACATCGTCTCGAAACTCAGCAAGTCCGCACATGACGCCCGCGCGTCACGCAGCAGCGCGAGCGCGGCGGCCGTGTCGCGCACCGCGCACAGGGCGGTCGACGGCATCGCGAGCTTCGGGTGCAGCCGCAGCACGACACGCGTGACGATGCCGAGCGTGCCCTCGCTGCCGACGAAGATCTGCCGCAGGTCGTATCCGGCGTTGTTTTTCAGCAGCTTGTTCAGCGACCCCAGCACGGCGCCGTCGGCCAGCACCACTTCGAGGCCGAGCACCTGTTCGCGCGTCGTGCCGTAGCGAATCACACGGTTGCCGCCCGCGTTGGTCGCGACATTACCGCCGATCTGGCACGAGCCGCGCGCGCCGAGATCGATGCCGAGCGCGAACCCCGCCTCGTCCACCGCCTGTTGCAGCGCCTGCAGCGTGGTGCCGGCCCACGCCGTGACGGTCGCCGCCTCCGCATCGATCTCGACGACGCCCGTCAGCCGCTCGAGCGACAGCGCGACGTCGCCCGCGGCCGGCGCCGCGCCGGCCGCGAGCCCCGTCATCCCGCCCTGCGGCACGACCGTCTGCCGGTAAGCGGTGCAGATCGCGAGCGCGCGGCTGACGTCGTCGACGCCGCGCGGCCGCAGCAGCGCACGGGGCCGCGGGCCCGGCGTTTCGCCGTAGCTGGTGAAATGGCGCGCGCCGATCGCGTCGCCGGTGCTCACGCAATCGTCGCCGAGCGCATCGCGCAGCGCGGCGACGACATCGCCGCTGGACAGAAAATCGGACATGGTCGGTGCGGCCGGCCGTTCCCGGCTTCGGATGAAAGGCGGTTCAGAAGTTGTGCCGCATGCCGACGCGCGCGGCGGCCTGCGTGCGGCTCGTCGACGGCGTGAAGCTGTAGCCGATCACCGCGTCGACGCCGTTCGATGCGCGCATCCAGTCGACCGCCGCGTACACGTCGGTGCGCTTCGACAGCGCATAGTGCGTGCCGAGCGCGACCTCATGCCAGTGATGGCCCTCGAAGGTCGTGTACTGGTAGCCCGCGACGAGCGACAGCGGCGCGGTCGCCTGGTACACGCCGCCCGCCTCGTACACGCGCATCGTCGACGATTGCCCGTAGCCCTTGAACGTCGTGTTGCTGAAGTCGGCGCTGAGCGTCAGCTTGCCGAATACGTACGACGCGCCGATCCCGAAGATCGACTGCGAATCGACCGCGAACGGCGTCGAGCCGTGCAGGTCGGTCACGGCGCCCGTCGCCGGATCGACTGTCGCGACCGTCTGCCCGAGCATCGTCGTCACGCCGATCTGCGCATACGGATCGAGCGCCGCGAGCCCGCGCGGCGAATTGAGCCGCGTATAGTTGCCGCCCGTCGAGAAATCGCCGTGCGTGTAGGTCGCGCCGACGCTCCACGCGCTGCCGTCGTGGAAGCTGCCCGCATCGTTGCTGAACGAATACATGCCGCCGACCACCAGCCCGTGGAAGCTGTTGCTCACGAACTTCACCGCGTTCTGCAGGCGATCGCCGCTCTGCCGGTCGAAGTCGCCCAGGTGCACGCCATAGCCGCTGCCGAACGCGCTGACGTTGAACGCCGCCGTGAAGTCGAACGCGAAGTCGTACTGGTTGCCGAACGTCAGCGTGCCCCAGTCGTTGCCGAGCCCCACGTAGGCCTGGCGCCCGAACATCGCACCGCCCTGGTTCAGCTTGCCCGTGCCGAGCCGGAAACCGTTCTCGAGCTTGAACACCGCCTTGTTGCCGCCGCCGAGATCCTCGGTGCCCATCAGGCCGACGCGGTTGCCGTACGACACGCCGTCGTCGAACAGGTACGCGTGCGCGCCGCCCGTGTTGTTCACATAGGTGATGCCGCCGTCGATGATCCCGTACAGCGAGACGCTGCTTTGCGCATGCGCGTGGCCGTGGGCCATCACCGACATCACCCCGGCCAGCAGGAAGCGTTTCTTCATTTCCGGTGTCTCCAGTTTCCGCGCGACGCGGATCGATTTTCGTTGTTCGTGACGGGCCGCCCGCTCCACTTCGGCATCGCGGCGCTGGCGAGTATAGGTTTTGCTGAATGAATGTTCAATCCGTAAACACCGCGCCCGGCACCGGTGTTTACACGCATCGGCCACTTCTTTATTGAAAAAACGTTCAACCCGTCATAACATCGGCCGGCAGCCCCGCGGACGACGTGCGGGCCCGTTCCGAACTTCGGAGTTCACCGGATGACGACCCATCTCCCCCCTGCCGCCGAGCCGCGCCTGCGCTCGGCCTACGAAGGACAGAAGTCCCGCCCGTACGACCCGGGCGCGCCGATCGCGACGCCGCTCGAACTGCACCGCTGCACCGTGCGGCCCGAATGGGTCGACTACAACGGCCACATGAGCGAATCGTGCTACCTGCTCGTCTTCGGCGACAGCAGCGACGCGTTCTTCCGCTACTTCGGCATCGACGACGACTATCGCGAAGCCGGCTGCTCGATCTATTCGGCGGAGACGCATATCCGCCATCTGGGCGAAGCGATGCTCGGCGATCCGCTCAGGCTGACGCTGCGGCTGCTCGACGTCGACGACCGGCGCCTGCACGTCTTCCATTCGATGCATCACGCGACAAGCGGCGCGCCGCTCGCGACCGGCGAGCAACTGCTGACCCACGTCGACATGCGCGCGAAGCGCTCGGCGCCGTTTCCCGCGGCGATCCGCATGCATCTCGACGCGATTCACGCCGAACACGCGCGCGCCCCGCGCGAACCGCACGCGGGCCGCGCGATCGCGATCCGCCGCCCCGCCCCCGCCGCACGCTGAACCACGATGGAGCCCTTCATGCAGACGAACGACCGCTGGCGCACGCGCGCCGACCAACTCGACATCGAATCGCGCGCCTTCGTGGACGGCGCGTTTCGCGACGCGCGCGACGGCGCGACCTTCCCGTGCACGAGCCCGATCGACGGCCGCGTGCTCGCGCAGGTCGCGCACTGCCGCGAGGCCGATGCCGACCTCGCGGTCGCGGCCGCGCGGCGTGCATTCGAGCACGGCGCATGGCGCGGCGCCACGCCGCGCGAACGCAAGCGCGTGCTGCTGCGCTGGGCCGCGCTGATCCGCGAGCAGGCGGACGATCTCGCGCTGCTCGAAACGCTCGATACCGGCAAGCCGATCGCCGATACGACCGCGGTCGACATTCCGTCCACCGCGTATTGCGCCGAGTGGTTCGCCGAAGCGATCGACAAGACCGGCGGTGAAGTCGTGCCGGCCGACGCGCATCTCGTCGGGCTCGTCACGCGCGAGCCGGTCGGCGTGGTCGCGGCGGTCGTGCCGTGGAACTTCCCCGCGATGATTGCGATGTGGAAATGCGCGCCGGCGCTCGCGGCCGGCAACAGCGTCGTGCTGAAGCCGTCGGAGAAATCGCCGCTGAGCGCGTTGCGGCTCGCCGCGCTCGCGGCGCAGGCCGGGCTGCCGGCCGGCGTGCTCAACGTGCTGCCGGGCTTCGGCGACGCCGGCGAGGCGCTCGCGCGCCATCCGGCGGTGGACTGCATCGCGTTCACCGGCTCGACCGCGGTCGGCCACCGGGTCGCGCGCTGCGCGGCCGATTCGAACCTGAAACGCGTGTGGCTCGAACTCGGCGGCAAGTCGCCGCAGATCGTGCTGCCCGACTGCCCCGATCTCGACCGCGCGGCACGGACCGTCGCGCATGCGGTGTTCTACAACACCGGGCAGATGTGCACGGCCGGCTCTCGCCTGCTCGTGCACCGCGGGATTCGCGACGCGCTGCTCGAGCGCGTGCTCGCGATCGCCCCCGACTACGCGCCGGGCGATCCGCTGTCGCCCGACACGCGGATGGGCGCGCTGATCGACGCCGCGCAGGTCGAGCGCGTGCTCGGCTACGTCGACGCCGGCCGCGACGAGGCGACGCTGCTGGCCGGCGGCAAGCGGGCGCGCGCCGCCAGCGGCGGCCAGTACGTCGAGCCGACCGTGTTCGACTGCCCGCGCGCCGATGCAAGGATCGTACGTGAGGAAATCTTCGGGCCCGTGCTGGCGGTCACGGCGTTCGACGATCTCGAGACGGCCATCGCGCTCGCGAACGACACGCGCTACGGGCTCGCGGCATCGGTATGGACCGCCAGCCTGACGACCGCGCACGAAACCGCGCGCCGGTTGCGGGCCGGTACGGTATGGGTGAACGGCTACGAGGAAACCGACGACATGAACTTCCCGTTCGGCGGCTTCAAGGAGTCGGGCAACGGGCGCGACAACTCGCTGCACGCGCTGGAGAAATACACGGAACTGAAGTCGACGATCATCCGGCTGCGGTAAGACGAAACGGGGGCGTCGGCCCCTGCCCGTTTCGCGGTGCGGGCGGCGATTCATTCCTGCCGGGAAACAATCAATCGCCATCCGGCGATTCACCTTCCCGTCCGCACGCCCTAGACTGTCGCATCGCTTCCCTTTCCGGATCCAGGCCATGACCGACGTCCTGCCGCTGAACACCGATCCCGCCTCGGGCCTCCAGTACCGGCTGCGCCCGGCCGCCGGCCGCCCCGTCGCCCGCCTGTTGCTGCTGCATGGCGTCGGCGGCAACGAAACCAACCTGCTGAACGTGGCCGACGAGATCGATCCGCGTATCGAAATCGTGTTCCTGCGCGCCCCGCTCACGTTCGGGCCCGGTCAGCATGCATGGTTTCCGGTGCGTTTCGGGCCGGACGGCCCCGAAATCGACCCGGCGCGCGCGGACGCAAGCCGCCTCCGGCTGATCGCGCTGCTGCGCGCATTCCGCGCGCAATACGACGCGGGCACCGCGTTGCCGACCGTGATCGCCGGCTTCAGCCAGGGCGGCATCATGAGCGCGAGCGTCGGCCTTACCTCGCCGGGCGACGTGGCCGCCTTCGCGGTGCTGTGCGGGCGCATCCTGCCCGAAATCGATCCGCTGATCGCGCCGCGCGACGCGCTTCGCCCGCTCCATGCGCTGATCGTGCACGGCCGCCTCGACGACAAGCTGCCCGTCGCCTGGGCCGACACCGCCGACGCGAAGCTCACTGCACTCGGGGTCGCGCACGACACGCGGCTGTATGCGGCCGGCCACGTACTGACCGAGGACATGACCCGCGATTTCGCCCGCTGGGTGGCCGAGCGCACCGGATTGACCCGCGCTTGAACCGGGCGCGCCGGGAAGCCGCCCCGCGAACGGGCCGGCGCCGCCGGCGCACGACGTCACGCGTTCGGTACTGAATCGGCGCCGGCGGGCGCGGGTGCGCGCATCGCGGCGGCCCGCTCAAGCTCACGCTCACGCTCGCGGGCTGCGCCGCACTGCGCCAGTTTCCAGCCCACCACGAGCGCCAGCACGACGACCGGAATCGTCGCGACGGTCCACGTGCCGCCCGGGTAGTCGAACGCCATCAGCACCAGCACGCCGGCGAGGAACGCGAGCGTCAGCCACGACGTGAACGGCGCGCCGGGCATCCGGAACGACACGGCCTTCAGCTCGCCGCGATTCACCGCGCGGCGGAACAGGATCTGGCACATCACGATGAAGCCCCAGGTCGTGATGATCCCGAGCGACGCCATGTTCAGCACGATCTCGAACGCCTGGGCGGGCACAATGTAGTTCAGCGGCACGCCGATCGCGTTGATCGCGACCGTGATCAGGATCCCGCCGTACGGCACGCCGCGCGCGTTCATCCGCGCCACGAAGCGCGGCGCCGAGCCGCCCATCGCGAGCGAGCGCAGCACGCGCCCGGTCGAATAGAGGCCGGAATTCAGGCTCGACAGCGCGGCGGTCAGCACCACGACGTTCATCACGGTGCCGACGTACGGCACGCCGAGCTTGCCGAAGAACGTCACGAACGGGCTTTCGTGCGCGCTGTACGCGGTCCACGGCAGCAGCAGCGTCAACAGCACGACCGAGCCGACGTAGAACAGCGCGATGCGCCACATCACGCCGTTGATGGCCTTCGGCAGCACCTTGCGGGCGTCGGCGGTCTCGCCCGCCGCGACGCCGACCAGCTCGATGCTCGCGTAGGCAAACACCACGCCCTGCACGATCAGCACGGCCGGCAGGATGCCGTGCGGAAAGATCCCGCCGTGATCCGCGACCAGGTGGAGCCCCGGCGTGTGGCCCGCGACCGGATGGCCGCTCGCGAGGAACACGGCGCCGACCGCGAGGAACACCGCGAGCGTGCCGACCTTGACGAGCGAAAACCAGAACTCCATTTCGCCGAACACCTTCACGCCGATCATGTTCATCACCGACACGATCCCGAGCGCACCGAGCGCGAACACCCATTGCGGCACATCCGTGAACACCGCCCAGTACTTCATGTAGATCGCGACCGCGGTGATGTCGACGATGCCGGTCGTCGCCCAGTTCAGGTAGTACATCCAGCCCGCGACGAACGACGCGCGCTCGCCCATGAACTCCCGTGCGTACGACACGAAGCTGCCGCTGGTCGGCCGGTGCATCACCAGCTCGCCGAGCGCGCGCATGATCAGGAACGCGAACACGCCGCACACCAGATACACGAGCGCGAGCGCGGGGCCCGCGCCCTGCAGGCGCCCGCCCGCGCCGAGAAAGAGGCCGGTGCCGATCGCCCCGCCCATCGCGATCATCTGCACATGCCGCGGCTTCAGCTGCTTCGCATAGCCGGCTTCGTGCGACGCGAACAGCGCGTCCGGGTCGGCGTGACGGGATGGCGCGCCGGCGGCCGCATCGGCCTGTCGCTCGCTGGGGTGTTTCATCGTGAGTCTCCGTAGTTTCTTGATGTATCGCCCCCGCATGGGGGCGGGCCTCGAACCGGCCGTGCGCGGGCGCCCGAGGGTAGCGCCCGAGGGTAGCGTCCGTGCGGGAGCCGCGGCCGGCACGCGCACCGGCCCGCGAGCGGCGCGACGCTTCGGCCCCGAGCAGCGCCGCATTCGTCCGCGCACGATGCATGGCTACCCGCGCCAGACCTCGCGCGCATGATTCGGGTACCTAAACATGCTGTTTCGACGCGCAGCCGGGCGTCCACACTCGCCCTCCCGCATGCACGACGCCGCTCGCCCGCCACCGCTTCCCGGCACGACGGGTTCGCATTCTATGCCTTTGCAAAAACAAGCTCGTCTCTGTATTATCGAAAGCGGTTTTGCGTGGAATGCAACAGCGAGAATCGAATGAAGAAAAGCGCGAAAGAACCCGGCATCGATCACCTGGGCGCCATGCGCGCGTTCGTGCGCGTGGTCGAAACGGGGAGTTTTTCGGCGGTCGCGAAGGAGATGCACGTGTCGACGTCCACCGTCGCGCGCAAGGTGACGGCCATCGAGCAGGCGCTCGGCGTCGCGCTGCTGCATCGCTCGACGCACAGCGTGACGCTGACCGAGGCCGGTCACATCTACCTGGAGCGGGCGGTCACGCTGATCGCCGATCTCGACGACACGCTGCGCGTGGTCGCCGAGCTGAATGCGCAGCCGAGCGGCCCGCTGAAGCTCACCGCGCCGGTCGCATTCGGCCGCCGCCATCTCGCACCGCTGGTTGCGCCGTTTCTCGCGCGCTACCCGACGATCCAGCTCGACGTGCGCCTCACCGACAACCACAACGACCTCGTGGCCGGCGGCTTCGATCTCGACATTCACGAGGGCGAGAACTACCTGGACAACCTGGTCGTCCATCGCCTGTCGCGCAACGACAGCATCCTGTGCGCGACGCCCGGCTATCTCGAGCGCTGCGGTCGCCCGGCGACGCCGGACGACCTGCGGCATCACAACTGCCTGCGCTACGCGCACCCGGAAGGCGATCCGCGCTGGGATCTCGTGCGCGGCAACACGACCCACAGCGTGCTGCCGGCCGGCAATCTCGTCACCGACCATTCGGAGCTGCTGCTCGAAGCGACCTGCGCCGGGCTCGGCATCGCGGAGTTCGAGATCTGGCTGGTGCGCGACCTGCTCGCGAGCGGCCGGCTCGAAGCCGTGCTGCCGCGCTACCGGCTGCACAACCGGCTCACGGGCGAATCCATCTACATCGCGTATCTGGCGAACCGGCGCAGTTCGGCAAAGCTGCGCGTGCTGAAGGATTTTCTCGCGGAACACCTCGCGCATATCGGCGAGCTGTCGGAGCTGGAGCTGGCGAAGATTCGCGGCGAACGCGCGTAACGGTCGCGCCGGGGCTCGCACCGGCCGGCGCCGCCGCGCGCGGCCCGGAGCGAGCCGGCGGCGGCGCATCCGCGCGGGTCAGGCGGCCTGCAATTCGAACGGGAACGTGACGTGCCCGATCTCCACGCCCTGCGTGTTGAGCATCCTCGGCCGGTGGAAGCCGGCCAGTTGCGCGCGCTGCGCGTCGGTGCCGATCCCCAGCCGCGCGAGGAGTTCGCAGACGACCATGTACAGCACGTCGAGATTGCCGTCCTCGATCTTGACCGAGATGCCGAGCGCGCCGTCGGCGCCGAGCTGCCGCGTGCGCTCAGACGCGCGCACGCCGATCCCGTAGCACGCATCGGCGCCCAGCTTGCCGACCACCTGGCCGCCGAACGCGTTCATCAGCACCGTGCAATAGCGCCCGTCGCCGGCCACCAGCTCCGGATACGCGGTCATCGCACGATGGATGCGCGCCAGCGCGCGGACGCGATCGCCGGTCGCGCCGCCCGCTTCCACCTGGTCCGCGCCGTCGGCCAGCGACGCGTACAGCCGCGCGAGACGATCCAGCGCGAAAGCCGGCGTCGGCAGGTTGCACCCGTCGATCGCCCAGCCCACCTCGTCGTCGCGCAGCCCGCATGCATCGGCCACCACCCGCTTCACGCGCACCTGCATCGGATGGTCGGGCAGATGGTAGTCCGCCATCGCCGCGCCGATCGCCCGCGCGCCGGCCAGCATGCCGACGTGCTTGCCCGAGCAGTTGCTGCACACGCCGGTCGGCGTGTAGTCGCGCTTGATCCACGACCGGTACACCGCGTCGGACAACGGCGGATGGCCGCCGCAACGCAAATCCGATTCGTGCGCGGCGACTTTTTCGAGCATCGCGCGCGTGCGCGCGATATGCCGGTCCTCGCTGCTGTGCGACGCGCACATCAGCGCGATGTCCGCATCGTCGAAACCGAAGCGCTCCGGCGCGCCGGTCTCGATCACCGACAGCGCCTGGGCCGGCTTCGCCGCCGACCGCGCGAGCGTCATCCGGAACGGATCGCCGTACCGGGCCAGCAGCCTGCCGCGTGCGTCCACCACCGCCACATGGGCGACGTGGGTGTTCTCGATCGCATTGCCGCGGTACGTGACGACCGCTGCGCGTGGGGTGTCCATCGTGTCTTGTCTCCTTGCTCGGGGCCGGATTGCCGGGGCCTCCCTGCCGGTACGGCAGTGTATCGAGTCATCGCCGCCGCGCGCCGGCCGCGCCATGGAAATCGGTGTTGCACGCCACGCAAAGCCAGGGGTCGCGTCACGAAAGACCGACCGAACGGGGCGAATCCACCCGGTCCTTTGCCTGTTCGACATCAATTCGGGAAATTGCAGCCGCGGATAAAAATGACACGCATTTGCATCCGTGCATCTTCGATGCAAGACGGTGGACGTCCCGCTCGACGCGAAGAACCTGTTCGACAGCCGGCACTCAGCGAGCGCACCTCCGATCGACGCGACGCGAGCACCCGGCCGCTCGGCGACGCTCACGCTCGGCGTCCATCCGGAATGCGGGCGACGGCAGGAAGGTGCGATACGCCCCCTGCCTGCCGCGCTCACCACGGCAGCGAATACGTCTTCACGTTCGTGTAGCTCTTCATCGCTTCCTGCACGCCTTCCTTGTAGCCGAGCCCCGAATCCTTCACGCCGCCGAACGGCGTCAGTTCGAGCCGGTAGCCCGGCACCTCGCGCACGTTCACGCTGCCGACTTCCAGCTCGGTGATGAAGCGCGTGATGTGGTCGAAGCGGTTCGTGCAGACCGACGACGACAACGCATAGTCGGTGCTGTTCGACATCCGGATCGCTTCGTCGATGTCGCGAAAGCGCATGATCGGCGATACCGGGCCGAAGGTCTCGTACTTCACGACCGGCATGTCGGGCGTCACGCGGTCGATCACCGTCGGCGCGTACAGCGCGCCGTCGCGCACGTTGCCGGCCAGCAGCCGCGCGCCGCGCGCGATCGCGTCGTTCACCTGCTGCTCGCAGAACTTCGCGGCCGCCTCGTCGATCACCGTGCCCATGTCCACCGACGGATCGGCCGGATTGCCGTACGACCACGCGCGCGTCTTCTCGACCACGAGCGCCGTGAAGCGATCGGCCACCGCCTCGTGCACGAGCATCCGCTTGATCGCGGTGCAGCGCTGCCCCGAGTTCTTGTACGAGCCCGACACCGCGAGCGTGCTCGCTTCGTCGAGGTCGGCATCTTCCATCACGATGATCGGATCGTTGCCGCCGAGTTCGAGCACCGCTCGCCGGTAGCCCATCCGCGACGCGATCGACTTGCCGATCGAAACGCCGCCCGTGAACGTGATGAGATCGATCGCCGGGTTCGTGATCAGCTCGTCGGCGATCTCCTTCGGATCGCCGGTGACGACCTGCAGCATCTGCGGCGGCAGGCCCGCTTCGTACAGGATGTCCGCGAACAGGTAGCACGACAGCGGCACCTTCTCCGACGGCTTCACGACGATCCGGTTGTTGGTCGCCACCGACGGCACGATCTTGTGCGCGACCTGGTTCATCGGATGGTTGAACGGCGTGATCGCGGAAATCACGCCGAGCAGCGGGTCGCGCTGCGTGTACACGCAGCGCTTCTTGCCATGCGGCGTCAGGTCGCACGAGAAGATCTGCCCGTCGTCCTTCAGCACTTCGCCGGCGCCGAACGTCAGCACGTCGGCAACGCGGCCCGCTTCGTAGGTCGAATCCTTGATGCACAGGCCGGCCTCGGCCGTGATCACCGCCGCGATCTCGGCGGTGCGCGCACGCACGATGTCGGCCGCGCGGCGCAGGATCGCCGCGCGATCGTGTCGGGTGAGCGTCGGCCGGTAGGCGCGCGCAACCGCGAACGCGCGCCGCACGTCGTCCAGCGTCGCCTTCGGCACGGTGCCGACCAGCGTGCCGTCGTACGGGTTGCGCACGTCGATCACCGCGTCCCGATGAATCCGCTCGCCGTCGATTCGCAGTGCTTCGCGACGAATCTCGCGGGCGTCCGTCGATGCTGCAATGGCGTTCATGAGTGTGTCCCCTTGCGGATGCGTGCGCATCACTGCAGATGGTTGAGCGCGATGTCGATGATGTCGAAGTTGCGCAGCCGCGCGCGGCCCGCGACGTCGGTCGCGACCGGCTTGCTGAAGATCAGCGGCACGATCTGCTCGGAGATGCCGCCGTGCGAGCGCAACGGCACGTCGAGACCCGACAGGTCGTGCTTGATGCGGCGCGTGCCGAGCACGACGTCCTGCTTCGAGATCACGATCAGGTCGCCCATCCGCGCGGGCGGCAGCTCGAAACGCGCGCAGCCTTCGGCGCCCGTCAGCACGACCTCGATGCCGTCCACCGCGGCGAGGCGCGCACGCAGCGCGTCGGCATCGGCCGACGCCGGCACGTAGACGGTCGCGAACGAGCCGAGCGCGCCGTGGTGCACGACATATGGATCGGTGATCGGCAGGATCACGCGCGCGGCGTCGTGGCCGAGCCACTCGTCGAACAGCTCCTGCAGGTAGATCACGTTCGGCTCGCCGGTCTCGTCGTCGTGCTTCGCGTTCATCCCGTGGTCGGCCGTGATCGCGACGATCGCGCCGAGTTCGTCGAGGCGCTTCAGGTACGCGTCCATCATCGCGTAGAACGCGTTCGCGCCGGGCGTGCCGGGCGCGCACTTGTGCTGCACGTAGTCGGTGGTCGACAGGTACATCAGGTCGATCGGGCGCGTCTCGAGCAGGCGCACGCCGGCCGCGAACACGAACTCGGACAGGTCCGCGCTGTACACGCTCGGCACCGGCTTGCCGACCAGTTCGAGCACGTTGTCGATGCCGTTTTCCTCGAGGCTCGCCTCGTCGGCCTTTTCCGACGAGAAGCAGATGCCCTTCAGCCCCTTGCCGAGCAGGCGGCGCAGCTTGTCCTTCGCGGTGACGACCGCGACGCGCGCGCCCTGTTCGGCGAAGGTCGCGAGCACCGTGGGCGCGACCAGGTACTTCGGATCGTTCATCAGCACCTCGGCGCCGGTGTCGCGATCGTAGAAGTAGTTGCCGCTGATCCCGTGCACGGCCGGCGGCACGCCGGTCACGATCGACAGGTTGTTCGGGTTCGTGAAGCTCGGCACCACGCACTCGCCCTTGAGCGCCGTGCCGGGCTTCAGCAGCGTGCGCAGGAACGGCGCGACGCCGGCCTCGGCGGCTTCTTCCAGATATTCGTAAGCGCAGCCGTCGACGCAGACGACCACCACGGGCCGGCTCATCCAGTTGTAGCGGCGGCCGTTCACTTCCACGGATACAGGCGTTTCAGTCATGACGTTCATTCCTTTCGGTTCGAAGGGTAGAGCCGTCGGCGCTCGCGCCGCGCCGAAGGGAGGTGTTTTCCATGCTTGACATTAAAATGGATGATTTGTAGATTGTCAACAACATGCAGAGAACAGAAAGCAAAACAACAGTGCATCAAGAGGGCTGGTCTCCACTCATCCGCCGTGTGCCGCGGCGCCACAGTCAAGGGGTCTGAAGATGAACGAAGTGCCGGTAAACACGCGTTTGAATGCATGGGCGGCAGGCGCGGCCCGCCTCGCGCTGGCCGCCGCGGTCGCGCTCGGCGCCGCGCAGGCGGCGCACGCCAGGACGTCGCTGCTCGTCTACACCGCGCTGGAAGACGAGGCGATGAAGCCCTACAAGGACGCATTCGAGAAAGCGAACCCCGATATCGAGATCCGCTGGGTACGCGACTCGACCGGCTCGGTCACAGCGAAGCTGCTCGCGGAAAAGAACAACCCGCGCGCGGACGTCGTGCTCGGCCTCGCCGCGTCGAGCCTCACGCTGCTCGACCTGCAGGGCATGCTGATGCCGTACACGCCGAAGGGCTTCGACCAGCTCACGCGCAAGTACAGCGACGCAAGCACGCCGCCGCACTGGGTCGGCATGGACGTGTGGGGCGCGACGATCTGCTACAACCGCGTCGCCGCGCAGGCGAAGAACATCCCGAAGCCGACGTCGTGGGAAGACCTGACGAAGCCCGTCTATAAAGGCGCGATCGTGATGCCGAGCCCGGTTTCGTCGGGCACCGGCTACCTCGACGTGACCGCCTGGCTGCAGACCTTCGGCGACGATCGCGGCTGGAAATTCATGGACGCGCTCGACCGCAACGTCGCGCAGTACGTGCACTCGGGCTCGAAGCCGTGCACGCTCGCCGGCACCGGCGAATTCCCGATCGGCATCTCGTTCGAGTTCCGCGGCCACGAACTGCAGTCGCAGGGCGCGCCGATCGATCTCGTGTTCCCGAAGGAAGGGCTCGGCTGGGACATGGAAGGCACGGCGATCATGAAGACGACGAAGCAGCCCGACGCCGCGAAGAAGCTCGCCGACTTCATGGCCAGCAAGGACGCGAACCAGATCACCGCGCGCTGGTGGGCGATCGTCGCGTATCCGGGCGTCGCACGGAAGCTGGCCGGCATCCCCGACAACTACGCGGACCTGCTCGTGAAGAACGACTTCGTGTGGTCGGCGAAGAATCGCCAGTCGATCCTCGATACGTGGCAGAAGCGCTACGGCGCGAAAACGCAGCAGTAACGCCGCGACCGGCAGCGGGGCCGCGCCCCGCGCCACCCTTCCCGTCGTCGAATCCGGCCCCCGGGCCGCCCCACCATGGAGGCGCGCATGGCACCTTATCTGAGCGTAGAACGCATCGAGAAGCGGTACAACGACACGCAGGTCCTGACCGACATCGACCTGAGCGTGATGAAGGGCGAGATGATCTGTTTCCTCGGGCCGTCCGGCTGCGGGAAAACCACGCTGCTGCGGATCATCGCGGGGCTCGAGACGCAGAACGCCGGCCGGATCATGCAGGACGGCCGCGACATCTCGCGGCTGCCGCCGCAACTGCGCGACTACGGCATCGTGTTCCAGTCGTACGCGCTGTTCCCGAACCTCACCGTATACGACAACGTCGCATACGGGCTCGTGAACCGGAAGATGAAGCGCGACGCGATCCACGAGCGCGTGCACACGCTGCTCGCGCTGGTCGGCCTGCCCGACAGCCATCGCAAGCATCCGGGCCAGCTGTCCGGCGGCCAGCAGCAGCGCATCGCGCTGGCGCGCGCGCTCGCGACGTCGCCCGGCCTGCTGCTGCTCGACGAACCGCTGTCGGCGCTCGACGCGCGCGTGCGCGTGCGGCTGCGCCAGGAAATCCGCGCGCTGCAGCGGCGGCTCGGCGTGACGACCATCATGGTCACGCACGACCAGGAGGAAGCGCTGTCGATGGCCGACCGCATCGTCGTGATGAACCACGGCGTGATCGAGCAGATCGGCACGCCGCTCGAGATCTACCGGCAGCCCGCCTCGCCGTTCGTCGCGGACTTCATCGGCCGCGTCAACACGATTCCCGCCGAAGTCGCGCGGGACGGCACGCTGCGCGCGGGCACGGTCGGCCTCGACTGCCGCCACGGCGCGGCACGCCCCGCGCCGGGCGCGGCGGTCTCGGTCTACGTGCGGCCCGAGGACCTGCGCATTCGCGTGCCGGGCGAAACCGCCGACAACCTGCTGGCCGGCCGCGTCGAAAAACTCGAATTCCTCGGCGCGTTCTGCCGCGTGAGCTTCCGGATCGACGGGCTCGACGGCCAGGAGATCGTCGCCGACCTGTCGTATCACGACGTCGACCGCACCGGCGTGCAGGCCGGCGCGCGCATCGACCTCGCGCTCGATCGCGAGCATGTCCGCGTGTTCCCGTGCGCGAAGGAGCGACTGCAATGAGCGCCGTCCTGACCGAGCGCCGCCGCGGCGCCTCCGCCCCCGCCGACGTGCGGCAGATCACGCACTGGCACGATCGCGTCGCGCAGCTCGCGCTCGTCGCGATGGCCGCGCTGATGTCGCTGTTCCTGCTGCTGCCGCTCGCGCTCGTCGTGCAGAAGTGCTTCGTCGATGCGGACGGGCGTTTCGTCGGCGCGCACAACTTCGTCGCGTATCTCGAGGACAGCGGCGTGCTGCGCTCGATGCTGCATTCGCTGACGGTCGGCGCGCTCGTCACGTCGATCGTCGTGCCGATGGCGTTCACGTTCGCGTATGCGCTGACGCGCTCGTGCATGCCGCTGAAGAACGCGGCACGCACGATCGCGCTGCTGCCGCTGCTCGCGCCGACGCTGCTGTCCGCGGTGTCGTTCATCTACTGGTTCGGCAACGCGGGGCTGCTGAAGCCGCTGCTGCACGGCCATTCGATCTACGGGCTGCCGGGCATCGTGCTGAGCATGGTGTACGCATCGTTCCCGCACGTGCTGATGATCCTCGTCACAGCGCTGTCGCTCGCCGACGGCCGGCTCTACGAGGCCGCCGACGCGATGGGCACGGGCCGCCTGCGCAGGTTCTTCACGATCACGCTGCCCGGCGCCAAGTACGGACTGATCAGCGCGACGATGGTGGCGTTCACGATGTGCATCAACGACTTCGGCGTGCCGGTCGTGATCGGCGGCTCGTACAACGTGCTGTCGACCGACATCTACAAGCTGATCATCGGCCTGCAGGATTTCAATCGCAGCGCGGTCGTGAGCCTGATGCTGCTGTGCCCCGCGCTGGTCGCGTTCGGCGTCGACTTCTTCATCCGCCGCCGCCAGCAGTCGCAGCTCGGCGCGCGCTCGACGCCGTATCAGCCGAAGCCGTCGCGCGGCTTCGATGCCGCGATGCTCGCTTACTGCGGGCTGGTTTGCGCGTTCTTCGTCGCGGTCGTCGGCATCTCGGTGTTCGCGTCGTTCGTGAAGTTCTGGCCGTACCAGATGAGCCTCGGGCTGCAGCATTACCGGATGGGACTGATCGCGGCCGGCATTTTCGACGCGTACCGGAACAGCCTGCGGATGGCCGCGACCGTCGCGATCGGCGGCACGATCGTGGTATTCGGCGGCGCCTATCTGATCGAGAAGACCCGCGGCGCGCGCGGGCTGCGCGGCTTCCTCAGCCTGTGCGCGATCCTGCCGATGGGCGTGCCGGGGCTCGTGCTCGGCATCAGCTACATCTTCCTGTTCAACGCGCCAGGCAATCCGCTGAACGGGCTGTACGGGTCGCTGTGGCTGCTCGCGATCGTCACGGTGGTGCACTACTACGCGTCGAGCCACCTGACCGCCGTCACCGCGCTCAGGCAGATCGACAGCGAGTTCGAGGCCGTGTCCGCATCGCTGAAGGTGCCGTTCTACAGGACCTTCCTGCGCGTGACCGTCCCCGTGTGCCTGCCCGCGATCCTGCTGATCGCGCGCTACCTGTTCGTCAACGGAATGACGACGGTCTCGGCCGTCGCGTTCCTCTACTCGCCGGACACGCAGCCCGCCTCCGTCGCGATCCTGAACCTCGACGACGCGGGCCAGATGGGCCCGGCCGCCGCGATGGCGACGCTCGTGCTCGCGACGTCGTCGTGCGCCTGCGTGCTGTTCGCGTGCATCTCGCACCGCCTGCTGCGCCGCACGCAGGCCTGGCGCACCCCGCATCGACACTGATGTTCCACCGCATTCACGTGACGTCCCGACTTCATCAAGGAGACACCATGACGCCCGCCGCCCAGCCTGTCCTGCTTACCCCCGGCCCCCTGACGACCTCCGAGCGCACGCGCGACGCGATGCTGCGCGACTGGGGGTCGTGGGACGGCGATTTCAACGCGATCACCGCGCGGCTGCGCGAACGCCTGCTGCAGATCGTGCACGGCGAAGGCACGCACGAATGCGTGCCGCTGCAAGGCAGCGGCACGTTCTCGGTCGAAGCGGCGCTCGGCACGCTCGTGCCGCGCGACGGCCACGTGCTGGTGCCGAACAACGGCGCGTACTGCCAGCGCATCGCGAAGATCTGCCGCGTGCTCGGCCGTACGCTGACGACGATCGACTACCGCGAGGATCGCCGCGTCGATCCGGCCGACGTCGACCGCGCGCTCGCCGCGGATGCGGGTATCACGCACGTCGCGCTCGTGCACTGCGAGACGGGCGCCGGCGTGCTGAACCCGCTGCACGACATCGCGCAGGTCGTCGCGAAGCACGGGCGCGCGCTGATCGTCGACGCGATGAGCTCGTTCGGCGCGATCGACATCGATGCGCGCACGACGCCGTTCGACGCGGTGATCGCCGCGTCCGGCAAATGCCTCGAAGGCGTGCCGGGGCTCGGCTTCGTGATCGCGCGGCGCAGCGCGCTCGAACGCTGCGAAGGCAACAGCCACTCGCTCGCGATGGACCTGTACGACCAGTGGGTCTACATGCAGCGCACGACGCAATGGCGCTTCACGCCGCCGACGCACGTGGTCGCGGCGCTCGACGCGGCCGTCGCGCAATACGTCGACGAAGGCGGGCTCGTCGCGCGCGGCGGCCGCTATCGGCGCAACTATCGCGCGTTGATCGACGGCATGCTCGCGCTCGGCTTCCGGCCGTTCCTCGATCCGGCGATCCAGGCGCCGATCATCGTCACGTTCCATGCGCCGGACGATCCGAACTACGACTTCAAGCGGTTTTATCAGGAGGTCAAGCAGCGCGGCTACATCCTGTATCCGGGCAAGCTGACCGAGGTCGAGACGTTCCGGGTCGGCTGCATCGGCCACTTCGGCGAAGCCGGCATTCCGGGCGCCGTCGCCGCGATCGCCGACACGCTGCGGGCGATGGGCGTGCGCCGCGTGTCCGCCGAAGCGGCCGCCTGACGCGATGCGATGCACCCCGCCGCGTGCGGTTGCGCGCGCGGCCCGCACCGCCGCAACTCACCGCGCGGCGGGCAGCTTTCCCGCCGTGCCCGGCTCGGCCCCCGCCCCTTATTGACGACACATTCGATGCGACCCTTCTGGATCGAACAAGCGCTGTTCAACGACGGCGATCTCGCCCCCGCGCTTCAGGGCGCCACGCAGGCCGACGTCTGCATCGTCGGCGGCGGCTTCACGGGGCTCTGGACCGCGATCCAGGCGAAGCAGCAGAATCCGGCGCTCGACATCGCGATCGTCGAGGCCGACCTGTGCGGCGCCGGGGCGAGCGGCCGCAACGGCGGCTGCCTGCTCACGTGGTCCGCGAAATTCCTGACGCTGCGGCGCCTGTTCGGCGAAGCGGAGGCGATCCGGCTCGTGAAGGCATCCGAAGCGGCCGTGCAGCACATCGCCGATTTCTGCCGCGCACACGACATCGACGCCGAGCTGCGGCTCGACGGCACGCTGTACACCGCGACGTCGCGCGCGCAGGTCGGCGCGCTCGCGCCGGTGCTCGACGCGCTCGCCGCGTGCGGCATGCATAGCTACGAGCCGCTGCCGGCCGCCGAGGTCGCGCGCCGCTCGGGTTCCGCGCGCAATCTCGACGGCGTGTACTCGCCGATCGCCGCGACCGTCCATCCCGGCAAGCTCGTGCGCGGGCTGCGCCGCGTCGCGCTCGCGATGGGCATCCGGATCTACGAGCGCACGCCGATGCTCGATTTCACGCCGGGCCAGCCCGCCGTCGTGCGCACGCCGTCCGGCAGCGTGAGCGCGGGCACGCTCGTGTTCGCGATCAACGCGTGGATGGCGAGCCGCTTCCCGCAGTTCGAACGCACGATCGCGGTCGTGTCGAGCGACATGGTCATCACCGAGCGATGCCCGGAGCTGCTCGCGCGAACCGGGCTCGTCGACGGCGTGTCGGTGCTCGATTCGCGCATCTTCGTCTACTACTACCGCACCACCGCCGACGGCCGCCTGATGCTCGGCAAGGGCGGCAACACGTTCTCGTGGCGCAGCGGCATCGCACCCGTGTTCGACCGGCGCTCGCCGTACGAGGCGCAACTCACGCAAAGCCTGCGCGAGTTCTTCCCCTCGCTCGCGGGCGTGCCGGTCACCGCGAGCTGGAACGGGCCGTCGGACCGCTCCGTCACCGGCTTCCCGTTCTTCGGCCGCCTCGACGGCGCGCCGAACGTGTTCTACGGCTTCGGCTATTCGGGCAACGGTGTCGGGCCGACCTACATGGGCGGACAGATCCTGTCGTCGCTCGTGCTCGGCCTCGACAATGCGTGGACGCGCAGCCCGATCGTGCGCGGCCCGCTCGGCCGGTTCCCGGCGGAACCGTTCCGCTACGTCGGCGCGCACGTCGTGCGCAATGCCATTCGCCGCAAGGAGCGCGCGGAGGACGAGAACCGGTCGCCATCGGCCGTCGACAAGTGGCTCGCGACGTTCGCGAGCGCGGCGGGGAAGGCGGACAAGGCGTGACGGTGAGTGGGGCGCGATGCGATCGGCTATCTCATCGGGACATCGGGCGATGAGGATGGCAGTTCCCCGGCGGGTATCATTGCCCCCTGCGGATCTGACGATCGGTCTGCGCCATTCGAAGCGATTGATCGGAATCCGTCGATACCCGAAGAAATGACGCGCTTGCTGCTATTGGCCCTGGTCACCGTGACGATCGGCGCGTGCTCCAGATACACCGATGAAACGTGGACGGCACGTCAGGACATGCCTGTCTTCGCCGAGCCGAATGACGACCGGAGCGCGCCGATCTTCACGGTCGGGAAAGGCGAATCCTGCATCCCGCTGGCGGATCGCGTCGCGAAGATCTACGCGTACACCCAGGTGCGCTGCACCTCCGGCACGGGCTGGATCCTGGACGACTTCTTCGATAAACGACGCGGCAAATAGCCTCCGCGCCGGCGATCGCCACATCCGCTCCGGACATCGTCGGGTTCAAACGGCATTGAACCTGGCCGGAGCAACGTACAAGGCAGATCGGTCCAGCGTTTTCGCACGATGTGCGGTGCCGCGTACCGCGCCCGCTCACACGCCGGCCTTCTCCCGCGCCGCCTTGCCCGCCGCCGGCAACCCCTGCTCGTGCGTGCGGCGCATCCGCGCAAGACCGTGCGCGACGTGCTCGCGCACCAGCGCGACGGCCTGCTCCTCGTCGCCGCCCGCGAGCGCCTGCACGATCTTGTCGTGCTCGGCCGCGGACACGGCAATCGCATCCTCCTCGGCCTCGATCGCGGCCTGGCGCAGCAGCCCGAGCTGGCGCACGAGCCGGCGGTAGGTGTCGGTGAGATGGGTGTTGCCGACCCCGACGACCATCGCGTCGTGGAACTGCACGTTCAGCTCCGTATAGCGCGTGAAGTCGTGTGTCTTCGCGGCGTCCTTCATCGACTGGATGATGCCCTTCAGCACCTTCAGCGTGTCCGGCGAGATGCGCTTCGCGAGCGCGCGCGCGACCGACTCGTCGAGCATCGCGCGCACTTCGTAGATTTCCTCCGCCTCGCGCAGCGGCACGACCCGCACCGTCACGCCGCGGTTCTTTTCGTTGCGCAGCAGGCCGGCCTGTTCGAGCGCGCGGAATGCTTCGCGCACCGGGCCGCGCGACACGTTCAGCCGGGTGGCGATCTCGACTTCGTTGAGCTTCTCGCCGGGCGCGTATTCGCCGGAGACGATCGCGCGCTCGAGCATGTCCTGGACGATCATCGCGAGCGACTGGCTTTGCAGGAGTTCGATGGCGCTGAGCGCGTTCGGGGCAGTCATGGTCGGGCGGGCAGCAAGGCTGCGGTAGGAAATCGGGGGCGCCGGATCGGCGAATGATCCCTGTATACCCTCGACCCGACACATTGTCAACAGTTTTCAGTTTCCAAAAACCAATTCCACCTGCCGGAATGCGACGGGATTGCACCCGGCAGGCGGCGGTCGCGCGTCATGCGTCACGCGGCGAGCGTTATTTGCCCGCCGCCCGCGATGCGCGGCGGCCGTCAGGCCGTTTGCTTCACCGGCCCCGGATCGCTCTGGCTCGGCCGGCCCGTCTCGACGTGGCCCGCGAAGCGGCGCACGACCTTGTCGTCGCCGCCGCGCAGCGTCGTCGCGGTGATCGTCAGATCGTACCAGCCGTGGCTCGACGCCAGCGCGAAGTGATCCTCGATGCGCTCGCCCGGCTCCAGCGTGTAGGTCCGCGCATGCGCATGGCTGTACGCGTTGTCGACCGTCACGCGGCACGTCGCGCGCCCGCTGTTGCGCAGTTGCAGGTACACGTGGCGGTTGCACACGTCGTAGCCGATCCGCGCCTCGGGGTTCGCGTGGCGGCCGTCCGTCGCGAGCCGCGTGTTGCCCTGGAACTCGCACAGATAGCCGTTCGGGCCGTATGCCGCGAGATGGTAATCGCCGCGCGCGGCCGACGTGCTCCAGGTATCGACGAAGCGGTCGCGCGCGGACACCGCATAGCGGCGCGGCGGCGTCGCCGGATTGCGGCGGTCGTACACGTAGAACGCCGCGCCCGCGTCGCCGGTGTTGGCGAAGTCGAGCGACACGGTGTCGTCGCGCCCGCTCACGCGGCCGTGCACGAACAGCTCGTACGGCAGCGCGCGCGCGGGCCGCGTACCGGCTTCCTGCGCCGGCATCGACTGTTGCGCGGGCACCTGGTATGCCTGGCCGGCCGTCGCAATGTGCTGCGGCACCGTGAAGCTCACCGGGCGCGCGTCGGGCCGCGCGGAGAAGTCGAAGGCGGACGTGAGATCGCCGCAGATCGAGCGGCGCCACGCGCTGATGTTCGGCTCCTTCACGCCGAAGCGCGCTTCGAGGAAACGCAGCACCGACGTGTGGTCGAACGTCTCCGAACAGACCCAGCCGCCCTTCGTCCACGGCGAGATGATGATCAGCGGCACGCGCGGCCCGAGGCCGATCGGCTGGATGCCGCCCGGGTCGGCGCCCGGTACGAGCGGGCTCATCTCGCCCGGGTACTTGTTCAGGTCGAGCAGCTCGTCGCCGAGGTTCGACAGCAGGTTCGACGACACGATGCCCTGGCCGCCCACGCCGCTCGTCACCGGCGGCACCGGCGGCACGACGTGGTCGAACAGCCCGTCGTTCTCGTCGTAGTTGAGGATGAACACCGTCTTCGCCCACACCTCGGGGTTCGACGTGAGCGCCTCGAGCACCATGTTGATGTAGAACGCGCCGTCGGTCGGCGACGCTTGCGGATGCTCGCTGTACTTGTACGGCGCGACGATCCACGACACCTGCGGCAGCCGGTTCGCCTGCACGTCGGCCTTGAGTTCCGCGAGCGTGTGGTTCGATGCGCCCTTGTCGACGAGCGGGCCGCTCGCGCCTTCCTGCACCTGGAACTTCTTGAAGAACATCAGCGAGTTGTCGGTGTAGTTGTCGGTCGGGTCGCCCGGGATGCCGGTGCCGCCCTGGTACACCTTCCAGCTGATCTTCGCGTTCTCGAGGCGCTCCGCGTAGGTGGTCCACGTGTAGCCGTTCACGTTGTCGCGCTCGCCGATGCCCGGGCCGTTCGGCGGGGTGCCGTAGATGTTGCGCGAGTCGATCGTGCCGGTCCACAGGTAGATGCGGTTCGGCGCCGTGTCGGCGTGCGCGGAGCAGAAGTACGAATCGCAGATCGTGAACGCGTCGGCCAATGCGTAGTGGTACGTGAGATCCTGGCGCTTCAGGTAGCCCATCGTCAGCACGTCCTGCTTCTGGTTCACCCACTGGTCCCACTGGCCGTTGTTCCAGGACAGGTGGCCGCTGCTCCAGCCGTGGTTGGTGCCCGGCTGGAACTCGGTCGTCTGCTTCGGATCGAGGTAGAACGGCAGCACGTACGGCGCCGACGGATCGAGGCCGCGCGAATGGTAGTTCTTCGTGAACACCGACGCCGGCGGCTGCTGCCACACGGGCGCGCCGCCCGGCAGCAGGTGCGGGCGCGGGTCGTTGAAGCCGCGCACGCCGCGCAGCCCGCCGAAGTAATGGTCGAACGAACGGTTTTCCTGCATGAAGATCACGACGTGTTCGACGTCGCGGATCGTACCGGTGCGATAGGCGGCCGGCATCGCCAGCGCATTGCGGATCGCGGGCGGGAAGCCCGCGTAGGCGGCCATCGCGCCGGCCGACTGCGCGGCGAGGCGCAGGAAATCGCGTCGATTGTTCGAGGACATGAAAAAAACCTTGTTATCGGTGGGAGTCGGGGTGCCGGTCGAGCGGGGCCGGCGGTTGGTGTATTACGCACTATTACCCCGCACCGGCATGTCCCGGCCGTGACCGGTTCCAGCAGGTTTCTTGCGGTGACCCCCAGTTTTTTTTCGAAACGGCCGGTGACAGGCGTTTCATGCGGCCGACATACGCCTGCGCTACGCTGGCGCGCGCTCAAGAGGGGGAGAAGCCGAGTCGTGTTCGATCAGCTGAAGGCGTTCCACGCGACCGTCCGGCAGGGCAGCATCACGCGCGCCGCACGCCACCTGGGCGTGAGCCAGCCGACCATCGCCGCGCAGATCCGGCAAGTCGAGCAGGTGTACGGCGTCGAGCTGTTCTACCGCAACGGCCGCAAGCTCGAGGTCACCGAGACGGGGATCGAGCTGCTGCCGCTCGTCGAGAAGATGATCGCGCTCGAGGCGCAGGCCGACATCATGCTGCGCAACGTCGGCGGCCTGTTCGAGGGGCACCTGCGGATCGGCGCAACGGGGCCGTACTACATCATGGAGGCGGTCGGCCGCTTCTCGAACGCGCATCCGTCGATCGCGCTCACGTGCCGGATCGGCAACTCCGAGGAGATCCTGCAGGCGCTGCAGGAATTCCGCATCGACCTCGCCGTCTCGTCGCAGCGCAACGATGCCGAAGGCCTCGAACGCAAGGTGATCTCGACCGATCCGCTCGTGCTCGTCGTGCACCGCACCCATCCGCTTGCACGCTTCGACGCGATCGAGCCGGCGCGGCTTGCCGACGTGCGGCTGCTGATTCGCGAGGAAGGCTCGGTCACCCGCCGCTGCACGGAGACGATCCTCGCCGCGGCCGGCATCGCGGCCGCATCGAGCGCCGAGATCGGCAGCCGCGAAGCGATCCGCGAGGCGATCCTGCACGGCGTCGGCGGCAGCCTGTTTCCGCTCGGCGAGGCCGAGCGCCATCCCGACCTGCGCGTGATCGCGCTGCGCGGCGTCGACACGACGATCGACGAATACGTGTACTACCTGAAAGCGCGCCGCCAGAGCCCCGCGATCGACGCGTTCCTGGCGTGCATCCTGCCGGCCGGCGGGGAAGCGGACGACGCTCGCCCCGCGACGCGACGGGCAAACGCGCGCTGAGCCGCCGCGCGTTTGCCGGATTCGCGTCACGCTTGCCGCCATTTTCCGGCGCGTGTTCCCGCGCCGTCCCTCGTCGTTTTCGTGCCTTCACTTTCCGCGTCGTGTCACTTCGGCAGCACCGGAATCATCCACGTCAGCACGTGCTGCTGCAGGAACACGAGCACGCCGAGCAGCAGCGTGAGGATCACGCTGTGCCAGAACGTGCGCGCAAACACGACGCCCTCCTGCCCCTTCAGGTCCGTCGTCGATACCCCCGTCGCGATGTTCTGCGGCGAGATCATCTTGCCCATCACGCCGCCGGACGAATTGGTCGCCGCCATCAGCACCGGATCGAGGCCGAGCTGCCGCGCGGCGACGACCTGCAGGTTGCCGAACAGCGCGTTGCCCGACGTGTCGCTGCCGGACAGGAACACGGCGATCCAGCCAAGCGACGCGGACACCAGCGGGAACAGCGCGCCCGTCGACGCGACGCCCGTGCCGAGCGTGTAGCTGATCCCCGAGTAGTTCAGCAGGTACGCGAGCCCGACGATCATCATCACCGTGACGATCGCGATCCACGTCTGCCGCCAGGTCTTCGCCACGCAGGCGAGGAAATCGCCGACGCCGGTGCGCGTCAGCGCGGCCGTGACGATCGCCGACACCAGGATCGCGGTGCCCGTGCCGAGCGGCTGGAAGTCCCAGATCGCCGCATACGGCTTGTGATACAGCGACACGAACACCGCGTTGTGCAGGCCCGGCCACTTGATCTTCACGTCGCCGATCGCCGCGACGTTCGCGTGCACCCACACGATCACGATCACCGACACGACGAGCCACGGCAGCCAGCCGCCGAAGCCCGCGCGCGCGGCGCCGGCCGCGGCGGGCACGCTGCGTGCGAGCGCGAACTGCGGATCGGGCTGCGGCTTCCATATCTGCAGGAAGCCGATCGTGACGATCAGCGACGTGAGCGACGACAGCACGTCGGTGAGCTGGTAGCCGAGGAAGTTCGACGTGACGAACTGCGCGATCGCGAAGCTGCCGCCCGACACGAGCAGCGCCGGCCACAGCCTGGAGATCGAGCGCAGCCCGCCGTACGCGCCGACCACGTAGAACGGCAGCAGCAGCGCGAAGAACGGCAACTGGCGGCCCACCATCTGCGCGAGGGTCGCGGGCGGCAGCGACGTCACCGCGCCGAGCACGGTGATCGGCACGCCGAGCGCGCCGAACGCGACCGGCGCCGTGTTGAACAGCAGCGTATAGGTGAGCGCTTCGAGCGCGGGGAAACCGAGCGCGATCAGCAGTGCGCTCGTGATCGCGACCGGCGTGCCGAATCCCGAGATCCCTTCGAGCAGGCAGCCGAACGAGAACGCGACGACCAGCAGCACGAGGCGGCGATCGTCGGGCAGGTTGTCGAGCATCCACTGCCGGAACTGGTCGAAGCGGCCCGACTTCACCGCGATGTTGTACAGCAGCAGCGCGTTGAAGACGATCCACATCACGGGTACCACCGCGAGCGCCATGCCTGCGCCGACCGCGTCGAACGCGAGCGCGGCCGGCATGCCCCACGCGCCGATCGCGACCGCCAGGCCGGCGACGAGCCCCGCGAGCGATGCCTGCCACGCGGGGCGGCGCAGTACGCCCAGCGCGACCAGCGCGACCGCGATCGGGATCGCGGCGACGAGGAAGGACAGGAACAGCGAGTGGGCGACGGGCGTCAGCGGCTGCGCGAAGACGATGCCGGGTGGTAAGGCGTCGGTGGCGTTCATCGTGTCTCCAGTGTCGACCAGAGTTGGTGCTTTAGCACTTACTCTGGTCCCATGCCTTGCGCGGTCGGCCGGGTTCAGGCGTCAGCGCTTGCGCCGGACCGAACGGGGTACTTCGGCACTCACCCGCCCCCCATGCCTCGCATCGGGTTCCGAGCCCTGCGCGCTCGCCCCGGGTGAGCGCCTCGGCGCTTGCGCACGCAACGACGTCGCACGGCCAACCGATCGGTCGCTTAAATGAGGTTAGGTGGCGCGCGACGCTTGTACAAGGAGGACAAGCCCGATGCGCCGCGACCCGATACCGATCGGACGCAGTGCGATGACCGGTAGCGGGCGAGTCGCTGTCGGGCTCGTCAGGCAGCCCGTCGCGAACGGTTCACCGGCATGCGGCGACGTCGTCGCGTGCGCAATGTTGCAGGTGCGGTAAAGGTGCCTGACGGTGCGCGGGATGTTTCGTTTGGCATCCGAAGCCTAGACTGGTTGCATCGGTTCCGCCCGCGCCGCCACGGCACAGCACGGCACCGGAACCTCACGGAGTGGACACGATGAAGACGATGAAGCAGGCGGCCTGCGCGTTCGCATTGATCGGCGCGGCCTTCGCGGCTCACGCACAGGGCGCGTCGACGCTGACGCGTGCCGAGGTCCGGCAGGAACTCGTGGAACTGCAGGCCGCCGGCTACCGGACGAGCCTCGCGAGCAGTCCCGACTTTCCGGAGAACCTGCAGGCGATCATGCAGCATGCCGCGCAGGCACGCGGCGAAGCGGCCGGCTACGGCGGCGACGGCCGGGCGAACGTGGAATCGGGACGGCCGGCACTGCCGCACGCGATCGATCGCGGCACGTACGCGCATCACTGACGACCGGCCGAACCGGGGCGAACATCGGGTCGAACACGTAACGGCGCGCACGCCGCACGCACGCCGACGCGCGTGCGGCCGCGTGCACGAACGTCAGACGCTGAAGCGGTTCAGCGTATAGGCGCGATAGGCCGCGACGAACGCGTCGAACGATCCCGCCTCCTTCGCTTCGAGCTCGGCCTGCTCGGCCAGCGATTTCGCGGCGAGCGCCTGCTCGGCGCGCAGCGTGTCCGCCGACGGCGGACGTGCGCGGAAATGCTCGGCATGCGCCTCGCTCTGCGCCAGCGCGAACGTGAGGAACGACTCCCCGTGCTCGCGCATCGCGCCCAGCACGCGCGCGGACGGCGTGCGCGCCGGATCGGCGAGCTTCTCGCGTTGCGCGGCGATCGCGCGCGCATGCTCGTCGCCGCCGCGGATCTCGTCGAGACGGCGGCCGACGGTTTCGATATCGGTCAGCAGCGCGTCCGCCCACGCTTGCAGCGTAACCGGCTCGCCGTCGCGCGACAGCATGAGCCCCGGCTTGCGGCCTTCCATCGTCACGCTGCCGAAGTTCGCATTCGCTTCCTGGTACGCGGGGCAGTCGAGCGCCGGGCTCTCGTCGAGCGCGCACGCGAGCAGGAACGCGTCGATGAAGCGCGCGGTCTCCAGCGCGATGCCGGTCGGCTCGAACGGGTCGATGTCGAGGCAGCGCACCTCGATGTACTGCACGCCGCGCGACGCGAGCGCATGCAGCGGCCGCTCGCCCGAGTACGTGACACGCTTCGGCCGGATCGTCGAGTAGAACTCGTTCTCGATCTGCAGCACGTTCGTGTTGATCTGGATCCACTCGCCGTCGCGATGCGTGCCGATCGCCTCGTATGCCGGATACGGCTCGCTCACCGCCTTCGACAGCGCATCGAGATAGCCGGGCAGCGTGTTGTAGTCGACGTGCAGCGCGGCCTGGGCGGTCGTGTTCGAGTAGCCGAGATCGCTCATCCGCAGGCTCGTCGCATACGGCAGGTACAGCGTATCGGCGTCGAACGTGTCGAGCTTGTGCGGCTTGCCGCGCAGGAACTTCGTGTCGAGCGCGGGCGACGCGCCGAACAGGTACATCAGCAGCCAGCTGCGGCGGCGGAAGTTGCGGATCTGCGCGAGATAGCGCTCCGACTGGTAATCGACCAGCGTGGCCGTCGAGCCCTCTTCCGCATGCAGGCGCCGCCACACTTCCTCGTGCAGCGAGTAGTTGTAGTGGATGCCGGCAATGCACTGCATCGTGCGGCCGTAGCGATACGCGAGGCCGCGCCGGTACACCGTCTTCAGACGGCCGATGTTCGACGTGCCGTAGTCGGCGATCGGAATCTGGTCGTCGGCCGGCAGCCGCCCCGGCATCGAGTCGTTCCACAGCATCTCGTCGCCGAGCGACGCGTACACGTAGCGATGCAGATCGTCGAGACGCTCGAGCGTGATCGCGGCGTCGCGCTCCGCCGGCGTGATCAGCTCGATCAGCGCCTCGGAGTAATCGGTCGTGAGCGCCGGATGCGTGAGTGCAGAACCGAGCGCACGCGGATGCGGCGTGAACGCGATCATCCCGTCGCGCGTCACGCGCAGGCTTTCCTTTTCGATGCCGCGCAGGCCGTCGGGCAGATGCTGCCGCGTCGGGCCCGAGCTCAGCGCGTCGAGGCGATTCAGCAGCAGTTCGGACTGGCGGTGAGTCATGGTGTTCGACATGGAGACGCAAGTGCGTGACGGCCGCGCGCAGAACGCCGCGCGCGGCCGGCTGGATTGTTGGTCGCTTCGTTGGTAGCGGGCACTTTAACATCTCGCCGGAACACGCGCTTGAGGTGGCCACGGGCACGGTGCGCGGGCCGCGGCGGCCCGCCGGGCACGGGGTCGCCGCATGCGTTGCGGGTTCCGGCCGG
This sequence comes from Burkholderia sp. MSh2, assembly GCF_000731655.1. NCBI lineage: Bacteria > Pseudomonadati > Pseudomonadota > Betaproteobacteria > Burkholderiales > Burkholderiaceae > Burkholderia > Burkholderia sp. MSh2. Next base: position 5,758 of record NZ_JPGM01000099.1, on the reverse strand, counting down.
CCCGGCCGGTCACGCACTTTCGTCCGACGGAACGCGATACGCGGGCAGCGGGCGGCAGGTGCAACCCGGCCGCTGAACCGGCCGGGAGCAGGGAGTTGGGCGCACCTCGCGCGCCCGGGCTCCGGCCGGCGCCGGATTCGCGACGGCGCCGGAACGGCGGGCTGCCGGCGTCTTTCGGCACGGCCGCGCAACGGGTTGCGTCGCGGCCCCGTCCGGTGGCACCCGGCCGTGGGCCGGCGCGTTCACCCGCCGCGCGCGCCGCCTGCCCGGTCGGCCACTTCGTTCCACAAATGCAGCGCCGCGTACGCACGCCACGGCCGCCAGCCTTCGGTACGGCGCTTCTGGCTCGCGAGCCGGTCGAGCGCCGGATCGCGCGCGGCGATCGACTGCATCAGCACGAGATCGGAGGCCGGCCACGCGTCCGGGTCGCGCCACGCGCGCATCGCGATGTACTCGACGGTCCACGGGCCGATGCCGGGCAGTTCGAGCCACGCGCGGCGCAGCGCCGCGAGATCGGCATGCTCGCGATCGACCGGCACGTCGCCGGCCGCCACCGCGCGCGCCACGCCCGTCAATGCCGCCACCCGCTTGCCGGGCATCCCGATCTTGTCGAGATCGCAGCCGGCCAGTGCATCGGGCGTCGGGAAGCGCCACGCGGGCGCACCGTCGTCGACCGGCACGACGCGCTCGCCGGCGCGCTCGACGAGCCGGCCGACGATCGTCGTCGCCGCCTTCACGCTCACCTGCTGGCCGACGATCGCGCGCACGGCCAGCTCGAACCCCGACCATGCGCCCGGCACGCGCAACCCCGGCGCGGCCTCGACGAGCGGCGCGAACCACGGATCGCGCGCGAGCCCGCCGCCGATCGCGGCCGGATCGGCGCCGAGGTCGAACATCGTCGCGACACGTCGGGTGAACGCATCGTCGACGTGGCGGACCACCGCCCCTTCGACCGTCGCGACCAGGCAATGCTTGCGCGGATGTTTCGCGACCGTGAGCCGGCCTGCATCGCCGTGCAGGTCGACGATGCGGCGGTACACGCCGCCCGCGACCTGCTCGACACCGGGAATCGCGCGCCCGCTGAAGAAGCGCAGCACGCGCGCCCAGTCGTAAGGCGCATTGAAGCGCAGCTCCATCTGCACGGACGGCGGCACATGGCCGCCGTCCGCGATGGGCATCCTCGTTGTTTTTGCGATGCTCAAACTGCGTTGCCCTCCGCAACGGATTCGGCTTCGTCGTCACGCGCGCGACTCGCTTCCGACGCGAGCAGCGTCGCCTTGCGGCGCACGCCCCAGCGATACCCCGCAAGCGCGCCGCCCTTTTGCACGACACGGTGGCACGGGATCGCGAGCGCGACCGGATTCGACGCACACGCGGACGCGACCGCGCGTACCGCGCGCGGCGCGCCCAGCGCCTCCGCAATCTCCGAGTAGCTGCGCGTTTCGCCGTAGGGAATATGCGTCAGCGCCTCCCATACGCGCTGCTGGAACGCGGTCGGCGCGATGTCGAGCGGCAGGTCGAACGCGTGCCGCGTGCCGTCGAGGTACGCGCGGATCTGCGCGACGAACGGCGCAAGCCGTGCCGGCGATTCGACCAGCTCGGCGCGTGCAAACGCGTCCTTCAGCTCGCCGACGAGCGACGCCGCATCGTCGCCGAACGCGATCCGGCAGATGCCCTGCCCGGTTGCGGCGACCAGCACCGTGCCGAGCGACGTCGACGCGCTCGCATAATCGATCCGTAGGCCGGCGCCCTGGCGGCGGAACGCGGACGGCGTCATCCCGAGCTCGCGCGGCACCGATGCATAGAGCCGCGACGGCGAGTTGAAGCCCGCGTCGACGGCCGCCTGCGTGACCGGCTGCCCGTCCTGCAGCGCCTGGCGCAGCGCGGCGCCGCGCTGCGCGGCCTGGTACTGCCGCGGCGACACGCCGACCACGCGCTTGAAGATCCGTTGCAGGTGGAACGGGCTCACGTGCACCGCGTCGCTCAACTGCTCCAGCGTGAGCCGCTCGGCTTGCGCGTCGAGCACCGCGCATGCGCGGTTCACGATTTCCAGCTCGCGCGGCAGCCCTTCCGGCTGGCAGCGCTTGCAGGGACGAAAGCCGGCCGCGCGCGCCGCCGCCGGATCGGCGAAGAACGACACGTTTTCGCGACGCGGCAGCCGCGATGCGCAGGTCGGCCGACAGAACACGCCGGTCGTGCGCACGCCATAGAAGAACGCGCCGTCCGCATGCGGATCGCGCTCGGTCACGGCGCCCCAGCGGGCATCATCGGTCGGATAGGCGGTTTTCATCTGAACCTCGCACTCTCTAGTGTAGATGGCGCCTACTCTAGACATCGGCACCTGCCGACGCGCCCTGAATCTTGCTCTGTGATTCGCTCCAGCGAACCGGGGACACATCGATCGAAAATAAGTCCGTCAAAACGCCCGCGACAGCTGCGACAACGCGGTTTCCGTCATCGTTTCGTCACCATTTTGCTGCAGTGCGGATGCGACAAATCGCCGTCCTGACGTTTTTTTTCATTCGGAATATTGCGTCGCACCATCGCCGTGTGTATAGTTTGAACTGTCTCCTCCATGTCTCCTCCTGATATGGATTAAGCCCGTTCCGCACTGCGTGAACGGGCTTTTTTTCGTCCGTCGATTGTGCCGCGTTCCGGCCAGCGGTGCAGGCGCGATGCGTCTACACTCGATGCTCGCCGACTGCGAAGGAGTGCCTGCCCATGAAACCGACCATCCGCGCGATCGATCACATCGTGCTGCGCGTGACCGACATGGCGACGATGACGCGCTTTTACTGCGACGCCGTCGGCTGCCACGTGGAAAAGGAGCAACCCGATCTCGGCCTCGTGCAGTTGCGGGCCGGCGATGCGCTGATCGACCTGCTGTCGGTCGGCGGCCCGATCGACCGTCCCGACAGCGGCCCGCCCGGCGCGGGACGCAACCTCGATCACCTGTGCCTGCGCGTCGAACCGTTCGACCCCGACGCGCTGATCGCGCATTTCGCCGCGCACGGCGCGCAGCCGGGCGCCCCGGCGGAGCGCTACGGCGCCGGCGGCTACGGGCCGTCGATCTACCTGTTCGACCCGGAAGGCAACATGCTCGAATTCAAGGGGCCGCCGGCCGCGATCGGCTGAGTGCGGCCGGCGCGCGGGTCGTCACGCGCCCGCGCGCGCCTTCAACACCGTCCATTCGACCGCAACCGGATCGTGGTCGGCGCTCGAGATCCATGCCGCGCCGTCCTGCACCGTGCACTGCAGGCGCATCGTGCGCTCCGCGAGCTGTCCGAGCGCGGCCGCGACGCCGTCGGCCAGCGACAGCACCTGCACGTTGCGCAGCCGCTCGACCTTGCTGCGCACGCCCTGCCACCAGATATCCGAGGTCTTGCCGCCGTAGGCGATCACCGTGACCTGTCCGGCGCGGCCGGCCGCCTTCGAGATGCGCCGTTCGTCGGGCTGGCCGGCCTCGATCCACACGTCGATCGCGCCCGTCAGGTCCTTCTGCCACAGATCGGGCTCGTCGACGTCCGACAACCCCTTGCAGAATTCGAGCCGCTCGTGCGCGAACAGCGCGAACGCGACGATGCGCACCATCATCCGGTCGTCGGTCTCCGACGGATGGCGCGCCACCGTCAGCGCGTGATCGGCGTAGTAATGCCGATCCATGTCGGCGATTTGCAGTTCAGCTTTGTAGATCGTGGATTTCAGCGCCATGCGGATACGGCCCGGGCGGGCATTCGGTTCGGTCGGGCCGTGATGATACCGAATGCGCGCCCTCCGGCGCGTGTCATGCCCCCACAGCGCAACGGCCCGGCATGCGCCGGGCCGGGCTCGGTTCGGGCCGCCGGCGCATCGGGCCGGCGCGCTCGCGCGTCGTGTGACTGCGCGGCGACGGGGCGGTTATTGCTTGACGAAGCGCGAATCGGTCCAGAGGCCCTGCTGGTCGCTGTTGTCGGCGCTGACGAACTGCACGTCGCCCTGGTCGACCGACACCACGCGGAACCGCTGGCCTTCCGGCACCGACAGGCAACGGTAGTCGTCGAAGTACTGCTGCTTCGCCTGCGACTGGCCGTCACGCTCGTGACTCAGTACGGAGTCCAGATTGTCTTTCGACAGGCAGCCCCAAGCGTTCTTCGTCAACTGGATTTCCTGCTTCGGCTTGACGGCTGCATCGCCGCCGGCCTGGGCAATCGACACCGCACAAAATGCGCCGACGAGGGCAAAAAGGAATCCGGTACGCTTCATCATGTTCTGTCTCCAGGCTTGCGGGCACCAGGCTTGGGTTAGCTATGTGTTTAAAGGTGATCGTCAACCCGCGTTTTTCACTTTAGAAGACCGTCAAACGATAGCAAGCACATTTGTTGTGCGACCGCAATAGCGGCGGATTGTCGCACCCCGTACACCACCCGCCTTTTGCACCGCGCCCCGGCCGCGCGACGCGCGCCGCGCGGCGGACAGGCCCGCGCCGCCGGGCGGAAAGCATTGCCGGGCAAGACTTTCAGCAAATTTACAATGCGGCGGTTGAACGGTTTGGATAATCCATTTCGCTATCCGGATCTTTTTGATGCATCGCACATAAAGTCATTCAAAACGATTCGACTTTACCGCAACGCGGAATCGCATTTACCTGAAACAAGAAAAATGCCAGGTATAAGCGCGCCCGTATTTATCCGTATTTCCCCGCATGCGTGCGGCGCCCGCGCACGCTCCGCCGCCGGCATGTCGAGCCCGTGCCCCTTTAACCGGCGCGATTCGCACCGGACTGCTGACGTTCGAAATAATCGCGCTGAAAGATGCACATGCGATAAGCATTGTGATACGCGCCGTTGCCGAAAAATTCTTCCTTCAATTCGGCCTCGTGCTGGAATCCGCATTTTTCGTACACATGAATCGCCGCCGCATTCGACGTATCGACGATCAGGTACAGCTTGCGCATGTTCAGCACCTTGAACGCGTACTCGATCGCGAGACGCGTCGCCTGGCCCGCATAGCCGCGGCCCTGGCATTGCGGCGCGATGATGATCTGGAACTCGCCGCGGCGATGGATGTAGTCCAGCTCGATCAGTTCGACGAGGCCGACCAGTTCGCCCTGCGCATCGACCGCGACGAACCGGCGTTCGCGCTGGTCGTGCACGTGACGGTCGTACAGTTGCGACAGCTCCGAGAAGGTTTCGTACGGCTCCTCGAACCAGTAGCGCATGATCTTCGCGTCGTTGTTCAGCTCGTGGACGAAGCGCAGGTCCTGGCGCTCCAGCGGCCGCAGCGCGAGCGTGTTGCTATCGTTCTGGAGTTGCATGTTCGTATCCTGTTTGAGGCCCGCGCACGCACGAAACGCCCGTGCGGCATGGCCGCGCCGGGCCCGTTCCGCACTGTAAGAAATTGAACGCGGGCGAGGTTCAGAGCCTAGAATGGGAGCAAGGGTTCCTGCCACCTCAGGGAGGCTATCGTGATCGAGCAAGTCATACTCGGAATTTTCCTCGTGCTGCCGCTCGTGATCGTGGCGGCGCTGTTTTCCGACGAACTGTGGCAGGAACATCGGCGTCAGCACCCGCGCGACGAAAACGCACCGCACATCGACTGGAAGCATCCGTGGCGCCGCGTGCGACGCGGGCATTGAGTCGCTTGCCGTGCATCCGCAGGGCGCGCCGTCCGGGCCGCCCCGGACGGTGAGCGCGTATCGCGCGCCGTTACGCACCCGAATTCCGCCTCGATCCGATTCCCGCCCAACCCGCGAGACGCCGCCGTGAACGACCAGCCCGCC
>NZ_JPGM01000098.1:0-23709 GCF_000731655.1 Burkholderia sp. MSh2 | reverse complement strand
CCCCCCCCCGCCGCCCCCACCACGCACCACGCACCACGCACCACGCACCACGCACCACGCACCACGCACCACGCACCGCCAGGGCACCGGATGCCTCCCGCGAATCGCCTACGCTCCCGGCTGCACCGTCGCCGCGTGCGCGGCTTCCAGGCACGACTGGAACAGCAGCGCGGCCCGCGACGGCCGCGGCGAGCGCCGCAGCAGGCTCACGAACCGGCACCGGTAATTGAACCGGTGCGGCGCGATCGGCTGCATCAGCCCCTTGTTTTCGAAGCTTTCCGCGTAATGATCCGGCAGGAAGCCGAGGTAGCGGCCGGACAGGATCAGCGTCGCGATCGACTCCTGATCCGACGCGGTCGCGCCGCGCGTGAGCTTCGCGCGATGGCTCAGCTCCATGTTCGGCGAATGGAAGCCGAGCCCCGCGAACGCATGGTGACGGATCGTCGTCCACGTGAGCTTGCCGTGCGGCGCATCGTAAAGCGGATGCTGGCGGCCGCAGTAGAGCAGCATCCGTTCGTCGAACAGCTCCGCATACACGAGGCTGCCCGAACTGCGGTGCGCGGGAATGATCCCGACCTGATAGCTGCCGTCGATGATCCCGCGCTCGACCTCGTTGATCGACGCGACATGCAGGTTCAGCGCGACGCCGGGCGCCTCGTCCGCGAACCGGCGGATCGCGTCGCCGAGCCGCGCATTCGCGTTGGTGGCCGTCTTGTCGAATACCGCGATGTGCAGTTCGCCGCCCATCCGGTCGTGAATGCCGTCGATCCTGCTGCGAAATGCCTCCATCGACGCGAGCAGCCGCAACGTCTCCTCGTACACCGTCTGGCCCTCGGGCGTCAGCGTGAAGCCCGCGCGGCCGCGCCGGCACAGCACGAGGCCGAGGCGCGTTTCGAGATCCTTCACGTGCCGGCTGATCGTCGAGATGCCGATATTCAGTTCCAGTTCGGCCGCCGCCATCCCGCCGCACTGTACGACGCCCTTGAAGACCCGCAGCAGGCGGAGATCCATGTCGCTGAGCTGCCCGAGCAGCGCGCGGCTCTTCGGTTTGATTGCTTGCATAGATGCGCAAGTGAACATTGATATTGCGATATTGAAGAGACTAATTGGCCTCCCGACAATGCGCAACATCATCACAAGAAGGAGGGGCGCGCCGCGCCGACCGACATGACCGACATCACCACCGCCGCGCAGCAGGACGACACGACCATCCGTACCGACGCCGCGTGGCTCGACGCCCACTGGATGCCGTTCACGGCCAACCGCCAGTTCAAGGCCGATCCGCGCATGATCGTGTCGGGCAAGGGCGCGTATTACACCGACGCCGAAGGCCGCAAGATCTTCGACGGCCTGTCGGGCCTCTGGTGCACGGGCCTCGGCCACGGCCGCACGGAGATCGTCGAGGCGGTGAGCCGCCAGGTCGCGCAGCTCGACTACGCGCCGGCATTCCAGTTCGGCCACCCGAAGTCGTTCGAGCTCGCGAACAAGATCAAGGCGCTGACGCCGGCCGGCCTCGACTACGTGTTCTTCACGGGGTCGGGCTCGGAAGCGGCCGACACGTCGCTGAAGCTGGCCCGCGCCTACTGGCGCGCGAAGGGCAAGGGCACGAAGACGCGCCTGATCGGCCGCGAGAAGGGCTACCACGGCGTGAACTACGGCGGCATTTCGGTCGGCGGGATCGGGCCGAACCGCAAGCTGTTCGGCCAGGGCATCGAGGCCGATTTCCTGCCGCACACGCAACTCGCCGAAAACAAGTTCTCGCGCGGGATGCCCGAGCACGGCGCCGAGCTGGCCGACCGCCTGCTCGACCTGATCGCGCTGCACGACGCATCGAACATCGCGGCCGTGATCGTCGAGCCGTTTTCCGGTTCGGCCGGCGTGGTCGTGCCGCCGAAGGGCTATCTGAAGCGGCTGCGCGACATCTGTACCGCGCACGACATCCTGCTGATCTTCGACGAGGTCATCACGGGCTTCGGCCGCGCCGGCGCGATGACGGGCGCCGACGCGTTCGGCGTGACGCCGGACATCCTGAACTTCGCGAAGCAGGTCACGAACGGCGTGCAGCCGCTCGGCGGCGTGGTCGCCACGAAGGAAATCTACGACACGTTCATGGCAGTAGGCGGCCCCGAGTACATGCTCGAGTTCCCGCACGGCTACACGTATTCGGCGCACCCGGTCGCCTGCGCGGCCGGCGTCGCGGCGCTCGACCTGCTCGTGCAGGAAGACGCGGTGGCGCGCGTGCGCGATCTCGCGCCGCATTTCGAGGCCGCGGTGCACGGGCTGAAAGGCCAGCGCCACATCACGGACATCCGCAACTACGGGCTGGCCGCCGGCCTGACGATCGCGGCGCTGCCGGGCGAGCCGGCACGGCGCCCGTACGAGATCGCGATGCGCTGCTGGGCGAAGGGCTTCTACGTGCGCTACGGCGGCGACACGATCCAGCTCGCGCCGCCGTTCATCTCGGAGAAGCGCGAGATCGACAATCTCGTCAACGCGCTGTCCGACGCGCTGAACGAAGTGGATTGAGCCGCGGCTCGTCCTCACGCGACCACCGAATTCACGAAAGAGCCTCAACGATGAAACACGACAGCAATGTGACCTCCACCATCGGCCACCTGATCGACGGCAAGCGCGTCGACGGCGGCAGCCGCGTGCAGCCGGTGTTCGATCCGGCCACCGGCGAATCGCACAAGAGCGTCGCGCTCGCCGACAAGCCGACCGTCGAAGCCGCGATCGCGTCCGCGCAGGCCGCGTTCCCGGCGTGGCGCAACACGCCGCCGCTGAAGCGCGCACGCGTGATGAGCCGCTTCAAGACGCTGCTCGAGGAGCACGCCGACGAGCTGTGCGCGCTGATCACGGCCGAGCACGGCAAGGTGCTCGCCGATGCGATGGGCGAACTGCAGCGCGGGATCGAGAACGTCGAATACGCGACCTACGTGCCCGAGCTGCTGAAGGGCGAGCACAGCAAGAACGTCGGCCCCGCGATCGATTCGTGGAGCGAGTTCCAGGCGCTCGGCGTCGCGGCCGGCATCACGCCGTTCAACTTCCCGGTGATGGTGCCGCTGTGGATGTGGCCGATGGCGGTCGCGTGCGGCAACACGTTCGTGCTGAAGCCGTCGGAGCGCACGCCGTCGTCGACGCTGCGCATGGCCGAACTCGCGCTCGAAGCCGGACTGCCGCCGGGGGTGCTGAACGTCGTGAACGGCGACAAGGAAGCGGTCGACACGCTCCTGACCGACCCGCGCGTCAAGGCCGTGAGTTTCGTCGGCTCGACGCCGATCGCGGAATACATCTACTCGACCGGCTGCGCGCACGGCAAGCGCGTGCAGGCGCTCGGCGGCGCGAAGAACTTCGCGGTCGTGATGCCGGACGCCGACATCGGCAACGCGGTGAACGCGCTGATGGGCGCCGCGTACGGCTCGTGCGGCGAGCGCTGCATGGCGATTCCGCTGGTCGTCGCGATCGGCGACGAGACCGGCGACCGGGTCGTCGCGGGGCTGAAGGCCGAGATCGAGAAGATGAAGGTCGGCCCGGGCAACGGCGCGGGCGTCGACATGGGCCCGCTCGTCACGCAGCAGCATTTCGAGAAGGTGACGGGCTTCGTCGAGGCGGGCGTGGCGGCGGGCGCGACGCTCGTCGTCGACGGCCGCGGCGTGAAGGTCGACGGCCACGACGGCGGCTACTACCTCGGCCCGTGCCTGTTCGACAACGTGAAACCCGGCATGCCGATCTACCAGCACGAGATCTTCGGGCCCGTGCTCGGCGTGATCCGGCTGAAGTCGCTCGACGAGGCGATGGCGCTGATCGACGCGCACGAATACGGCAACGGCACGTGCCTGTTCACGCGCGACGGCGAGGCCGCGCGCTGGTTCAGCGACAACATCCAGATCGGCATGGTCGGGATCAACGTGCCGCTGCCGGTGCCGGTTGCCTACCACTCGTTCGGCGGGTGGAAGCGTTCGCTGTTCGGCGACCTGCATGCGTACGGTCCGGACGCCGTGCGCTTCTACACGAAGCGCAAGACGATCACGCAGCGCTGGCCGTCGGCCGGCGTGCGCGAGGGGACGGTGTTCAGCTTCCCGTCGAGCCGCTGACGCGTCCCGGCCGCCTGCCCGAACCCTGCGGCGCGGCCGGCGCAACGCCGCGCAAGCCCGCCCCGATCGGCGATCCGGGCGGGTTTTTTCATGTCCGCGCGCAATGCGCGGCAAACGGCGGCCGCCTGCTTACGGCATGACGACGTGCCACATGTCCTTGAAGTTGTCGCCGTTGCGGTCGCCCTGTTTCATGTCCTTCGAGAAGAAGTACAGCGGCATGCCCTTGTACGCCCACTGCGGGCTGCCGTCGTCGCGCTTGACGATCGTGTAGGGCCCGACCGGAACGTCGGTCGCGCTGGCCTTGTAGGGCGGCCAGAAGGTTTCGCACGGGCCGGTGCACGCGCTGGTGCCGGCGTTGGCCTTGTCCTTGTCGAACGTATAGACGGTCATCCCGTTCGCGGCGACGAGCGAACCGTTTTCGACTTTCGTGATCGAGTCCTGGGCCGACGCCGACGCGGATGCGACGACGAGCAGGGCGGAGCTGACGAGCAGCGCGGCTTTCATGAGTGCCTCCTGATGATCCGGTGGGCGGCCGCGACCGGGCACGGGCGAGCGTGCGCGGGGATCGCGGTGAAGGGGGCCGGAACGCGATGCCGCTGCCGCCGGTGCGAGCGACGCAGGGTCGAATGACGGCAGACGGAGCGCTTCATTCACGATAGGCGGTTTTTGGCCGTGCTGCGAGAAGATCGGGGGCGCATCGGCCGGGCGCCGCCGTCGTGCAATCGCGCGGCGGGCGCTGCCGCGATGCGGGAACCGGTATCCGTCCCCGGGCGCAGCGCGCATGCCGATGCGTCAGCGCCGCGCGCGGTTGGTCAGTGCGACGCCCGCGATCACGAGTGCGCCGCCGGCCAGCATCGACGGCGACAGCGGCTCGCCGAGCAGCACGACCGACAGCAGCACGCCGAACACCGGTACCAGGTTGGTGAACACGGCCGCGCGGGCCGGCCCGAGTTCGCGGATCCCCTGTGAATACCAGACGAACGCCACGACGGTGCCGATCGCGCCGAGGTAGAGCATCGACGCGACGGCCTGCCACGTCAGCGGCGCGGCGCTACTCGCGTGCGTGTCGAACAGGTTCGCGACGAGCAGCAGCGCGAGGCCCCACAGCGTCGCGTAGGTCGTGGCCGTCAGCGGCGACAGCCCGTCGAGCGCGCGCCGGCCGATCACCGTATAGGCGGCCCAGCTCAGGACCGCGCACAGCATGTAGCGCTCGCCGGCGCCGAACGTGTTGCCGAGATCGGTGAGCACCCGCAGCAGCTCGCCGCGGCTGATCACGACCAGCGCGCCGAACAGGGCGACGCCGATGCCGCCCCAACGCGCCGCCGACAGCCGTTCGCCGCGCACGAGGAGCGACAGCAGCACGGCGGTGGCGACCGGATTCAGCGCGACGAACAGCGCGGTGCGGCCGGCCGGCATCCGCGCCAGCGCCGCGAAAAAGCACACGTTGTACAGGAAGATGCCGGTCGCGCCGAGGCCGAACGTCGCGACGATCTGGCGCCCGTTCAGCTTCGGCAGGCCGCCTTCGATCTTCCACGTCAGCGCGACCAGCAGCAGCGCGGCGATCGCGAAGCGGCCGGTGGCCGCCGAGGTCGCGGCCATCGTCGCGGCGAGGATCCGGCCCGCGATGAAGGTGCCGCCCCAGAACAGCGCGACGAGCGTGAGTTTCACGTAGATGGCCGCGTGCGGGCGGGCGGCGACGATGCCGGCGGAGGAAGCGGGAGCGTTCATGTAACGGGGTGTCTCGTAAGGCGCCTGCGGCAACGCGTGCGCGACCGCGCACGGGTGACGGTACGGGACCCGCGCAATGGCCGGCCCGCAGGCTGATTCAGGGGAGAGGAAGCGGGCGCGGCGCCGTCAGCGAAACGCGGGCGCCGCCGCGAGCGCGGTGAGCACGACCGGCATCGCGAGCGCCGCGGCTATCGTCTGGAACGCGGTGATGCCGGCCATCAGCGGCGCGTCGCCGCCGAGCTGGCGCGCCATGATGTACGACGCCGACGACGTCGGCAGCGCCTGGAACAACAGCGCGACCGTCAGCGCCGCGTCGCCGAGCCCGAGCAGGCGGCCGGCCGCGAGCGTGATGAGCGGCATGGCCATGAACTTGAACGCCGACGCGACGCAGACCGGCTGCAGCCACGCACGCGCCGCATCGAATTGCAGCGCCGCGCCCACGCACAGCAGGCCGAGCGGCATCGACGCGAGCCCGAGCGCGCGCACGGCCGGCGCGACGGCCGCCGGGAAGGCGACGCCGCCGGCCTGCATCGCGATTCCGAGCGAGCACGCGACGACGAGCGGATTCGACAGGATCTGGCGTGCGAGCGCGCCCGCGCCGAGCCGCGTGTCGCCGTAGCGTGCGAACACCAGCACGCACATCAGGTTGACGGTCGGAACGATCGCCGCGACGCACACGGCCGCGAGCGCGACGCCTTGCGCCCCGAACAGCCCGGCCGCCAGCGCGGTGCCGACATAGTTGTTGAAGCGCACGGCGCCCTGGAACACCGACGTGAAGCCGGCGCCGTCGACCCGCACGAACGGGCGGACCAGCAGGAGAAGCGCCGCGGCGAGCGCGGTCGAACCGACCAGCGCCGCCGCGAGCGGTAAAACGGGCAGCGCCTGCAGCCGTGCATTCGCGAGGCCGTCCGCGAACAGCGCGGGCAGCAGCACGTAGTAGCACAGCCGCTCGGCCTGCGGCCAGAACGCGCCGGCGATGAAGCCCGTGCGCCGCAGGCCGTGGCCGAATGCAACCAGCAGCGCGACCGGCGCCAGCGCGAGCAGGACCGGGCCGATCATCGGCGCGCCTTCAGGCGGGCTGCGCGAGCGGCACGGCGGGGCCGGCAGGCAACGCAGCGGAACGAGGCGGGAATCCATCCGGCGGGCAACATGGCGGCACGCAATCGAAAGAGTGACGATGGCACCAAGTTAACACGCGCAAGCAGCAGGAATAATTGTTAATTATCGGGTGTTCAATGAGAAATTCTTATCGATGACGCGGTGATTTCGGCGGCCAGCGCGCGTGCGAAACGTTCGGCCGGACGCGACTGGTGTTCGAGCAGCACCACCGCGCGCCCCATCTGCGGCTGGCCGAACGGCAAGCGCGTGACGGGCGGCAGGCGCGCGAGCGTCGCGTCAGGGAGCGCGACGATCGCCGCGCCGAGCCCTCGCGCCACCATGCGCGCGATCGTCTCCGCGCTGTCCAGCACCATTTCCTCGCGCACGCGCACGCCGATGCGGCGCAGTTCGGCGGCGATCATGCGGCCGGCCCACGCCTGCGCATCGAAGCGGATGAACGGCAGCGCGTCGAGCAGTGCGACCGCGTCGCGTTCCGCGTGGTCGGGCGGAGCAAGCAGCCAGAAGCGATCCTCGTACAGCGTGGTCCACGTCAGTTCCGCCGGATGCGGGCGCACCGGGCGTGTCGTGATCGCCGCATCGAGTTCGCCGGCCGCGACGCGGTTCGCCAGCTCGGCCGACATGCCGGCCGACACGTGCACGCGCAGCCCCGGATGCGCGGCGCGCAGCGCGAGCAGCGCGTCGGGGAGCGGGCCGGACAGCGCGGTCTGGATCGCGCCGATCCGCAGGCGGCCGACGAGCCGCTTCTCGTCGCTGAGCGCATCGGGAATCCGGTCGACCATCGCGAGCACCTGCTCGGCCTGCGCGAGCAGGATGTTGCCGGCCTCGGTGAGCACCGGCTGCCGGCGCGAGCGGTCGAACAACTGCACGTTGTATTCGCTTTCCAGCGTCTTGATCTGCAGGCTCACCGCCGATTGGGTGAGGCCGACGGCTTCGCCGGCGCGCGCGAAGGTCCGGTATCGGGCGATCGCGACCAGCGTTCTGAATGCGCGTAGTGACATGAGCGGACGGAAGTAGGCAACGGTGGCCGTACGCGAAGCGTCTCCCGGCCGGCACGGGGGCCGGTGCGATTCGGGAAACGGTCCGCACGGCCGCCGTCGGGGTTCGCGACATCATGCCCGCGCGCCTCGAATCGGGCAACCGGCCGGCGGGCAAGCGCCGCCGGCCGCGCGACCATTCGCCGGGCGATGCCGGGAGCGATCCGGTCGCAAAGCCGGCGCCGGTCAGTCGCTTCGAACATGTTTCCGCATCGGGACGACGCCCGATCGGCTGTGGCGCTCGGCATTCAGCGAGGGGGTATCCGGGGCCCGGTTGCGCCGTGACACGGGACTTCGCCACCATGACGCAGCCATCGCCGCATCGGCGGCATACGCGAATCGGCGGGGCGCTCAGAGGCGTGCGTGGTTCGTCACACCCACAGTCGATACATCCAGAACGATTCGTCCTCGATGAAACGTTGCGTGAATTCGCTCGGCGAGAATCCGGTGATGCGCTTGACCTCGCGGCTCAGGTGCGCCTGATCGGCAAACCCTTCGTCCAGCGCGAGCGAGGCCCAGTTGACCGCGTTGCCGGCTTCGAACCGGTCGCGCGCCGCAAAGAACGCGCTTTCCGTTCTGACCAGCGTTTGCCATTCGCGCAGCGATCGGCCGCTGTAGGTCTTGATCCGCCGCTCGACCTGCCGCGGGCTGTACGTGTGCCGCCATTCGCGGGCCTGCAGCGCGAGGCGTTCGACCCAACCGCGCCCCGCGTTGCGGAGCGACGACAGCGGCGTCGGCGGCCGCAGCGCCCGCCAGCGCGGCGCGAGATGACGCTCGATCGCCGCCAGCGCGTCGGTGTCGCGATCCGCGGCGAGCAGCGCATCGAGCAGCGGCCGCCAGTCGTCGCCGAGGCAGGCGTACGCGTCCTGGACGCGGTCGTGGAGGTCGGCCAGCGCGATGCCGAACAGCACGCGCGCCGCATCGGCGGTGAAACAGATGATGCCGATCTGCCCGCTGGTCGGCGTCCAGGCGACGGAGGGCGCCGAGTGACTGCCCGCCAGCGTTGCCGCCGCGCCGAAGGGGCGCCATCGCGGGCCGTCGGCGGTGTCTTCGATCAAGCCGGCGTCGAGACCCCGAAACCACGACAGGGACACGAGCGGCGTAGCCGGAAAATGCGAGAGTCGCTGGGCGTCGCTCAGCACGAAACCGCGCGTGTCGGACAACGCGATCGCGACGACCGCGCCCTGCAGCGCGGCCGGCGCGGCGTGCAGCCGCGTACGCGGCGACCGGCCGCCGACGACCGCGCGCGGCGCGCGCGCAAGCGGATGGGGGCACGACGACGGAATGGGAGGCGGGCCGGAGCACATGACGCCGGAGTATAGGGACGGTCCGCAGGCCTGTCGATGTCGTTTGCGTTCAAGACGGCCCGCGGGCCGGCACGGACAATCCTGCCCATGAACACGCGATCCACTTCCCAATGTCCATTCCATGCGGACGCCGCGGCTTCGGCGCCCGTGCTTCACCCGCCCGGCGTGTGGCCGCCGGGGCCGCCTGCCGGCCTGACGGGTTGGGGGCTGTTGCGCGCGATGTCGCGCGACCTGCTCGGTACGCTCGCCGGCTGGCAGCGCACGTACGGCGACGTCGTGCACTTGCGCATGTGGCCCGAGCACGCGGCGGTCGTGACCGATCCCGCGCTGGCCCGCGAGCTGCTGGTCACGCATCACGATGCACTCGGACGCTGGGAGCGCGGCGTCCGGGTGTTCGAGCAGGTGCACGGCCATAGCGTGCTGGTTGCCGAGGGCGACGCGTGGCGCGACAAGCGGCATGCGCTGCAGCCGAGCTTCATGCCGAAACCGGTGCAGGCGTTCGTGCCGTCGATCGCGGGGGCGGCCGGTCGCGGGCTCGGGCAGTGGCCCGCGCGCGATCGGGACTGGCCGGTCGAAAGCGCGCTGACGTCGCTGGCGATGGACGTGATCATGCGCACGATATTCTCCGATGCGATCGGCGACGATGCGCGCGCGGCGGAGGATGCCGTGCGCGTGGTGAGCGCCGCCGCCAACGCCGCGTTCTACCAGCCCGCAAGCATGCCCGACTGGATGCCGTGGAAGCGCGGCAAGGTGCGCGCGATGGCGATGCTGAACGGGCTGATCGACCGGCAGTTGCATGCGCGTCTCGATCAACCCGAGCGCGGCTGGCCCGACGACCTGCTGTCGCGCCTGCTGCGGCTGCATCGCGCCGATTCGCGCGCGTGGCCGCTGCAGGCCGTGCACGACGAATGCATGACGGCGTTCCTGGCAGGGCACGAAACGGCCGCGGCCACGCTCACCTGGTGGGCGTGGTGCATGGCCGCGAATCCGGCCGCACAGGCCGCCGCGCGCGACGAGGTCGTGCGCGTGCTGGGCGGGCACGCACCGACCACCGACACGCGTCCGGCGCTGCGCTACCTGACGCAGACGATCGAGGAAACCATGCGGCTGTACCCGGCCGCGCCGATCCTGATCAGCCGGCGCGCCACGCGGCCGATCGCGCTGGGCGCGTGGCAGTTTCCCGCGCGGACGCTGTTCATGCTGCCGGTGCAGCTCATGCATCTCGACGAGCGATGGTTTCCGCAGCCGCATGCGTTCCGGCCCGAGCGCTTCGCCGACGATGCGCCGGCGTTGCCGCGCGGCGCATACATGCCGTTCGGCACGGGGCCGCGCGTCTGCCTCGGGCAGCATCTGGCGATGACGGAGATGACGGTCGTGGCCGCCATGGTGCTGCAGCGCTACGTGCTGTCGGTGCCGGCCGGGGCGGTGGCGCCGAAGCCCGTCCTGAACGTCACGCTGCGGCCGGATCGGCCGTTGCACCTCGAGATCGAGCCGGCCGGCGCGTCGAGACCCTGAGCGCGGCGGCGGTCGTGCTGCCGGCCGGTCGGGCGGTCGGCCTTGCCGGCGCGCGACGCGGGCCCGCCGGCAGCGGGGAGGGCGGCATGGCGGGCAAGCGGCTGCCGGCTACCGCACGGACCGCGACGGTTCGGCGTCCGCCGCTTTCCCGTCTTTCGGCCGAAGCAGCAACAGCAGGCCGCACACCGCGGCCGCGCCCGCGAACACGAAAAAACACCGTTCGTTCCATTGATGCAGGCTGTCGGGCGCCACGCCGCCCGCATTGCCGGCCGCGGCGCCGGCTTCCAGCAGGAACGTGAAGACCGCCGGCACCGGCGCCGATCCCAGGTAGGCCAGGAACGCGAACTGCAGCCGGCCGCGGGTCAGCATCGTCCAGACGTTCTTGCCCATCAGGCAGGCGACCAGCACCACGGGCGGCACGAGCACGATCGACGCGGCGCTGAGCGCGCACAGCAGCAACCAGCCAAGTCCGACGAGCGGAATGAGCGACATGGATCGGGATTCCTGTTTCCGGGCAGCGTTGTAGTCGACCGCGCATCCGCGCCTGCGTCAACGGACGAGTGCGGGGCGCGGCGCTACCCGGATAGTGCCCGATTCCGCGCCCGTTGCCATCCGCGCCGGGGCCTGGGCGGGGCGCGCTCATCCGGCCGGATTTTCCCCCAGCGCCTGGATGAACCGCGAAAACAGCTCGGGCTGCGACGCAATCCCGAGCTTGGCATACAGATGCCGCCGGTGCACTTTCACCGTTTCCGGTGAAATCGCGAGCCGCTCGGCGATCGCCTTCGACGAGTTGCCGCGCAGCACCATTCTCGCGATCGACATCTCGCGATCGGTCAGCACACCCGCGCCGAAGCGGGCGAGCGCCTGCTCGACGCGCGCGCCGAGATCCGCATCGGGCGTCGCGCGCGCGGCGTCGCCCACCAGCCGCCAGTGCTGCCGGATCGCCGCGAGCACCCACGGCATCGCGGCCGTCAGCTTGCCGAGCGGCTCGACCTCGAAGCGCGTGCCCGCGCCGAGCGACAGCGACAACAGCGTGTCGGCGTTCGGCCGCACGAGGATCTGGATCTCGTCGTCGCCCACCGCGTCGCGGAAGTAGCTCAGGAAATATTCGCTCTGCCGGAACAGGTCGGGCGCGACTTCCTCGAGCCGATAGCAGCCGTCGGCGAGCCCGTCGTGCGCGGCCTGCAGGAACGGGTCGAGCAGATATAACCCGTTCAGGTAAAGCGGCACCGGCGAGGCGGCGTCGGTGCCGCCCGTATCGTATTCGTCGAGCACGAGCGGCACGCCGTCGCGCCCGATCGCGGTCGCGAGCGCGTTGTCGAACGGCGCCATTTCATTGAGCAGCAGCACCAGGAACCGCCAGAAGCGCGGCTGGCCGAGATGATCGATTGCGCGGCCGAGCGCCTGGTGCATCGCGATTTCGGAAAAGAGACGATCCATACCACCACCGGAAGGGCGTAACACGAAGGGGGAATAGCGGTCCTGAAATTGGCTTCCTAGACTGCCACGCAATCAATCGGGCCCGAGTATGGGCGTTCAAAAAAAACCCGGATAGGAGCACAGGAGAACGAAATGGCGATGATGTCGGAATCGACGGGCACGCTGCAAGCGGCGCCCGAAACGCAAGACGCGCCGCGCGCGCTGTCGCAGACGCTCAGCGTGCGCGACGCGGTGATGATCACCGTATCGGGCGTGACGCCCGCGAGCTCGATCTTCGTGATCGCGCCGTTCGCGATCCAGCAGGCCGGCAGCGGCGCGGTGCTGTCGTTCCTGCTCGGCGGCGTGCTCGCACTCGCATTCGCGCTGTGCTACGCGGAGCTCAGCGCCGCGCACCGCAGCGCGGGCGGCGAATACGTGATGGCCAAGCGCGTGTTCGGCACGCTGCCCGGCTACCTGACCTTCGTCACGGTGCTGTCCGTCAGCGTGTTCATCCCGGCCGTACTCGCGAGCGGCGCCGCGCCGTACCTGAACAGCGCGCTCGGCACGCACTTCGGCAACCAGTCGGTCGCGTTGACGATCGTGCTGCTCAGCTACCTGCTCGGCATGCTGAACATCAAGACGAATGCGTGGATCACCGGCGCGTTTCTCGTGGTCGAGATCGGCGTGCTGATGCTGATCGCGGGCCTGGGCTTCGGTACGCCGCATCGCGGCGCCGACGCGCTGATCGCGCCGGTCGTCGCGAGCGGCAACGCGCTGGTGCCCGCAACGCTCGCGGCGATCGTGCCCGCGATCGGCACGGCGATCTTCTGCTACAACGGCTTCGGCTCGGCCGCCTATCTCGCGGAAGACCTGCGCGGTGGCAACCGCAACGTCGCGAAGGCGGTGATCTATTCGCTGCTCGTGATCCTCGTCGTCGAACTGGTTCCGCTCACCGCGATCGTGCTCGGCGCTCCGTCGCTGACGGAGCTGACGAAGAGCGCCGACCCGATCGGCTATGTCGTGCGCTCGCTGAGCAACCCGGCCGTGTCGCGCGTGGTCAGCGGCGGGATCTTCCTGTCGGTGTTCAATGCGATCATCGCGATCGTGATCGCGATGGGCCGCCTGCTGTACAGCAGCGGCCGGCACGCGCTCTGGTCGCGCACCTGCAACCGTGCGTTCTCGACGATCCATCCGCGCTTCGAATCGCCGTGGCTGGCGACGCTCGCGCTCGCGGTGCCGTCGGCGGGGCTCGTGTTCGTGTCGAGCCTCGACGAGCTGACCGCGTTCACCGTCGACCTGCTGCTGCTGATCTACCTGGTCGTCGGGCTCGCCGCGCTCGCGAGCCGGCTCGTGCGCCGCGACGTCGAGCATCACTACCGGATGCCGCTGTGGCCCGTGACGCCGCTCGTCGCGGTCGCGGGCGCCGGGTATACGCTCTATACGACGCTGGCGACGGCAACCAAGCCGACCGACCTGATCATCATCGCGGGGCTGCTGGTTGCCGCGCTCGTGATGTATGCGGTCTGGGCGCGCCACAGCGAAGCATTCCGCACGCTCTGAGCGCCGGATCGTCACCATGCAGCACCGAAACACCGAACCAATGAAACACTGGAGGAATTGCATCATGCGCACGAGGGATCTCGGCATCCGCATCGGACTCGGCACGCCGGGCCGCTTCAACGCGATCACGGACGTACCGGGCGTGCGGGTCGGGCATTGCACGCTGAACGTCGCGAACGGCGACGCATCGGTCCGCACCGGCGTTACCGTCATCGAGCCGCGCGCGGGCGCGGCACACGATTCGCCCTGTTTCGCGGGCGTGCACGTGCTGAACGGCAACGGCGACGCGACGGGGCTCGAATGGATCCGCGAGGCCGGCCTGCTGACGACGCCGATCGCCTATACGAACACGCACAGCGTCGGCGCGGTGCGCGATGCGCTCGTCGCGAACGAGCGCGATGCGGCGGCCGGCCGCGTGTACTGGTGCATGCCGGTCGTGATGGAAACCTACGACGGGCTGCTGAACGACATCTGGGGGCAGCACGTGAGCGCCGCGCACGTGCAGCGCGCGCTGGCCGCCGCGCAGTCGGGGCCGGTCGAGGAAGGCGGCGTGGGCGGCGGCACGGGCATGATCTGCCACGAGTTCAAGGGCGGCATCGGCACCGCGTCGCGCGTGCTCGCGGCCGAGGCGGGCGGCTGGACCGTCGGCGCGCTGGTGCAGGCCAACTACGGCGTGCGCGAGATGCTGCGGGTGGCCGGCTACCCGGTCGGCGAAGTGCTGCGGCACTTACCGTCGCCGTTCCGCGCCGCGCAACCGCAAGGCGAGGCCGGCATGGGCTCGATCGTCGTGACGATCGCGACCGATGCGCCGCTGCTGCCGCATCAGTGCACGCGCCTCGCGCAGCGTGCGAGCGTCGGGCTCGCGCGCGTCGGCGGCGGCACGGAGGATTCGAGCGGCGACATCTTTCTGGCGTTCGCTACGGGCAACGACGGCGTGCCGGCGGCGAACTACGGCACCCGGGGCGCGCCGGTCACGGCCGTGAAGATGGTCAACAACGACCATATTTCCGCGCTGTTCGTCGCGGCGGCGGAAGCGGTGGAGGAAGCGATCGTGAATGCGCTCGTCGCGGGCGGCGACGTCGAGTCGCGCGGCGTGCGGGTCGAAGGGCTGGGGCAGGCGCGCTTGCTGGATGCGTTGCGCGAAGTGGGCTGGCGGCCGGGGCGCGGCGCCTGAAACGGCATGCGCCGCTTCAATCGAAGCGGCGTGGATCGGAGCGGCGATGCGGCGATCGGCCGGCGCGCCGCTCGCCCGCGCATGCAATGCGGGCGACGCGGGCCTGACCGTGACGACGCGGCGTCATGCTCAGCTGCCGAAGTAGATGTTGCAGAAGCTGACCGGGCCGACACAGGCGTTCGGGTCGTCCTGCTTCGATTGCGCATGATCGACGCGGCCGGCGGCCTGCACGGCTTCGGCGCGGTTCGCCTGTTGCTGGGCGGCGTCGGTCTGCGCCGGCTGTGCATGGGCGACAGCGGCGGTGAGCGACAGGGCAACGAGGGCGAGGTGCAGCGGCTTCATTTCGGTTTCTCCTGGTGAGTGCCAGTCTCGCTGGCAGTGAGGAAACTATAGGCTCGCACTGCTTAAAGATTAATCACCGGGTCTGTAGAGCATATTTCCATCCGGAACAAGGATCCCGTTGCGGGCGCATCGATCGTCAATGACGGTGGCGGTTGAACGGCGCGTCCTTGTCCAGCAGCGCGCTGCGCATGAAGTGCAGGCAGCCGACGATCCGCTGCATGCTGCGGCGCGCGTCCGGCACCGCGTACCACGCCTGCAGCGTGTGCTGCGCCGCGCGGATCGCGAGATTCACCGATTTCAGCGTGCGCGCGTGATGGCCGGGCGTCGGATCGTCGAAAAAGCGCGGCAGCTCGTGCAGCACCTCGTCGATCGAGCCGGTCCAGCGCAGCGTCTGGGGCGGCTTCGATGCACAGAACGCGTCCAGCTCGTCGCGCAAATCGATCACCGCGTGGCCGACCTCGAGCGTCGACAGCATCCAGCGCATCGCGTCGCGATGCTGCCGCGTGCGCCGGACGAGCAGCGTGCGCAGTTGCGCCATCAGGTCGTGCGTGCTCGACTGGAAGCGCTGCGCGAGGCCGTCCCGCGCGCCTTCGCACGCCAGCGTGACCTGGCGGCGCAGGTCGTGCGCGATACGGCCGGTCAGCCAGGGCATGTGGGTGGGGAACACGACCGCGAACACGATCGAGCAGGAGAGCAACGCAACGACGATGGCCAGCCCGTTGTTGATCAGCACCTCGGGCGTGTACGCGATGGTGTTGTCGGGGCCGGCGAGCAGGCAGAAGAACACCGCGAAGCCGATCCCGTAGCCGGACAGGCCCGGCCGCATCGCGAGGAACGCGCCGATGCCGAGCACCGGCGCGAGCGCCGCGCACAGCAGCGGGAAGCCGTCGATGTTCGGATACACGTAGCACAGGAACAGGTAGCCGACGGCGGTCGCGAACGCCGCGCCGACGCCCATCTGCGCGACGAACTTCGGTGCGCGCGGCGACGTCGAGCTGAGCGCGCAGGCCATCGCGGTGGCGATCACGGCGAGCGGGCCGCTCGACCACTCCGACGCGATCCAGAACGCGCTCATCGCGCCGACGGCGACGATCGTGCGCAGGAAGGCGAAGCCGACGAAGAACGTGTTCGTCTTCAGCGCGTAGTGCGTGACCGAGCGTTCGAACGCGTGATCGTCCTGGTCGAGCGACGCGTAGGTGTCCGCGTAGCCGAGGTATTCGCCGATGAAGCGGTACAGCAGCTCGATCGCGGTATCGAAGTCGAGCAGGCCGCCGGCCGCATGGTCCTCGAGGGGGCGTCGCGACGCGCGCGCGGCCTTCGGCAGCGCGCTGTGAAAGCGGCGCAGTTCGAGCAGCGCGCCGGTGGCCGGCGCGATGCCGCGCTGCCGCTCGTCGCGCAGCGCGGCGAACCGTTGCGCGAGTGCGTCGATGTGCGGCGCCAGCGCCTCGAGCACCGCGTCGGCGCCGGTCGCGCGCAGCCGCTTGACGAGCTGATGCAGCGCATGCAGCCGCGTGCACGCGTTCATGAATTCGCTGTTCAGGCGTGCGAGCCGGCGGCTGCGCGCGCGAATGTGCGGATCCTCGAACGACGCGAACGCGCGGTTGGCCTCGAAACCCACGATGTCGTCGACGAAGTCGGCGAAGCGCCGCTCGAAATCGCCGCGGGCGACGTCGCCCGAGAGTGCGCCGGCCGTGAAGGCCGCGAACGTCGCGTGGCGCGCGCCGAGCGAACGCATCAGCGCCTTGGCCGAACTGAGCGGCAGGATCAGCGCGCTGACCGCGCCCGAACACGCGATGCCGAGCGCCACTTCGGCGGCGCGCGTGAGCGCGGACTGGAACAGCGTCTCCGGCGTCATCACGGCCGGCAGGCCGATCAGCGCCGCCGTGTAGCCGGCGAGCACGAAGCCGTACCAGCGGAAGTGGCGGTTGCGCACCGCGAGCGCGATGCAGCCGCCGATCCACAGCGTGATGCCGGCCGTGTACAGCTCGGGCTGCTGCGCGAACAGCCCGCCGAGCGCGAGCGCGGCGACGAGGCCGGCCGCCGTGCCGAGCACGCGGTAGAAACTCTTCGCGAATACCATCCCCGACAGCGGCTGCATCAGCACGAACACGGTCGTCATCGCCGTGCGCGGCTGCGACATCTCGAGACGCATCGCGATACCCATCGCCAGGAGCGCCGCGAGTACGGTTTTCGCGAGGTGCAGCCAGATCAGGCCGTCGCTGGCGGCCCAGTCGCGCGCCGCGTCGCCGAGTGGATCGAGCCAGGTCCTCCATCGTGCCGGTTCGACGGAAGGGTGCTCGATCACAGGTTGTGGCTTCATGACTGGAGGTGGCCCGTGCGGCGACGGGCAGGGTGCCGCGGCGCGTCCGGACGGGGCCGTTCGACTGGTGAGGCGCCGATTGTAGGAGGGCCGGGCCCGGGCATTAACGTAGTTGCGGGGAAACGATAGTTGCAGCCGGAGTAACAATCTGTCGCATGCAGTAGAGGAAAATAGCGGCTCCGCTACAGGTTGCTCACAGGAATGGATACCCTACAAAACATGCGGGTGTTTTCGCGCGTCGTCGAGACGGGCAGTTTCACCGCCGCCGCGCAATCGCTGAATTCGACGACGGGCGCGATGTCGCGCGCGGTGTCGGAACTCGAGGCACGCCTGCGCACCCGTCTGATGAATCGTTCGACGCGCCGTCTCGCGCTGACGTCGGCCGGCGAAAGCTACCTGCGGCGCTGCCGCCAGATCCTCGCCGACGTCGACCGCGCGGAAGAGGAAGCGAGCTGCGCGCACGAACGGCCGGCCGGCGTGCTGCGCATGCACAGCTTCGCGAGCGTCGGTCATCACTATGTATTGCCCGCGCTGACGCGCTATCACGCGCAATATCCGGACGTGTCGATCGAGCTGTCGCTGTCGCAGCGCATGCCCGACCTGTTCGACGGCACGAGCGACATGGCCGTCGTGACCGCCTCGTCGCTGCCCGATTCGGAACTCGTGTCGCACCTGCTCGGCTCGACCTTCAGCATCCTGTGCGCGTCGCCCGATTACGTGAAGCGGCACGGCGTGCCGGCCCGTCCGCAGGATCTGGCGGCGCACGCCTGCCTGACGCTGTGCACGCCGGCCTTCCCGACGCACGAATGGGTGCTCGAAGGGCCCGAGGGCGTCGAGCAGATCCACGTCGCGGGGCCGGTGCAGACCAACACGGCCGAATCCCTCGCCCTTGCGATCCGCGACGGCATCGGGATCGGCATGCTGCCGTTGTACTCGGCGATCGACGCGCTGCGCGACGGCACGCTCGTGCGCGTGCTCCCCACCCACATCCTGCAGAAGATGAACGTATATGCGCTGTATCCGTCGCGCCGCTTCGTCGATGCGAAGGTGCGGACCTGGGTCGAGATGCTGCGCGCGCAGGTGCCGGGGATGATCGCCCGCGACGTCGAGATGCTGAACACGATCGACCGCGAGCCGCAGGCCGCCTGAGCGCCGGACGCGCGCCGGCGCATTGCCGGGCCGCCGGCCGTTTCGTGCCGGCCGCGCCGCTCGCGCAGGCACGACGCGCGCCGCGCCCGCGGCCCATCGATGTCGCGGGCGGCGCGCATCGTCATGCCGTTTACAGCGCGGGCCGGACCGGTGCGCCCGATTCCGTCGCAGGCGCGCCGGCCGGGCCGTATGCGGCGTGCGCGGCCTTCTGTTCGGCGAGACGCTTTTCGCGGAGTCGCTCCTGCGCCGCCATGATGTCGTCCGGGTAGTTGTTGGATTCACCGCGCGCCGGGTTGAAGCCGACCGATTCGAGATCGGCCAGTTCCTGCAGCACTTGCGCGCGCGTGACGGGCGACTGTGCCTGTTGGGCGAACGACAGGGCCGGTGCGACAAGCAGGACGGCAGCGGCGGCGGTAACGACGAGCGATTTCACGAGGTTCTCCTGGGTACGGGGTAGGCGGCCGGGGTTCGCACGTACTGCGTGTGCCCCGGACCTTCGAAGGCAGTCTACGCAGCGCACGCATGCGTAAAAACCCCGATTCCAGGCAGGCTGCCTTCCAGATGGCACAACATTGGGGCACGTCGCGCGCGGCGCACGAACCCGGCGCGGATTCGCTGCCGGCGGGCGACGTTGCCTCGCGCCGGTCAGAAGCGCGTGCGCATGCCGATCGTGCCGACGATCTGGTTCGCCGTGCTCGATGCGCCGCCCGAGCCGTTGATGAACGCCTGGTAGCCGCGGCCCGACGCGTGCTGGTACATCGCCTCGGCGTATACGTCCGTGCGGCGCGACAGCTTGTAGACGGCCTGCAGGTCGACCTGGTGCCACTTCGGGTCGGTGCCGTGCTTGCTGTCGGGATTCGATACGCTGGCGTCCGTGTACACGTAGGCCGCGCCGAGACTGACGGCCGGCGTGACCGCATAGCGCACGTTCACGTCGTAGTTGTTGAACGCGACCTGGCCGGTCGAGCCGAACGCGCCCGAGTTGTCGTATTGCGAGCGCGTATAGACGAAGCCGACGGTCGCCGGGCCGAACACGTAGCTGGCGCCGCCGCCGTACGAACGCATGCGGTCCGCGCCGACCGACCAGCCGCCCTGGTTCAGGCTTTTCGCTTCGGCGACGTCGGTCGCGCCGGCGCTGGCGCTCGTCGAGCCCTTCGTGCCGTTCATCTGCAGGTAGGCGCCGGCCAGCTTCAGCGGGCCATTCGCGTAGCTCGCCGCAAGGCTGTACGCACGGTTCGCGCCGAAGCTGGTCGCGTTCGAGAACGCGTACATCGTGCCGATCCTGAAGCCCGCATAGTTCTCGCTCGTGTACTTGACCGCGTTGTTGATGCGCAGCGAGTGGTTCAGGTTGTCGTTGTCGAACGGATGCGCGAAGCTCGCGTCGCCGAAGTCGCCGGCCGTGGCCGACAGCGGCGCGACGAAATCGACCATCGTGTCGTACTGGCGGCCGAGCGTCAGCGTGCCGTAGCCGTTCTGGCTCAGGCCGACGTACGCATGGCGGCCGAACAGCTTGCCGTCCTGCCCGAGCCCGCCGTTGTTCACGTTGAAGCCGTTCTCGAGCACGAACAGCGCCTTCAGGCCGCCGCCGAGATCCTCGGTGCCGCGAAACCCGACGCGGCTGCCGTTGACGGTGCCGCTGTTCAGGCGCCACAGCGACGCGCCGCCGACGTTGTTGGTGTAGACGATGCCGGCGTCGATCAGGCCGTACAGCGTGACCGAGCTTTGCGCGTGGGCGAGCGGGGCGAACAGCGCGGCGGTGCATGCGCCGGCGACGAGGGTTTTTTTCATGTAGAGGCTCCTGCGTGTGGATGCGGGTACGAAAGTTCGGCGCAAGTATAGGAATGCGCCGCACGCACAAGGCCGCCGGGCGCCGCGAGCGCACCTTTCCGGAACCGGCAAGAGTCCTTCACAAAACCGACACGACACGCCGCGCGCGTGTCACGCTGGCGGTTTCCGCGCGATCGCGCGCGGGCGGCCTCCGTGCGGTGCAGGCCGGACGTCGCGCCGTTGCAACAGGTGCGGGATGCGGCGCGGCGCCCGGTCGACGCGGGGCGCGCGTGGAGAACGGGCCGCTCGCACCCGGGATCCGGGGCGCGGGCATGTGAATGGCGGCGGCGATGCAATGCGATGCGCGTGCGCGCAGCGCCGCTTTTCGTCCATACTCGTCAACCGGATCGCACGGCCTGCGACACGAATCGCGCGGCCGTCTTCATGCATGCCACGAGGGGTCTCCACATGAATCTGTTCAACGTACGCCTGCGCGGCCGCGACGGCCTGTTCACGATCGGCATCGACGGCGGCGCGATTGCGCGGGTCGATGCGCAGTCGGCGCCGGCCGCGCCCACCGGGCACGACGATATCGACGCGGGCGGCCGCCTCGCGATTCCCCCGCTCGTCGAACCGCATATCCACCTCGATGCCGTGCTGACGGCCGGCGAGCCGGCATGGAACATGAGCGGCACGCTGTTCGAGGGCATCGAGCGCTGGGCCGAACGCAAGGCGACGATCACCCGCGAGGACACCAAGGCGCGTGCGCATGCGGCGATCGGCATGCTGCGCGACCACGGGATCCAGCACGTGCGCACGCACGTGGACGTCACCGATCCGACGCTGGCCGCGCTGAAGGCGATGCTGGAGGTGAAGGACGAGGCGCGCGGGCAGATCGACCTGCAGATCGTCGCGTTTCCGCAGGAGGGCATCGAGTCGTTCGACGGCGGCCGCGCGCTGATGGAGCAGGCGATCGACCTGGGCGCGGACGTCGTGGGCGGGATTCCGCATTTCGAGAACACGCGCGAGCAGGGCGTCAGCTCGATCCGCTTCCTGATGGATCTCGCGGAACGCACCGGCTGCCTCGTCGACGTGCATTGCGACGAGACCGACGATCCGCATTCGCGCTTTCTGGAAGTGCTGGCGGAGGAGGCGCGCGTGCGCGGCATGGGCGCGCGCGTGACGGCGAGCCACACGACCGCGATGGGCTCGTACGACAACGCATACTGCTCGAAGCTGTTCCGGCTGCTGAAGCGCGCGGGCCTGAACTTCGTCTCGTGTCCGACCGAGAGCATTCACCTGCAGGGGCGCTTCGACGCGTTTCCGAAGCGGCGCGGCGTCACGCGCGTCGCGGAACTCGACCGCGCGGGCATCAACGTGTGCTTCGGACAGGATTCGATCAAGGATCCGTGGTATCCGCTGGGCAACGGCAACATCCTGCGCGTGCTCGATGCGGGCCTGCATATCTGCCACATGATGGGCTACCAGGATCTGCAGCGCTGCCTCGACTTCGTGACCGACCACAGCGCGACAACGATGCATCTCGGCGACCGCTACGGCATTGCCGTCGGGCGTCCGGCGAATCTCGTCGTGCTCGACGCGGAAAGCGACTATGAGGCGGTACGCCGGCAGGCGAAGGCGACGCTGTCGGTGCGGCACGGGCGGGTCATCATGCGGCGCGAACCGGAGCGCATCGCTTATCCGGAGTGACGGGCCCGGAGGCCGGCCGTCACGGCAGGCCGGAGTGATGTATTCACAAAATGCATGAGTCAATTCGAAAAATACGTTTGTCTCATGAGAGCGGCGAGCCTACGATGCGATCCTGACGGCGGCGTGCGTGCTGCGCGTCGCCCCATCGATCTCCGTCCGCCGAGCCCATGCGTCCCGATCTTCCGTCCGCCCCCGCAGCCTCTTCGCCCGCCGCCAGCCCGTTTTCGCGCATGGCCGCCGTCACGATCCTGACCGGCCTCGGCGCGGGCCTCGGCGGCATGCTGCTCGCGCTGCTGCTGCATGCGATCCAGCACGTCGCGTACGGCTACAGCGTCGCGCACGTGATCGGCAACGAGAGTTTCCTGTCCGGTGTGACCGACGCCGATCCGCTGCGCCGGCTCGCGGTGCTGATCGTCTGCGGGATCGTCGCGGGCGGCGGCTGGTGGGCGCTCTACCGCTACGGCCGGCCGCTCGTCAGCATTCGTCGCGCGGTACGCGCGGCCGATCCGCGGATGCCGGTCGTGAGCACGACGGTTCACGCGCTGCTGCAGATCGTCACCGTCGCGCTCGGCTCGCCGCTCGGCCGCGAGGTCGCGCCGCGCGAGATCGGTTCGCTGCTCGCCGGCCGGCTCGCGCATGCCGCGGGGCTCACGCCGGACGATTGCCGGTTGATGGTCGCGTGCGGCGCCGGCGCGGGGCTCGCGGCCGTCTACAACGTGCCGCTCGGCGGCGCGATCTTCGTGCTCGAAGTGCTGCTCGGCACGTTCGAACGGCGCGCGCTGGTCGTCGCGGTCGTGACCTCGGCGATCGCGGCGGCCGTCGCGTGGATCGGCCTCGGCAACGAACACCAGTACACGGTGCCGCCGTTCGTGCTGAGTGCGCCGCTCGTCGCGTGGTCGATCGTCTGCGGGCCGCTGTTCGGTTTCGCCGCGTACGGGTTCGTGCGGCTCACGACCCGGGCGCGGGCCGATGCACCGAAGGACGGGCGGCTGCCGGTGCTCGCGCTGGTCAACTTCGCGGTGATCGGCCTGCTCGCGATGCGGTTCCCGCAACTGCTCGGCAATGGCAAGGGCCCGGCGTCGCTCGGTTTCGACGGCACGCTGACGATCGGTCTTGCCGCCGCGCTGCTCGTGCTGAAGGTGCTGATCGAGGCCGGCAGCCTGCGGGCCGGCGCGGAGGGCGGCCTGCTGACCCCGGGCCTCGCGAACGGCGCGCTGCTCGGCATCGTGCTCGGCGGGCTGTGGAGCCTCGTGTGGCCGGGCGCGTCGATCGGCGGGTGCGCGCTCGTCGGCGCGACCGCGTTCCTTGCCGCGTCGATGCAGATGCCGATCACGGCGGTCGTGCTGCTGCTCGAATTCACGCGCGCGAATCACGACAGCCTCGTGCCCATGCTGCTCGCCGTGGCCGGGTCGCTCGTCGCGTACCGGGTTGCGCAGCGGTGGGGCGAGGGGCGGGAGAAGGCGGCGCAGGC
>NZ_JPGM01000097.1:0-25331 GCF_000731655.1 Burkholderia sp. MSh2 | reverse complement strand
GCCCCGCACCCCGCCCGCGCCGCCGCAGCGCAGCATCGAAATGCCGTTTCCCCGCCTTGACTTTCGCTCGCCCGAATACGATCATTCGCTCACATAAAGAGCAAATGATCGTATTCGACATTCGCATTCGACAGGACCATCAGGCACGAACAGGAGACACCGGATGAGCGAATCGTCCTCCGCCCGCGCGCCCGTGCTGCTGCACATCGGCGCGGGCTCGTTTCACCGCGCGCACCAGGCGTGGTATCTGCATCGCGTGAATGCGGCCGTGCCGGCCGGCGAACGCTGGTCGCTGACCGTCGGCAACATCCGCGACGACATGCGCGCGACCCTGGACGCGCTCGCCGCGCAGCACGGCGAATACACGCTCGAAACCGTCACGCCGCAAGGCGAGCGCGCATACGAGACGATCCGCGCGATCACGCGCGTGCTGCCGTGGTCGATCGACCTCGCCGCGCTGATCGACGCCGGCGCCGATCCGGCGTGCCGGATCGTGTCGTTCACCGTCACCGAAGGCGGCTACTACCTCGACGAACACGACCGGCTCGACGTCGCGAACGCCGATCTCGCGGCCGACCTGCAGGGCGCGCGCACGACGCTGTACGGCGCGCTCGCGGCGCTGCTCGCCGAACGCATGGAACGCGGCGCGGGCCCGCTCACGCTGCAGAGCTGCGACAACCTGCGCAACAACGGCGCGCGCTTTCGCGCGGGGATGCGCGAATTCCTCGAACGGCGCGGCCAGGCCGGCCTGCTCGCGTGGTTCGATGCGAACGTCGCGACGCCGAGCGCGATGGTCGACCGCATCACGCCCCGCCCGACCGCCGACGTGCGCGAACGCGTGCGCGCGGCCACCGGCGTCGACGACGCATGCCCGGTGATGGGCGAATCGTTCATCCAGTGGGTGATCGAGGACCGTTTCGCGGCCGGCCGGCCGCGCTGGGAGCTGGCCGGCGCCGAACTCGTCGACGACGTGCACCCGTACGAGGAAGCGAAGATCCGCATCCTCAACGCAACGCACAGCTGCATCGCCTGGGCCGGCACGCTGGCCGGCTACACGTACATCCACGAAGGCACGCACGACGCGGCGATCCGCCGCCTCGCGCACGACTACGTGACACAGGACGTGATCCCGTGCCTCACCCCGAGCCCGCTCGATCTCGCGCGCTACCGCGACGTGGTGCTCGAACGCTTCGGCAATCCGTACGTGCTCGACACCAACCAGCGCGTCGCGGCCGACGGCTTCTCGAAGATCCCCGGCTTCATCGCGCCGACGCTCGTCCAGTCGTTCGCGCGCGGCGCGGCGCCGGTCGCCACCGCCGTGCTGCCGGCGCTGTTCCTGCGCTTTCTCGAACGCCGGGCGCGCGGCCTGCTGCCGTACGCGTACCAGGACGGCGTGATGGACGAAGGCGCCGCCCGCGCGATCGTCGAGGCCGACGACCCGGTCGTCGCGCTGTGCGCGAGCCGCCCGCTGTGGGGCTCGCTCGCCGGCAACCCGGCGCTGTTCGAGGCGCTGCGCGCCGGGCTCGCGCGGGTCGACGCATGGCTCGCGGCGCGCTGACGCGCATCCGGGCGAACCTGCCTTGGCACGTGCACGGCCGCGCGGCTAAAGTAGCGGCTCCCCACTGACGGAACGGATCGCTCATGTATCTCGGCATCGACCTCGGCACCTCGGAAGTGAAGGTGCTGCTGCTCGCCCCGGACGGCACGGTCGTCGGCACCGCCGGCTCGCCGTTCACCGTGTCGCGGCCGCATCCGCGCTGGGCCGAGCAGCATCCGGACGACTGGTGGCAAGGCACGCTCGCCGCGCTCGCCGCGCTGCGCGCACGGCATCCGCAGGCGTTCGCGCAGGTGCGCGGCATCGGCCTGTCGGGCCAGATGCACGGCGCGGTGCTGCTCGGCCGCGACGACCGCGTGCTGCGCCCCGCCATCCTGTGGAACGACATGCGCAGCGCCGACGAATGCGCGCTGCTGACCGAACGCGCACCCGATCTCCACGCACTGGCCGGCAATCTCGCGATGCCGGGTTTCACCGCGCCGAAACTGCTGTGGGTCGCGAAACACGAACCCGACGTGTTCGCGGCGACCGCGTGTGTGCTGATGCCGAAGGATTACCTGCGGTTCCGGCTCACCGGCGCGAAGGTGTCCGATCCGTCGGATGCGGCCGGCACGCTGTGGCTCGACGTCGCGCGTCGCGACTGGTCCGATGCGCTGCTCGCCGCGTGCGGGATGACACGCGCGCAGATGCCGCGCATCGTCGAAGGCAACGCACCGTCCGGCACGCTGCGCGCCGACGTCGCGCGCGAGCTCGGGCTGTCCGAGGCCGTCGTGGTGGCCGGCGGCGGCGGCGACAACGCGACGAGCGCGCTCGGCATCGGCGCGATCCACGCGGGCGACGGGTTCGTGTCGCTCGGCACGTCGGGCGTGCTGAGCGTGGTCGGCGACCGCTTCATGCCGAACCCGGCATCGGCCGTGCATGCGTTCTGCCATGCGATTCCCGACCGCTGGCAATTGATGAGCGTCGTGCTGTCGGCCGCGAGCTGCCTGCGCTGGGTCTGCAAGCTGACGGGCACCGACGAGCCCGCGCTGCTCGCCGAGGTCGAGGCGCTCGACGCCGACGCGCTCGCGACGGCCCCGCTGTTCCTGCCCTACCTGTCCGGAGAGCGCACGCCGCACAACGATCCGTATGCGCAGGGTGCGTTCTTCGGGATGACGCACGCGACCGAACGAGCGCATCTCGGCTACGCGGTGCTCGAAGGCGTGACGCTCGGCCTCGCCGACGGCCTCGACGCGCTGCACGCGGCCGGCGTCGAGACCGACCAGCTGTCGCTGATCGGCGGCGGCGCGCGCAGCGCGTTCTGGGCGCAACTGATCGCCGATGCGCTGAACGTGCGCACGCGCCAGATCGGCGGCGGCGAAACGGGCGCGGCGCTCGGCGCGGCGCGGCTCGGGTGGCTGGCCGTCGGCGGCGATCCGCAGGCGGTGCTGACCAAGCCGCCCGTGCGCGCCGAATACGCACCGCACGCCGCGCGCCATGCGCTGCTGCGCGAACGCCTCGAGGCGTTCCGCTCGCTCTACCGTCACGTACGGCCGCTGTACGAGCCGTCGCGCGCACGGCTCGCATGAGCGCCGCAGGTCGTGCGCGCCGGCCAGGGGCCGCGCGCGCGACATGCGGTACAGTGGATGCCGTCATGCGGCCCGCCGGCCGGGCCTGATCCGAACCGAATCGCTATCGTGTCCAAGTCCTCAGAAAAACTCGATCTCGCTACGCGTGCCGCGTGGCTCTACTACGTCGCGGGCGACACGCAGAACGAAATCGCCGAGAAACTCCAGGTATCGCGGCCCGTCGCGCAGCGCCTCGTCGCGTTCGCGGTCGAGAAGAACCTGATCCGCGTGCGCGTCGATCACCAGCTCGCCGACTGCCTCGATCTCGGTGCGCAGTTGTCGAAACGCTATGGCCTCGCGATGTGCGAGGTCGTGCCTGTCGATGCGGACGCGCCCGAAGCGATCGACCGCAAGCTCGCGGTCGCCGGCGCGCAGGTGATGGAGCGGTACCTGAACGAGACGCGGCCGATGGTGATCGCGGTCAGCAGCGGCCGGACGCTGAAGGCCGCCGTCGCGCAGATCGCGCAGATCGACCGCCGGCAGCACCGGCTCGTGTCGATGGTCGGCGCGATCGCGGCCGACGGTTCGTCGAACCGCTACGACGTCGCGCAATACATCTCCGAGAAAACCGGCAGCAAGCACTTCCTGCTGCCCGCGCCGCTGTTCGCCGACAGCGCCGCGGAACGCGCGCAATGGTGCAATCACCGGCTGTACCGGATCGTCGAGGCGCTGTCGGGCAAGGCCGACGTCGCGTTCGTCGGGATCGGCAACATCGGCCCGCACTGCCCGCTCTACGAAGACGGCTTCATCACCGAACAGGAGCGCGACGAGATGACCGCGCTCGGCGCGGTGGCCGAGCTGCTCGGCGTGCCGATCGACGCGCAGGGCCGGCTGGTCGACGTGTCGACCAGTGCGCGCGTGACGAGCGTGTCGCTCGCCACGCCGCCGAAGCGCCCGACCATCGCGTTCGCGGGCGGCCCGAAGAAACGCGATGCGGTGATCGCCGCGCTGCGCGGCGGCTGGCTGTCGGGGCTCGTCACCGACGAAACCTGTGCGCGGGCGGCGCTCGACGCGAAGGCGGCCTGACGCTGCAACCCCGCCCCCGGCCCGGCTCAGGCCGCGCGCGGCGCCGGAAACGCATGCCGGCTGGCGCGCCATGCGCCGACCCATGCGGCCGCCAGCAGTACCACGAGCACCCACGGAATCGCGCCCGCGCCCGTTGCGCCGAGCAGCATGCCGCCCGCGATTCCCCCTCCCGCGATCGCGAGATTCCACACCGTCACGAGCATCGACTGCGCGACATCGGCCGCCTCCCCCGCCGCGTTCGCGGTGGCCGTCTGGAACAGCGTCGGCGCGCCGCCGAACGCGAGCCCCCACAGCACGACACCCGCATAGACGGCCGCCATCCCGGAACCGGCGCCGAGCATCGCCGCCGCGAGCGCGAACAGCGCAATGCTGGCAAGCGTCAGCCGTCGCTGCGCGGCGCCGATCCAGGCGCCCGTCAGCGCGATGCCGGCCAGCGACGCGAGGCCGAACACGAGCAGCACCGCATCGACCTGCGCCCCCATCCGCACACCCGCGAGAAACGGCGCGACATACGTGTACAGCATGTTGTGCGCGAGCACGTAAGCGAACATCACGGTCAGTACCGGCCGCACGCCGGGCAGCGTCATCACGCCGAACACCGGCTCGCGCGCGCCGGCCGGCTGCCCCGGATAGTCGGGCACGCGCGCGCGGATCCAGCCGATCAGCAGCAGCGCCGCGACCGTGATGCCCGCGAACGCGACGCGCCAGCCGAGCGCCGCACCGAGCGCGGTGCCGGCCGGAATGCCGATCGACATCGCGACCGGTGCGCCCAGCATCGCGACCGCGATCGCGCGGCCGCGCAGCGACGCATCGACCATCCGGCTCGCATAGCCGGCCAGCAGCGCCCACAGCAGCCCGGCCGCCATGCCCGCGACAAAACGCGCGGCGAGCGTGAGCGCGTAGTACGGCGACACGGCCGTCAGCGCATTCGACACGACGAAGCCGGCCAGCGCCGCGAGCAACAGGCGGCGCCGGCGCATCGCGCGCGTCGCCGCGACGAGCGGAATCGCCGCGACGATCGAGCCGAGCGCATACACGGTCACGAGCTGGCCGATCAGCGCCTCGGGCACGCGCAGGTCGACGCTCATCAGCGGCAACAGGCCGGCCGGCAACGCCTCGGTCAGGATCGTGATGAAGCCGGCCGTCGCCAGCGCCAGCAAATTCGCGACCGGCAGGCGCGCGCCCGCCTGCGGCGGCCGGGCGCAAACCTCGTCGCCGGTCGACGTGCAGTCGATCATGCCGCGCTCCCGGTATCGACGCCGTAGACCGCATCGCGCACGTCGATCACGATCCGCCCGTGCATGCCCTCGTACAGCGTATTGGTCAGCGCGACGACCGTGAGCCCGGCGGCGCGGTCGACGAACCACGCGTGCCCGTACGCACCGCCCCAGCGCCAGGTGCCGACCGACTCCGGCGACTGCGCGGCGACCGGATCGTGCAGCACCGAAAAACCGAGCCCGAAGCCGAAGCCGGGCGCATCCGGCAGCGCGTGCGCACCCGGCTGGATACGCGCCATTTCGTCGATCCATGCGCGTTCGAGCCAGCCGTCCCGGCCCGTGCGCAGCGCATCGAGCAGGGTCATGCAATCGCGCGCGGTGCCGACCATCCCCGCGCCGCCCGACGGCCACGCATCGGCGTCGAACGCGCGCGCCGGCTCGAAGCGGATGCCGATCGTGCCATCGAACACCGGCACGAGATCGGCGTCCGCCATCCGGCGCGGCGCGCCCGCCGTGCTCACGTAAGGCGTCGCGACGCGGGCGGCGTCGTGCGCGACGAATCCGGTGTCGGTCATCGCGAGCGGCGTCGTGACGAGCGCGGCCACCGCGTCGGCCAGCGGCCGCCCGTCGACCGCCTCGATCAGTGCGCCGACCACGTCGATCGCGAGCGAATAACCCCACGACGTGCCGGGCGCGAACTGCAGCGGCACGCCGGCGATGCGCGTCAGGTTCTCGGCAAGGGACAGGCCCGAGCGGTCCATCCCGTCGGACACGCCGGCACGCGCATACGGCCCCGCGCCGTCGGCTTCGAGGAACCGGTAGCCGAGACCGGCCGTATGCGACAGCAGATGACGCAACGTGATGACGGCGGGCGTGCCGTCGGGCAGCGCCGGGCGGAACGCGGGCAACCAGCGCGCGACCGGCTCGTCGAGGGCGATGCGCCCCGCCGCGACCAGCCGCATCGCGGCGGCCGTGACGATCGGCTTGGTGACCGACGCGAGCCGGAACAGCGTGTCCTCCCGCATCGGCGTACCGGCTTCGCGATCGGCAAGGCCAACGGCGCGCGCGTGGCGCAGCTCGCCGTGCCGCGCGACCAGCACGACCGCGCCGACCATGCGCTCGTCGGCAAGCGCGCGATTGAGCACCCGGTCGAGCCGGTCGCGCAGTGCGGAATCCGGTTCCGCCTGGAACGCGGTAGCAGGCAGGGATGACATGGCGTGACCTCGTACGGTGAAGAAGCGTTCATCGTAGGGAGCCGACGCAGTAAGAAAAACCGGGTTAGAGTTCCGGACAATCCGGACGCTGGCGTCCGCAATCGGATACGTGCATGGAAAATCTCGGCGGCTTCGTCGTGTTCGTTCAAGTCGCGGAAACGCGCAGCTTCGTCGCGGCCGGACGCGCGCTCGGGCTGTCGGCGTCGGCGATCGGCAAGCGCATCGCGCGGCTCGAGGCGCGCCTGAGCGTGCGGCTGTTTCACCGCAGCACGCGCAGCATCACGCTGACGGCCGAGGGCGCGCGCTTTCTCGAACGGTGCCGGCGCGTGCTCGCCGAACTCGACGCGGCCGAGCAGGAGCTGACGCACAGCGCCGGGGCGCCGCGCGGGCGGCTGCGCGTGAGCCTGCCGACGATCGGCACGCTGCTGCTGCCGGTGCTCGCCGATTTCATGGCCGCGTATCCGGAAATCGAACTCGACATCGATTTCAGCGACCGCCTCGTCGACGTCGTCGACGAAGGGTTCGACGCGGTGCTGCGCACCGGCCAGCCGTCGGATTCGCGGCTGTCGTCGCGGCTGCTCGGCCATTTTCGCCAGCACCTCGTAGCGTCTCCCGACTATCTCGACCGGCACGGCACGCCACGCACGCCGGCCGATCTCGCCCAGCACCGCTGTCTGCATTACCGCTTCCCGAGCAGCGGCAAGCTCGAAATCTGGCCGCTGCGCGTGCCGCGCGCGGGCGCGCCGCCGGAGGTGCCCGTCTCGATGGTCAGCAACAGCGCGGAAGCACGCCTGTGCTTCGCGCTGCGCGGGCAGGGCATCGCGTGCCTGCCCGTGTTCTTCGTGCGCGACGCGCTCGACGACGGCATGCTGCGCGCGGTGCTCGACGAGCATGTCGCGAGCTGCACGCCGATCTACGTGCTGTGGCCGTCGGGCCGCCACCCGACGCCCAAGCTGCGCGCGTTCGTCGACTACATGGCCGCGCACCTGCCGCTGTGAGCGCGGCCGGCCGTCACGCGGCCTTCGCGTGCACGCCCAGCCGGCGGAATGCCTGCCCGTGCTCGTCGAACAGGTGGCAATGCTCGGCTTCCGCGTGCACGTGCAGCGCCTCGCCGGTGCGGTACGTGTCGAGCGGCGGAATCCGCGCGATCAGCCCGTCCGGCGCGACGGCCGACTCCGCATACAGATACGCGGCGTCGCCAAGCGACTCGACGGCCATCGTCCGCGCGGCCACGCCGGCAGCCGCGGCCCCGACCTTCAGATGCTCGGGCCGCACGCCGACCGTCACCGCCGCACCGCGCTGCAGCCCCGCTGCTTCGACCGCGGCGCGCTGCGTCTCGCCGCTGTCGAAGCGCACGAGCACGCCGCCCGCATCGACCAACTCGACCGCGCCCTTCAGGAAGTTCATCTTCGGCGAGCCGATGAAGCCCGCGACGAACTGGTTCGCCGGCGCGTGATACAGCGTGTTCGGTGTGCCGACCTGCTGCACCGCGCCGCCCGACAGCACGACGATCTTGTCCGCGAGCGTCATCGCCTCGACCTGATCGTGCGTCACGTAGATCATCGTCGTCTTCAGCTCGTCGTGCAGCCGCGCGAACTCCAGCCGCATCTTCACGCGCAACGCCGCGTCGAGGTTCGACAGCGGCTCGTCGAACAGGAACACCTTCGGCTTGCGCGTGATCGCGCGGCCGATCGCGACGCGCTGCCGCTGCCCGCCCGACAGCTGCTTCGGCTTGCGATCGAGCAGATGGTCGATGTGCAGGATCTTCGCGGCCTGCTTCACGGCCTGGTCGATCTCGGGCTTCTTCGCACCCGCGAGCTTCAGGCCGAACGCCATGTTGTCGTACAGCGTCATGTGCGGATACAGCGCATACGACTGGAACACCATCGCGATGCCGCGCTTCGCGCTCGGTACGTCGTTGACCTTCGCGCCGTCGATCAGCAGGTCGCCGCCCGAAATGTCCTCGAGGCCCGCGATCATCCGCATCAGCGTGGATTTTCCGCAGCCGCTCGGGCCGACGAACACGACGAATTCGCCGTCGGCGATGTCGAGGTTCACGTTGCGCAGCACTTCGGTCTCGTCGTAGCGCTTCGCGATGTTGCGCAGGAGCACGCTTGCCATGGTCTGTCTCCGTTCGTTCGTGATGCGCCGCGTCGAACGCGGCGCCCAATCCTTCGTAGTGGCTAGCCCGGCAGCACCGCGCCGGTCGCCTGCCAGCGCGCGACGTAGCCGGGCAGCTCGTGCATGTCGTCGAATACGTGACGCGCGCCGATCCCGCGCAGCGCGTCGATCTGCGCGGCCGACGCATGCCCGCCGCCGATGAAGCCGAGCACGGTCATGCCGGCCGCGGCCGCCGCCGTGATGCCGGTCACGCTGTCCTCGACGACCAGGCAGTGCGCGGGCGCCACGCCGAGCGCGCGCGCGGCCGCGAGATACACGTCCGGCGCCGGTTTCGGCCGCGCGACGGCATCCGCGCAGAACAGCCGGTCGCCGAAGAAGCGCGCGAGCCCGGTGCGTGCGAGTGCGGCCTCGACGTAGGCGCGGTAGCTGTTGCTCGCGCAGGCCGTCGTCAGCGCGATCTCGGACAGCGCCGTGTCGATGCCGTCGACCATCGGCGCGTTGACGGCCGCCGTCTCGACCGCCGCGCGAATCGCGACGATGTCGTCGTTCGTCAGCGTGCGGCCGAGCGCGTCGCATGCGCCGGCCAGCACGCGCTCGATGCGCAGCCCGAGCAGCGGCATCACGGCCGGCCGCGACGCCACGCCCGGCCAGCGTGCGTCGAGTTCGCGCACGAGCACGTCGGCGGCCACCGCCTCGCTGTCGATCAGCACGCCGTCGCAGTCGCAGATCAATACGTTCGCCCCCTGGCCGGCCGCGCTCATTTGACGGCTCCGAACGTGAGCCCGCGCACGAGCTGCTTCTGCGACAGCCAGCCGACGATCAGGATCGGCGCGACCGCGAGCAGGGACGCCGC
The DNA here is from genome assembly GCF_000731655.1 of Burkholderia sp. MSh2. NCBI lineage: Bacteria > Pseudomonadati > Pseudomonadota > Betaproteobacteria > Burkholderiales > Burkholderiaceae > Burkholderia > Burkholderia sp. MSh2. The sequence goes on along the minus strand of NZ_JPGM01000097.1, from coordinate 15,738 downwards.
GGACAGCTTGGCCCAGAACAGCCCCTCGGGGCTCGAGTACGACGCGATGAACACGGTCAGCGGCGCGGCGTTCGAGCTCGACAGGTTGATGCTCCAGAACGCCTCGTTCCACGACAGGATCACGAGCAGCAGCGCGGTGGATGCGAGCCCGGGCAGCGCCATCGGCATCAGCAGGTAGACGATCTCCTGCCACGTCGACGCGCCGTCGATGCGCCCGGCTTCGAGAATGTCCCGCGGGATCTCGTTGAAGTACGTGAAGGTCATCCACACCGCGATCGGCAGGTTGATCAGCGTATAGACGATCACGAGCCCCGACACGCTGTCGAGCAGCCCCGCGTTCTTCCACAGCAGGTAGATCGGCACGAGCACCCCGACCGACGGCATCATCTTGGTCGACAGCATCCACAGCAGCACCTTCTGCGTGCGCCGGGTCGGGAAGAACGCCATCGCGTACGCGGCCGGTACGGCGAACAGCAGCGAGATCACCGTGACGCCCGCCGAGATCAGCACCGAATTCCACGCGAACGCGAAGTAGTTGCTGCGCGCGAACACCTCGCGGAAGCTGTCGAGCGTCGGCACGAAGAACAGCGTCGATGCATACGCCTGCTGCTCGGTCTTGAACGCGGTGATCGCCATCCAGAAGATCGGGAAGAACAGCAGCAGCGCGATCAGCCACGCGAGCAGGCCGGGCAGCGCGCGCCGCGCGAGGTCGAACACGGCCGGCGTGCGCCGGCTTGCGAAGGTCAGGTCGCTCATTTCTCGTACTCTCCCTTCAGGTTGCGCGCGAGCATCCGCACGAGGAAGAACGACACGACGTTCGCGACCACGACGGCGATGATGCCGCCCGCGGACGCGAGGCCGACGTCGAACTGCTGCAGGCCCAGCGCATAGATCAGGTACGACAGGTTGGTCGTCGCGTCGCCGGGGCCGCCGCCGGTCGTCGTGTAGATTTCCGCGAAGATCGACAGCAGGAAGATCGTCTCCATCATCACGACCACGGCAACCGCGCGCTTCAGGTGCGGCAGCGTGATGTAGAAGAACATCGCGACCGCGCCCGCGCCGTCGATGCGCGCGGCTTCCTTCTGCTCCTGGTCGAGCGACTGGATCGCGGTGAACAGGATCAGGAACGCGAACGGCAGCCACTGCCACGCGACGATGATGATCACGGCGGTAAGCGGGTAATCGGCGAACCAGTCGATCGGCGTCATCCCGAGCGCGCGCATCGCGTTCGCGACGAGCCCGTACACCGGGTGCAGGATCATGTTCTTCCAGATCAGCGCGGACACCGTCGGCATCACGAAGAACGGCGCGATCGCGAGCAGGCGCGCCACGCCCTGCCCGTAGAACTTGCGGTCGAACAGCACGGCCATCAGCACGCCGCCGATCACCGTGATCGCGAGCACCGCGCCGATCAGCACGAGCGTGTGCCAGATCGCGGGCAGGAACGACGGATCGGTCGCGAGGAAGCGGTAGTTGTCGAGCCCCGCGAACCCCTTCACGTCGGGGTTCAGCAGGTTGTAGCGCGAGAACGAATACCAGATCGTCATCGCGAGCGGAATCGACATCCACAGCAGCAGCACCGCGACGGACGGCGAGACGAGCCAGCTCGCGCCGCCGCGCGCGCGGCGCGGCGCGCCGGGCGGCGACGACGCGTCGCCGACCGGCTGCGCTTGGCTCAGGGGAAGACGCAGGTGACGCATGATCGGAGTCCCTCCGGTTGATGCGCGGGCATGCACGGCCTGCCCGCCGTTCGGCTGCGACGACGCGCACCGTGCGCAACGGCGCACGGTGCGCGCCGCGTTACTTCCTGTAGCCGGCCTGCCGCACCGCGCGGTCGGCCGCGGCCTGCCCGGCGGCGAGCGCCTGGTCGACCGTCATCTGGCCCGCGACCGCGCCCGCGATCGACTGGCCGACCACCGTGCCGAACGACTGGAATTCAGGAATCCCGACGTACTGCACGCCCGTGTACGGCACCTTCTTCAGCGACGGATCGTTCGGATCGGCCGTCTCGATCGCCTTCAGCACGAAGTCCGAGAACGGCGCGGCGGCCTTGTACTCGGGGCGCTGATAGGTCGACGTCCGCGTGCCCGGCGGCACCGACGCCCAGCCTTCGTCCTTGCCGACCATCTCGACGTATTGCTTCGACGTCGCCCACGCGATGAACTTGCGCGCGGCGTCCTGTTGCTTCGACGTCTTCGGCACGGCCAGCGCCCACGCCCACAGCCAGTGCGAACCCTTCGGCGTGACGGCGACCGGCGCGGCCGCGAAGCCGATCCTGTCGGCCACCTGCGACTGCTGTTTGTTATAGAGCATGCCGGCCGCGACCGTCGCGTCGATCCACATCGCGCACTTGCCCGATGCGGTCAGGGTCAGGTTCTCGTTGAAGCCGTTCGAGCTCGCTCCCGGCGGGCCGTCCTTCTTCAGCAGGTTCACGTAGAACGTGATCGCCTTCTTCCACTCCGGCGACGTGAGCTGCGCATTCCAGTTCTCGTCGAACCAGCGGCCGCCGAACGTGTTCACGACCGTCGACACGTATGCCATGTTCTCGCCCCAGCCGGCCTTGCCGCGCAGGCAGATCCCGTAGGTGCCCTTCGCCTTGTCGGTAAGCTTGTCCGCGAACTCGGCGATCTGGTCGTAGGTCGGCTGGTCGGGCATCTTCAGCCCCTTCGCCGCGAACAGGTCCTTGCGGTAGAACGTCATCGAGCTTTCGACATAGAACGGCAACGCATACAGCTGGCCGTTGTACGACAGGCTGTCGCGCGCGGTCTTCACGATGTCGTTCAGGTCGTAGTCGGCGGGCAGGCCCGTGATCGGCGCGAGCCAGCCGCGCTTGCCCCACTGCGGCGTCTCGTAGGTGCCGATCGCCATCACGTCGAACTGGCCGCTGCCGGTCGTGATGTCGGTGGTCGCGCGCTGGCGCAGCACGTTCTCCTCGAGGATCACCCAGTTCAGCTTGATGTCGGGGTTCGCCTTCTCGAAGGCCGGCGACAGCTTCTTCAACTCGATCATGTCGGGGTTGTTCAGCGTCGCGATCGTCAGCGTACCGGCCGACGCGGCGCAAGCCGCCGTCGCGAGCGCGGCGCCGGCGAGGCAGCGGGCGGCCGCGTCGAGCATCTTTCGTTGCATGGCATGTCTCCTGTGATTGTTCGAAGTGTCGTCGGTCTTGCGTCGGTCCTGCATCGTTTTCTTCACGGCCGTCATGCCGGCCGCTGCATGCCGCACGCGCGCGCATAGTGCGCGATCACGTCGCGTATCCGGTGGCGCACCCATGCGCGCGGCTCCGTCGCGAGGCCGCCCGCGCGGCACGCCGCGTACACGTCCGGCAGCCACTGCGCCACGAGCGTCTCGGGCGCCGGCTGCCGCGCGAGGTTGTCGAACAGCTGCTCGACGGCGGCCGCGACGGCCGGCTGCAGCCAGTAGTAGCGGATCCGGTCGCTGTAGCTGAACTGGCGCGCGAGCCGCTGCTCGGTTTCGTCGCCCCGGTAGTACGGCGCCCAGTGCTCGGGCTGCGCGCGCATCGCCGCGTCGACGACGTCGCGCAGTTGCGAGCGCTGCGCGGCGTCGCCGATCAGCGCATCCTCGATGAACGTCAGCGCGAACAGCGCCTCGCGCAGCGCGAACGTCAGCGCGGGGCCGACCTTCAGCACCGCGAAATGGTCGCGCACCAGCGCGGCGAGCGCATCTTCCGTCTGGTAATCGGTCGAATGAGCCTCGAACACGAGCCTTGGCGTCTGCAGGATGCTCGCGCCGAGCGACGCCGCCTTCGTGCTGTCGTAATCGAGCACGTGGCGATCGTCGAAATCGACGCCCGGCTGCGCGACGATCGCGACGACGCGCGTCCACGCATCGTCGAGCCCGGCCGCCGCGAACGCGCGGCGGTGCGCGTCGAGCGTCGCCGCGACGCTGTCGCCGCGCGTGACTTCGATCCGCGCGACCGCTTCGCCGCCCTGCTCGCCGCCGACTTCGCCGCCCGGGGTCGGCACTTCGGTGCCGATCACGTAGACCGGCGCGCTACCCGTGCGCCGTGCCGCGTGTTCCGCTGCATGGCACAGCTCGACCGCGCGCGCGGCGATCGTGCGGTCGTCGAGCCGTGCCGGGTCGTCCGCGCACGCCATGCTCGCATCGAGGTGGATCTTTTCGAAGCCCGCCTCGACATAGGCGGCGACCATCCTGACGGCCTCGCGCATCGCGTCGGCCGCGCGGCGATGCCGCCACGGGTTCGGGCCGAGATGGTCGCCGCCGAGCACGAGCGCCGACGGCGCGAGCCCGCAGCGGGCGGCAATCGCGTCGACGTCGCGACGGAAATCGGCCGGCGTCATGCCGGTATAGCCGCCGAGATGGTTCACCTGGTTGCAGGTCGCCTCGATCAGCAGCGGCGAACCGTCCGCGCGCGCGGCTTCGCACGCGGCCTCCAGCACGAGCCGGTGCGCGCTGCAGACCGCATAGATGCCGCGCTGCGCGTCCGCGCGGTTCGCATCGAAGATCATCCGCAGCACGGTGTCCGCATGCGCGGTGCGCGGGCGTTCGGCGAGGGTCGTCAGGCCGGGCATGCGATACCTCGTTCGGTCAGGAAACGGTCGATCTCGGCCGCGCTGCTGTTGCCCTCCATCGGGCCGCGCCGGGTGACCGCGGGCGCGCCCGCCGCATTCGCGCGGCGCAGCGCGACGTCGACCGGCAGGCCCGCGACGAGGCTCGCGACCAGCGTGCCGCCGAAGCAGTCGCCCGCGCCGGTCGGATCGAGTTCGTCGACCGGAAACGCCGGCGCCTCGGCCCGGCTCGCGCGGTCGAACGCTGCGCTGCCCGCGGCGCCGCGCTTCAGCACGACGCGCTCGAGCAGCGGACGCGTCGCCAGCAGGCCGGCGATCGCGCGCTCGGCCGGCTGCGGCCCGCAGAAGAACGGCAGGTCGGCCTCGCTCGGCAGGAACAGGTGGCATGCGTCGAGCATGGTGTCGAGCGCCGCACGCATCGGGCGGAAGCTCAGCATCTCGGGGCGCACGTTCGGATCGAACGACACTTTCGCGCCGACGCGCGCGGCCTCGATCACGCCGCGCTGGACAGCCGCGATCGCCGATTCGCTCGTCAGCGACGAGCCCATCACGTGGAAATAGCGGCAGCCGTCGAACATCGCGGCATCGACGTCGGCGGCATCGACGCAGGCGGCCGCGCTGGTGGACAGCGTGAAGACGAAGCTGCGCGAACCGTCGTCGCGGTACGCGACGAACGCGGTGCCGGTCGGACGTGCGACGCGGCGGATGCGCGCGACGTCGACGCCGTCGCGGGCGAGCCGCGCGACGATCGCATCGCCGAACGCGTCGCGGCCGACGCAGCCCGCATACGCGACGCGCGCGCCGAGCCGCGCGGCCTGGTCGGCGAAGATCGCCGGCGCGCCACTCGGGAACGGCCCGGCGAACAAGCCGGGCGTGTCGAAGCCCTGGCCGCGCTCGGCGGCAACGAATTCGGCGAGCAGCTCGCCGGCGACGACGATCTCGGCCATCAGGCGTACCCTCTTCGTTCGGCGGGGGCCGCTTCGTCGCGGGCCGGCCGGCAGGTGGCGCGTGCGAGCGTCGCCATCTCAGCTCATCCAGTTGCCGCCGTCGACGTTCAGCGTCTGGGCGGTGATGTAATCGGCGTCGGCCGACGCGAGGAACAGCGCGGCGCCCGTCAGGTCGCCTGGCACGCCCATGCGGCCGAGCGGCACGGCTTCGCCGACGAGCCGCTTCTTCTCGCCGAGCGGCCGGTTCTCGTAGCGGGCGAACAGCGCGTCGACCTGCTCCCACATCGGCGTGTCGACGACGCCCGGCGCGATCCCGTTCACGTTGATCCGGTGCGGCGCGAGCGCGAGCGCGGCCGACTGCGTATAGCTGATCACTGCGGCCTTGGTCGCGCAGTAGTGCGAAACGAGTGCCTCGCCGCGACGACCGGCCTGGGACGACATGTTGACGATCTTGCCGCCGCGCCCCTGCTCGACCATCCGCTGAGCGACGGCCTGCATCAGGAAGAACAGCCCTTTCACGTTGACCGAGAACAGCCGGTCGAACACGTCCCACGATTCGTCGAGGATCGGGCGCATGTCGAACAGCGCCGCGTTGTTGAACAGGATGTCGACGCCGCCGAAGCGCTCGACCGCCGTGGCGACGATCCGCCCGATGTCGTCGCGCCGCGTGACGTCGGCGGTGACGGCCACCGCGCGGCCGGGGTTCGCCTCGATCAGGCGCGCGAGCGAGCCGCCTGCCGGCTTCACGTCGACGAGCACGCAGCGCGCGCCCTCGTCCAGATAGCGTTGCGCGACCGCCTCGCCGATGCCGCTTGCGGCGCCCGTCAGGATCGCGACCTTGTCTTCCAGTCTCACTGGCTGTCTCCGGTTCGTTCTGCACTACGACGGTTGCGAGGTGAGCGAACGCTCGTCAACCGATCAATTGCTCTGTTAGTGATCGAATGATCGGATACGCGCATCGCGCTGTCAAGGCGACGCAACGGCTTTCTATGACGCGCTGCGGCACAACGGCGCATGACGGCGGCCCGCGCCGCGCGCCCGGCAAGGCGCGGCGCGAACGGTGCGGTGCGGCCGGACCGGGGCGGAAAGGACGGCGCGGGAACGGAACGGGGAATTCGCGCTGCACGGCGCGGCGATACGTTATATCATCGCGATACTGTGTTTCATCGCCTGCTTCACGCCATGGCTACCTCATCGCCCATCGACGCCCGGCTCTCCCGGGCCGATACCTTCGCTGCCGAGCACGGACTCGCATGGACGCCGCTGCGCCGGCAGGTGTACGAACGCGTGCTGGCCGCGCAGCGCCCGATCGGCGCGTACGACCTGCTCGCCGAGCTCGAGCCGCAGCGTGGCCGCGTGCCGCCCACGACCGTCTACCGCGCGCTGGATTTCCTCGTCGAGCACGGCTTCATCCACCGGATCGAATCGAAGAACGCGTTCTTCGCGTGCTGCGAGATCGGCGTGCCGCATGAAGGCCAGTTCCTGATCTGCGATTCATGCGGCGACACCGTCGAGATTCCCGGCGGCGACCTCGCGAAGCAGTTGTCCGCGAGCGAGCCCGCACACGGTTTCGAAGTCCACCACCAGGTCGTCGAGCTGAGCGGCCTGTGTGGGCACTGCAAGCGCAAGCCCGCGCAACGCTGACGCGTCTCGCGCGGTGCCCGCACCGCCCTATCCAACGAGGAGTTCCATGTCCATTGCCCTGAAGCGCGCGCCGCGGCGTGCCCTGTCGCCTGTCCGCTGGCTCGCCGCCGGCGTTGCCGCCCTGTCGCTCGCGGCGCCCGCGTTCGCGCTGGCCGCAACCGTCAACGTCGTGGCCGCCGAGAATTTCTACGGCGACGTCGTGTCGCAGATCGGCGGCAGCCATGTCGCGGTGACGAGCATCCTCAGCAATCCGGACCAGGACCCGCACCTGTTCGAGGCGAGCCCGAAGACGGCCCGCGCGCTGCAGCACGCACAGGTCGTGATCTACAACGGCGCCAACTACGATCCGTGGATGAGCAAGCTGCTCGGCGCGTCGAAGCAGGCGAAGCGCGCGACGATCGTCGTCGCCGATCTGGTCGGCAAGAAGGCCGGCGACAACCCGCACCTGTGGTACGACCCGGCGACGATGCCGGCCGCCGCGCGCGCGATCGCGGCCGAGCTCGGCCGCGCCGACCCGGCGAACAAGGCCGAATACGACGCGAACCTGCAGAAGTTCGTCGCGTCGCTGAAGCCCGTCGACGACAAGGTCGCCGCGCTGCGCGCGCGGTACAAGGGCGTGCCGGTGACGGCCACCGAGCCCGTGTTCGGCTACATGTCCGACGCGATCGGCCTCGACATGCGCAACCAGCGCTTCCAGCTCGCGACGATGAACGATACCGAGGCGAGCGCGCAGGACGTCGCCGCGTTCGAGAACGACCTGCGCAAGAAGCAGGTGCACGTGCTGATCTACAACAGCCAGGCCGAGGAACCGATGACCAAGCGCATGCTGAAGATCGCGCGCGACGGCGGCGTGCCGACCGTCAGCGTCACCGAGACGCAGCCGGCCGGCAAGACCTTCCAGCAATGGATGGCCGGCCAGCTCGACGCGCTCGCCGGTGCGCTTTCCGCCGGCAGGAAATAAGCGCCGCCAGCACATGACCGCCACTCCTCACGCACTTGCCGTCGATCGCGTCACGCTCGAACTGGGCGGACGCACGATCCTGCGCGACGTCAGCTTCTCGATCGAACCCGGTGAATTCGTCGGCGTACTCGGGCCGAACGGCGCGGGCAAGACCACGCTGATGCGCGCGGTGCTCGGCCTCGTGCCCGTGTCGAGCGGCACGCTGTCGGTCGGCGGCGTGCCGGTCGTGCGCGGCAACGCGTCGATCGGCTACATGCCGCAGATCAGGAGCGGCCTCGCGAACCGCCGGATGCGCGGCTACGACTTCGTCGCGATGGCCGCCGACGGCCACCGCTGGGGGTTGCCGCACGCGAGCGCGGCGACGCGGCGCGAAGTCGACCGCGTGCTCGATCTCGTCGGCGGCCCGACGCTCGCGCGCCGGCCGCTGTCGGAACTGTCCGGCGGCGAGCGCCAGCGCCTGCTGCTCGCGCAGTGCCTGCTCGGCAATCCGAAGCTGCTGCTGCTCGACGAACCGCTGATCAGCCTCGACCCGAACCACCAGCGCGGCGTCGTCGAACTCGTGCGCAACGTGCAGCGCGAGCTCGGCATCACCGTGCTGTTCTCCGCGCACGAACTGAATCCGCTGCTGAACGCGCTCGACCGCGTGCTGTATCTCGGCAACGGCGTCGCGGCGCTCGGCACCGTCGACGAGGTGATCACGAAGCCCGTGCTGTCGCGGCTCTACGGTTCGCCGATCGACGTGATGCGCGTGAACGGCAAGATCTTCGTGATGTCGGGCGACGTCGAGATCGAGAAGCACGACCACGAACACGAGGACGACGACGGTCACTCGCACGGCGGCGGCGGCGGTCACGGCCACCACCACCACGGACACGCTCATCCCGGGCATTCGCACGATGTTTGAATACGACTTCATGATCAACGCCTTCGCGGCGTCGGGAATCGTCGCGGTGCTCGCGGGCATCGTCGGCTACTTCCTGGTGCTGCGCGGGCAGACCTTCGCCGGCCATGCGCTGTCGCACGTCGGCTTCACCGGCGCGACGGGCGCGGTGCTGCTCGGCGTCTCGCCGATCTGGGGGATGGTGGGCTTCACGCTCGCGGCCGGGATCGGGATGGGCGCGCTCGGCGAGAAGCTCGCGGGCCGCGACGTCGCGATCGGCGTGATCCTGTCCGGCGCGCTCGGCTTCGGCTTGCTGTTCCTGCATTTCTATACGTCGTTCGCGACGCAGGTCACCGCGCTGTTGTTCGGCAACGTGCTCGCGGTCAGCCACGACACGCTCGCGGTGCTGGCCGGCATCGGCGCGGTGAGCCTGCTCGCGCTCGCTCTGATCGCGCGGCCGCTGCTGTTCGCGTCGCTGCAGCCCGAACTGGCCGAAGCCAAGGGCGTGTCGCTGCGCACCGTGTCGATGCTGTTCCTCGCTGTGTGCGCGCTCGCGGTGGCCGCGGCGACGCAGATCGTCGGCGTGCTGCTCGTGTTCACGCTGCTGGTCGGGCCGGCCGCCGCCGCGCAGAACGTCACGACGCGGCTGTCGACCGGCGTGCTGCTCGCCGCGCTGTTCGCGTTGTTCGAGGCATGGCTCGGCATCGTGCTCGCGTATCACACCGACTGGCCGACGAGCTTCTGGATCACCGCGCTGTCGGCGCTCGTGTACGGCGCGAGCCTGTTGCGGCGCACCTGATCGCCGCCCGGCAACCATGAAAACGCCGGCGTGCCCGAGGGCCGCGCCGGCGTTTTTTTCATGCGTCGGCGATCGTGCCGGCGCGCCGCATACGCGGCCTGCCGCCCTGCCCGCCTATCGCGCGAGCACGCGCGCATGATGCGCGACGTGATCGGCGACGAACGTCGCGATGAAGTAGTACCCGTGGTCGTAGCCCGGATGGCGGCGCAGCGTCAGCGGCTGGCCGGCCTTCGCGCACGCGGCTTCGAACACGTCGGGGTTGAGCTGGTTCGCGAGAAACTGATCGGCGAGGCCCTGATCGACGAGAATGCCTTCCGCGAACTTCGGCGCATCCGCGCGCGCGACGAGTTCGCTCGCGTCGTGCACCTTCCATGCGTCGCGATCGTCGCCGAGGTAGCCCGAGAACGCCTTTTCGCCCCACGGGCAGCGCGTCGGCGCGGCGATCGGCGCGAACGCCGACACCGAGCGGTACAGGCCGGGATGGCGCAACGCGAGCGTCAGCGCGCCGTGCCCGCCCATCGAGTGGCCGAAGATCCCGAGCCGCGCGCCGTCGATCGGCAGCTCGGCCGCGACGAGCGCGCGCAGCTCGTCCGTCACGTACGACTCCATCCGGTAGTGCCCGGACCACGGCGCCTCGGTCGCATCGACGTAGAAACCCGCGCCGACGCCGAAGTCCCACGCGTCGGTCTCGCCCGGCACGCCGGCGCCGCGCGGGCTGGTATCCGGCATCACCAGCGCGACGCCGTGCTGCGCCGCGTATTGCTGCGCGCCGGCCTTGATCGCGAACGTCTCGTCGGTGCACGTGAGCCCCGCGAGATAGAACAGCGCCGGCACGCGCCCCTGCGCGGCTTGGGGCGGCAGGTACACCGAGAACTTCATCGGCAGGCCGATCGCCGTCGAATCGTGACGGTAGAAACGCTGCTCGCCGCCGTGGCATGCATGCGAGGAAAGAAGTTCGAGCATCGCGGTACGCTCCCGGTCAGTACAGGACGACCGAACGGATCGACTCGCCGGCCTTCATCAGGTCGAAGCCTTCGTTGATCCGCTCGAGCGGCAGCGTGTGCGTGATCAGGTCGTCGATGTTGATCTTGCCTTCCATGTACCAGTCGACGATCTTCGGCACGTCGGTGCGCCCGCGCGCCCCGCCGAACGCCGACCCCTTCCATTCGCGGCCCGTCACGAGCTGGAACGGACGCGTGCCGATTTCCTCGCCGGCCGCGGCCACGCCGATGATGAACGACTGGCCCCAGCCCTTGTGCGTGCACTCGAGCGCCTGGCGCATCAGCTTCACGTTGCCGACGCATTCGAACGAGTAGTCGGCGCCGCCGTCGGTCAGCTGCACGATGTGGTCAACCACGTTCTCGACTTCGTTCGGGTTGATGAAGTGCGTCATCCCGAACTTCTTCGCGAGTTCGACGCGCTTCGGATTGATGTCGACGCCGATGATCTTGTCCGCGCCGACCATCTTCGCGCCCTGGATCACGTTCAGGCCGATCCCGCCGAGGCCGAACACGACGACGTTTGCGCCCGCCTCGACCTTCGCCGAGTAGACCACCGCGCCGACGCCCGTCGTCACGCCGCAGCCGATGTAGCAGATCTTGTCGAACGGCGCGTCCTCGCGCACCTTCGCAACCGCGATTTCCGGCACCACGATGTAGTTCGAAAACGTCGACGTGCCCATGTAGTGGAACAGCGGCTTGCCGTCGAGCGAGAAGCGCGACGTCGCGTCGGGCATCAGGCCCTTGCCCTGCGTCGCACGGATCTTCTGGCACAGGTTGGTCTTGCGCGACAGGCAGAACTTGCACTCGCGGCATTCGGGCGTGTAGAGCGGAATCACGTGGTCGCCCTTGCGCACGGTGCCGACGCCGGGGCCGACATCGACCACCACGCCGGCGCCTTCATGGCCGAGGATCGCCGGGAACAGCCCTTCCGGATCGGCGCCCGACAGCGTGTAGTAGTCGGTGTGGCAGATGCCCGTCGCCTTCACCTCGATCAGCACTTCGCCCGCGCGCGGCCCTTCCAGATCGACTTCCTCGATCGTCAGCGGGGCGCCCGCCTTCCATGCAATCGCGGCTTTCGTCTTCATCGTGTCACTCCTGTCTGTGTGTCGGGTAGATCCGGTTCGGCGCCGCGGCGCTCGTGTCGAGCGGCGGGATAACCAGGCGCGGACGAGCGCCCCGTGCTTCGCGCGGGGCGCCATGCAACGCTGTCGAAACCGGGCCGCGCGGCACCGCGTGCGGCCCGGAGAAGCAATCTCGCGCTCGCCATGATGGCGGGTCCCGCCACGCCTCGCGTGCGGGAAACGGTCGCCGGCTTGCCACGATGCGTCATCGCTGACGCAAATGGACAAGTGCGGGAGTTTAAACACCCGCCATGAACCATGCATCCGCGCGCGCGTACAGATCGAGAAAACGGGCGTGGCGCGCGGCCAGCAAGCGATCGTCGCGTGGCGCGGCGACCGGCGACGCGGCCGGCGCCAGCGCACGCAACGCGTCTTCGCGCCAGTGCCCGACGGCCACGCCCGCGAGCAGCGCGGCGCCGCGCGTCGCGGCGTTCGGACAGTCGATCGCCTGCAGCGAGGCGCCCAGCGCATCGGCAAGCAACTGGCGCCAGCGCGGGTCGACCGAGCCGCCGCCCGCGAGGCGCAGCGTCGTCACCGGATCGCCGCGATCGGCGTCGCGGATCGCATCGAGTCCGGCGCGCAACGCGAACGCGACGCCTTCGAACGCGGCGCGCATCATCACGCCGCGCGTGTCGCCGAGCCCGAGGCCGAGCCAGCCGCCGCGCGCATCGGGGTTCATCCACGGCGAACGCTCGCCGGTCAGGTACGGCAGGAAGCACAGGCGTTCGGACGCCGGTTGCGCGAACGCATCGTCATACGCATCGGCCCATTGCGCGTAGCCGAGCCAGCCGCGCACGGCTTCGAGCGCGAGCCCCACGTTCTGCATCGCGGCCATCGTGTAATAGCCGCCGCCGGCCACCGCGCGATAGCGGTGCAGCCCGCGCCGCGCGGGCGGCAGTGCGTCCGCGAGCACGACGATCTGGCCGCCGCTGCCTGTCGTCAGCAGCGCGTCGCCGGCCGCGGCGAGCCCGCTGCCGAGCGCCGCGCATGCGGTGTCCGCCGCGCCCGTCGCGAGCGGCACGCCGGCCGGCAAGCCGAGCGCGGTCGCGGCCGGCACGCCGAGCACGCCGCAGCGCGCGGTGGACGGACGCACCGGCGCAAAGCGGTCGGCGGGCAGGCCGAGCGCCTCGATCAATGCGATGTCCCACACGCCGTCGGGGGCCGCGAGCGCGGTTGCGCACGCGTCGCTCGGATCGGCGGCGACGTCGCCGCCCAGCGCGATGCGCAGCCAGTCCTTCGGCTGCACGGCGTGGCGCGCGGCCCGCAGCGCATCGGGCTCGTGCGTCGCGAGCCAGCGCAACAGCGGGCCGGCCATGCCGGGCGCGACGGGGTTCGGCGCGGCGGGCCAGCCGGCCGCATCCGCCTCGCGCACCGCGCGCGTGTCGGGCCACAGCAGCGCGGGCCGCACCGGTTGCCCGGCCGCGTCGATCAGCACGACGCCGTGCATCTGCCCCGAGAACCCGATCGCCGCGACCTGTGCGCGCTCGTCGGCCGGCAGCCGTGCGGCCGCACGCACGAGCGCCCGCCACCACGTGTCGGGCTCGATCTCGGCCCAGCCGGGTTGCGGCGACGACAGCGCATAAGGTTCGCTCGCGACCGCGCGCTCGACGCCGTCGGCATCGAGCGTGACGAGTTTGACGGAGCCGGTGCCGAGGTCGATTCCAAGCAGGCGCATGACGTGGGAGCGAATTCGAATGAACGGATATCGATGATAACGGGATCGTAATGCGCGCCCCGTTTTTTACCGGCATCGCGGCAGGTTGTCGGCACGGTCTTCAACCGGGTATCACCCGGCTGCACCTTGCCGGCCCGGGCGGCGTTTCGCGGGTTAACCCGGCGCGATTTTTCAGCGGCACTTTTTGCCACTATGCCGCCGGCCCGATACACACCATAAAGCGGCCTATATTTGACACGGGGGCCCGCGCTATTTTGAAGGGCTATAAAACCGGGAAACCTCACTCCTGCGGCACTTTCCCGATGATCGACACCCTGTTTCATGCCGAAATGGCATATCGAACCAGCAAAGAACGGAATAGAACCCAGTGCTCTTGTTGCATGGATTCAATCCGAATAACTTCGTATCACCCCGAAAACAAGATCATGGAGTGAGACAGATGCAATCGAACACGGTCCATCCGTGCGATGAGGTGCTGCCGACCGGCAAGCTGGTAACGCTTGGCCTGCAACACGTCCTCGTCATGTACGCCGGCGCTGTCGCCGTGCCGCTTATCGTCGGCGGCGCGCTCAAGCTGCCGAAAGACCAGATCGCGTTCCTGATCAGCGCCGATCTGTTTTCGTGCGGCATCGCCACGCTGATCCAGACGCTCGGCCTGTGGATCTTCGGGATCCGCCTGCCCGTCATCATGGGCTGCACGTTCGCGGCCGTCGGCCCGATGATCGCGATCGGCACCAACCCCGGCCTCGGCATTCTCGACATCTTCGGCTCGACCATCGCGGCCGGCATCATCGGCATCGTGCTGGCGCCGATGATCGGCAAGCTGCTGCGGTTCTTCCCGCCCGTCGTCGTCGGCACCGTGATCGCGGTGATCGGGCTGTCGCTGATGGAAGTCGGCATCAACTGGGCGGCCGGCGGCGTCGGCAACCCCGAATACGGCAGCCCCGTCTATCTCGGCCTGTCGCTGCTCGTGCTCACGCTGATCCTGCTGATCAACAAGTTCGGCCGCGGCTTCATCGCCAACATCTCGGTGCTGCTCGGCATCGTCGCGGGCTTCGTGATCGCGTTCGCGCTCGGCCGTGTGAACACCGAAGGCGTGTCGCTCGCACCGTGGGTCGGCTTCGTGATGCCGTTCCACTTCGGCTGGCCGCACTTCGACCCGCTGTCGATCGCGACGATGGTCACGGTGATGTTCGTCACGTTCATCGAATCGACCGGCATGTTCCTCGCGGTCGGCGACATGGTCGATCGCCCGGTCGACCAGGAGCGCCTCGTGCGCGGCCTGCGCGTCGACGGCCTCGGCACGCTGATCGGCGGCATCTTCAACTCGTTCCCGCATACGTCGTTCTCGCAGAACGTCGGCCTGATCGGCGTGACGGGCGTGAAGAGCCGGTTCGTGTGCGCCACGGGCGGCGTGATCCTCGTGCTGCTCGGCCTGTTCCCGAAGATGGCGCAGGTGGTCGCATCGGTGCCGCCGTTCGTGCTCGGCGGCGCCGGGATCGTGATGTTCGGGATGGTCGCGGCGAACGGCATCAAGGTGCTGTCGAAGGTCGACTTCGTGAACAGCTCGCACAACCTGTTCATCGTCGCCGTGAGCGTCGGCATGGGCCTCGTGCCGGTCGTGTCGCCGCACTTCTTCTCGAAGCTGCCGCCCGCGCTCGCCCCGATCCTGCACAGCGGCATCCTGCTCGCATCGGCCACCGCCGTGATCCTGAACATCGTGTTCAACGGCGTGAAAGGCGAGAAGGATGCGCGCTGCGACATCCGCCGCGCCGGACACGACTTCGACGGCCGCCCCGCCGACGTGCACCACTGATCACGGCGCGCCGGACAACGGTGCGAAGCGCTGACAAAAACGCCACGGCATGCCGTGGCGTTTTTTTCTGGCGGGCGTCGTCGCGGCGCGAAGGGCGCGCTCATCCGGGCATCGCTGGGAACACGAGACGCCGGTCGCGCGGCATGGGCAGATCGATTTGCAGGCCGATGCATTGCGATCTGTCAGCGTTCGATCTGTCAGCGTTCGATCCATCAGCGTCGCGAAGGACCGGCACGGCTGCGCATGATTCGACGGCCCCAAAAGAAAACGCCACGGACTCGGTCGTCCGTGGCGTTTTCGTTTCCGCGTACAGACAGAAGCGGTTTCCCGCCCCTGCCCCGCGTCAG
>NZ_JPGM01000096.1:0-28139 GCF_000731655.1 Burkholderia sp. MSh2 | reverse complement strand
GTCAGGCCGCGGGGGGTGGCCGGGGTCTTGCCCCCCCCCCCCCGGCCGCGCCGCCCAACCCGCCGCCCCGGGGGGGGGGGCCGCCGCCCGCCGCGCGTGCCCGACTGCCCTGACCGCCCCGATCCCTCCCGCCGCGCGGGGCCAGACCGCCCTGCGCCGCCGGCCCTACCCTGCATCCGGCCGACGCCCGCCCGACAATCGGCTGAGATAGCCGCAATTCCCCCCTCTTTTCCGCCCATCGGGCTCGGCCCGGATGCCGAACAATGCATGCTACGAGACATCACGCACGCATTCACATGGCCTCCACGACCGCAAACCCGACCGCCGACAAGCCGGCTTCGTCCGGCAAGTTCAAGCGCATTGCGCTCATCGCCGTCATCGCGCTGGGCGCGGCGGCCGCCGCTGCCGGCGGCATGTACGTGTTCCTGAGCAAGGAAGGCGTCGGCCATGCGGGCGCGCCCGCCGCGCCGCCGCCGCTCGCCGTGCCGGTGTTCTTCCCGCTCGACCCGCTGACCGTGAACCTGCAGTCCGACGACGGCGCGCAGCACTACCTGCGCGTCGGCCTGTCGCTGAAGCTCACCGATCCGAAGGCGCAGGAGCAACTGACCGCGCGGATGCCGGAGATCCGCAGCCGGATCCTGCTCGCGCTGTCGAACAAGCATCCCGAGGATCTCGCGACGCCGGACGGCAAACGTACGCTCGCGAAGGAACTGCGGGAGCTGATCGAGCAGCCGACGCAGCCGGGCAACCAGCGCGCGAAGGTTGACGACGTGCTGTTCACCGAGTTCGTCGTCCAGTAACGCGGCCGCGAAAGGAGCGCGTATGGGTCACCAGGAGTTCATGTCCCAGGAGGAGGTCGATGCCCTCCTCAAGGGCGTCACGGGCGAATCCGATTCGGTCGACGAGCAGCGCGACACGTCGGGCGTCCGCCCCTACAACATTGCGACGCAGGAGCGGATCGTCCGCGGCCGGATGCCCGGCCTCGAGATCATCAACGACCGCTTCGCGCGCCTGCTGCGGATCGGCATCTTCAACTTCATGCGGCGGACGGCGGAAATTTCCGTCAGCCAGGTGAAGGTGCAGAAGTACAGCGAGTTCACCCGCAACCTGCCGATCCCGACGAACCTGAACCTGGTGCACGTGAAGCCGCTGCGCGGCACGTCGCTGTTCGTGTTCGACCCGAACCTCGTGTTCTTCGTCGTCGACAACCTGTTCGGCGGCGACGGGCGCTTTCACACCCGCGTCGAAGGCCGCGATTTCACGGCCACCGAGCAGCGGATCATCGGCAAGCTGCTGAACCTCGTGTTCGAGCACTACACGGTCGCCTGGAAGAGCGTGCGGCCGCTGCAGTTCGAATTCGTGCGCTCGGAGATGCACACGCAGTTCGCGAACGTCGCGACGCCGAACGAGATCGTCATCGTCACGCAGTTCTCGATCGAATTCGGGCCGACCGGCGGCACGCTGCACATCTGCATGCCTTACTCGATGATCGAGCCGATCCGCGACGTGCTCAGTTCGCCGATCCAGGGCGAAGCGCTCGAGGTCGACCGCCGCTGGGTGCGGGTGCTGTCGCAGCAGGTGCAGGCCGCCGAGGTCGAGCTGAGCGCGAATCTCGCCGAGATCTCGTCGACCTTCGAGAAGATCCTGAACCTGCGCGCGGGCGACGTGCTGCCGCTGGAGATCGAGGACACGATCACCGCGAAGGTCGACGGCGTGCCGGTGATGGAATGCGGCTACGGAATTTTCAATGGTCAATATGCGCTGCGCGTGCAGAAGATGATCAGCGCGGGCGATTCGATGAAGGAAGGTGGATATGAGTGAGCTGAACCAGACGCCCGAAGACGACGCGCAAGCGATGGCCGATGCGGCCCTCGCGGCCTCGGCCGCCGCCGCGCAGGCGGCCCCGACCCCGGCCGCGGCGGAAGAGGATCCCGGCCTGGACGACTGGGCCGCCGCGCTGGCCGAGCAGAACCATCAGCCGGTGCAGGCGGGCGCGACGGGCGCCGGCGTGTTCCAGCCGCTGTCGAAGGCCGCGGCAAGCTCGACGCACAACGACATCGAGATGATCCTCGACATCCCGGTCAAGATGACCGTGGAGCTCGGCCGCACCAAGATCGCGATCCGCAACCTGCTGCAGCTCGCGCAGGGTTCGGTGGTCGAGCTGGACGGCATGGCCGGCGAGCCGATGGACGTGCTCGTGAACGGCTGCCTGATTGCCCAGGGCGAAGTGGTGGTCGTCAACGACAAGTTCGGCATCCGCCTGACCGACATCATCACGCCGGCCGAACGCATCCGGAAGCTGAATCGGTGAAAGCAGTCATGTCCGGCCGCCGCGTGCGCGTCGCTTGCGCGGCGGCTTCGGCCGTCGCCGCGTCGCTTGCCTGCGCGCCGGCCGGCGCCGCCGACATGAACGCGGTGAACAACCCCGGCTCGATCGCGTCGAGCGTGATGGTCGGTTCGGCCGCGCCGTCGCTCGGCATCGGCGCGGTGCTGCAGACGCTCGTCGGGCTCGCGGTCGTGATCGGCCTCGTATTCGCCTGCGCGTGGCTCGCGCGCCGCTTCGGCTTCCAGCCCGCGCGGCGCGGCGGCCCGCTGAAGGTGGTCTCGAGCGTCGCGGTCGGCGCGAAGGAAAGCGCGACGATCGTCGAGATCGGCGACACCTGGCTCGTGCTCGGCGTCGCGCCCGGCAACGTCAGGCTGCTGCATACGCTGCCGGCCGGTTCGGCGGCGGCCACGGCTTCGGCGCCGGCCGACGCACCCGCCGGCGCGGCACCGTCCGAAGGCGGCCTGCCCGGCACGTTCGGCTCGCGGTTTCGCGACGCACTCGCCGGCGAAGCCGCGAAACGCCTCGGTCGCGACAAGGACCGCTGACATGGCGGCGCGCCCTCTTTCCGTACCCGCATTCCGATGAAACACGAATTCCTGCGTCGCGCGGCGCGCGTCGCGCCCGTGCTGATCCTCTGCCTCGCCCCCGCGCTCGCCCTCGCGCAGGCCAACGGCCTGCCCGCGTTCAACACGAGCCCGGGCCCGCACGGCGGCACCACGTATTCGCTGAGCGTGCAGACGATGCTGCTGCTCACGATGCTGTCGTTCCTGCCGGCGATGCTGCTGATGATGACGAGCTTCACGCGCATCATCATCGTGCTGTCGCTGCTGCGCCAGGCGCTCGGCACCGCGACGACGCCGCCGAACCAGGTGCTCGTCGGCCTCGCGATGTTCCTCACCTTCTTCGTGATGTCGCCGGTGCTCGACCGCGCGTACAACGACGGCTACAAGCCGTTCTCCGACGGCTCGATGCCGATGGAGCAGGCCGTGCAGCGCGGCGTCGCGCCGTTCAAGACCTTCATGCTGAAGCAGACCCGCGAGACCGATCTCGCGCTGTTCGCGAAGATCTCGAAGGCCGCGCCGATGCAGGGCCCCGAGGACGTGCCGCTGTCGCTGCTGGTGCCCGCGTTCGTCACCAGCGAGCTGAAGACCGGCTTCCAGATCGGCTTCACCGTGTTCATCCCGTTCCTGATCATCGACATGGTCGTCGCGAGCGTGCTGATGTCGATGGGGATGATGATGGTGTCGCCATCCACCGTGTCGCTGCCGTTCAAGCTGATGCTGTTCGTGCTGGTCGACGGCTGGCAGCTGCTGATCGGCTCGCTCGCGCAGAGCTTCTCGTAAGTGGCGGAGGAATACGCGCGATGACGCCCGAACAAGTCATGACCCTTGCGCACCAGGCGATGATGGTCGGCCTGCTGCTCTCCGCCCCGTTGCTGCTGGTCGCGCTCGCGGTCGGCCTCGTCGTGAGCCTGTTCCAGGCCGCGACGCAGATCAACGAGGCGACGCTGTCGTTCATCCCGAAGCTGCTCGCGGTCGCCGCGACGCTGGTGATCGCCGGCCCGTGGATGCTGACGACGATGCTCGACTACCTGCGGCAGACGCTGCTGCACGTCGCGACGCTCGGCGCCGGCTGAGCCGCGCGCATTCGCACGATCCGGCGGCGATGTTCTCGGTTACCTACGCGCAGCTCAACGGCTGGCTCACCGCGTTCCTGTGGCCGTTCGTGCGGATGCTGGCGCTCGTCGCGACGGCGCCCGTCGTCGGCCATGCCGCGGTGCCGGTGCGCGCGAAGATCGGCCTCGCCGCGTTCATGGCGCTGGTCGTCGCGCCGACGCTCGGCGCGATGCCGGACGTGACCATGTTCTCCGCGCAAGGCATCTGGATCCTTGTCACGCAGTTCCTGATCGGCGCCGCGATGGGCTTCACGATGCAGATCGCGTTCTCGGCCGTCGAGGCGGCGGGCGACTTCATCGGGCTGTCGATGGGGCTCGGCTTCGCGACCTTCTTCGATCCGCACACGAGCGGCGCGACGCCCGCGATGGGCCGCTTCCTGAACGCGATCGCGATGCTCGCGTTCCTGGCGGTGGACGGCCACCTGCAGGTGTTCGCCGCACTCGTCGCGTCGTTCCAGTCGCTGCCGGTATCGGCCGACCTGCTGCACGCGCCCGGCTGGCGCACGCTCGCCGGGTTCGGTGCGACCGTGATCGAGATGGGGCTGCTGCTCGCGCTGCCGGTGGTCGCTGCGCTGCTGATCGCGAACCTCGCGCTCGGCATCCTCAACCGCGCGGCGCCGCAGATCGGCGTATTCCAGGTCGGCTTTCCCGTGACGATGCTCGTCGGGCTGCTGCTCGTGCAGCTGATGATTCCGAACCTCGTGCCGTTCGTGTCGCACCTGTTCGACATCGGGCTCGACGCGATGGGGCGGGTACTGATCGGCTGGCGGTGATGCGTAGGTGATTCGTCACGAGATCGGGGGCCGCCTCGGCCAATTCATCGCGATCTCGTATCGATTCAGGGCGCATTCGTCCGGCTAAATGGCGACGATTCTGCCGATCGATCCAGAAATGATTCGATCGTCAGATGACGATACTCGCCAGCGTGTTGCGAGCAGCATGGGCGGTGGCGACGACCAAGAACGGACGGCCGCCGGGGTAATCACGCAGCACGAACGCTGTTGCGAAAATCAGGCCGCCCCATAAGGCAACTGTCACGTACAGGACGCTGTAGCCGTGCGTTGCACCGAACACAAGCGTTGAGGCACCAATGGCCGGCCAAACGCTCGCTCCGAATGCGCGGCGAATCAACCGAATGGGCAACCACTGGAAAAGAAATGTTTCCACTATCGGCGCAACGAGTGAGCCGACAAGCAGGCGAGTCAGTAGGTCGTGCCGCATTATTTCCGGTAGTGCACCGGACGATGGGCCAAACGGGAGTTCGAATACGAATTGGGCACCCCAGACGACAATGCCGGAAACGTACGTGAGAACCCAAGTCAGAAATGCCGAAACGAGCGCCGGGCCGCGCGAGATAATGCGAATCACGCTGCTGCCAAGACAATTTTCCATTGCGATTCATCAATCATTAAAAAGGAATTTTTTAGATAAAATTCCATCAATGAAATTCTCGAAAAATGTGACGCTTGAGGTTCGCTGACAAACCTCGAGACGGCCTCTGCCTGGCTCTCCAAAGTGAACGGCGCCACCAAAGTGTCGATAAAATAACTGGATTTTATATTAAAATTAATCATGTGAATTCACCTCCAACAATGTCGCCTCACCATCCCGCATGAATTCTTCGATTGGTCAGGGAAAAGGATGATATTTACAGGGGTGAGCCAAATGCTCCAGGCTCTTGTTTGAACAATAGTCCTAAGTAAACTGCCGAATCTGTAGCAAAACATCCATTTTTTGTGGATGACGCTGCTTGCCGAAAGCAGGCCAGGCGTTGACCGCCGCCAACGTCGGCACGCTAGTGCCGCGGTTGCGCCCGTCCAGGCTTGTCAAACTGTCGATGTGTTTGCTGGTGATTGTGTTTCGCTCCGACCGGACTACCTCGGCGCGTTCCTGTGCAACAACGCGCACGCCGATGCTTTGCCCGGCGTGCCGCTATTTCCGCTCGGCGCTCCGTCGCATCGCACCGTTCGCAAGCCTGCCGGCACCCGTCCGAAATTGGACGAACGGCGATATCGTGCCGCTCCCCGCCACTGAATAATCTCCGCTTTGCGGCGCGACTTCGCCGCGGTTCTCGCGACCGTCAGGCAGCGGCGCGTACAGGCAGATGATCTCAACACGATTCCTCCGGCTGGTGGCCGTTCTCGGCTGGCTTGGCGCCGTATGGCCGGCGCACGCGGCCGACCTGCTCGACGCGGTAAACGCGGCACTGCGCTTCGATGCCGGCATCGGCGCGGCACGCAACGCGCAGCTCGCGGGCCGCGAGAAACGCTGGCAAGGTCTCGCCGGCCTGCTGCCGCGCGCGGAGCTCAACGGCAACTACACGAAGCAGGACCAGCCCACCGCGTCGTATGCGGCGGCGGTCCGCCGTCACAGCGCCGCCGCCGTCCTTACCCAGCCGCTGTTCGACGTGGCCCGCGTCGCCGATTTCAAGCGTGGCGGCACACTGGCCGACCAGGCCGACATCGAGTACGAGAAAGCCTGGCAAGCGCTGATCAACGATGTCGCCAATGCCTATTTCGACGTGCTGTACGGACGCGAGGTACTGCAGGCGGCCGAAGCCGCGCAGCAGGCGTTCCGCACCCAGTTCGACCAGGCGCAGGCCGCGCTGCGGCTCGGCGACGGCACGCGCACCGACGTCGACGAGGCGCGCGCGAATCTCGACGAAGCGCTCGCGCGCAAGGTGGGCGCGCAAACCGATCTGGCGGTCGCGAACGGCACGCTGCAGCGGCTGACCGGCCTGAGCGACGCTGAACTCGAGCCGATCGCGTGGTCATGCGCCCGGCAGGCGGCGCCATCCGACCTCATGGCCGCGATGGACGAAGCGGCCCGCGACAACGTCGACGTGCGGATCGCCGGCAAGCAGCTCGACCAGTCGCAGGCCGACATCGTCGCGGCGGCGGGCGCGCACCTGCCGGTCGTGAACCTGCAGGCGAGCTACGGCACGAACTGGAGCCGCGGCGCCAACGAGAACGGGCTCGACACGATCTTCGGCACGACGTCGAAAACGCGCTCGTCGACGATCGGCGTGACGGTCACGATCCCGCTGTTCGCCGGCGGCGGCCCGCTGTCGGCAAGCCGGGAGGCCTACCGCCGGCGCGATCAGGCGCGCGACGTGCTCGAGGATGCGCGCCGCAAGGCCCGCGAACAAGCCCGGGCCGCCTATCTCGGCATCACCAACGGCCTCGCGCTGATCCGCGCGCAGGAGCGCGCGCTCGCATCGGCCGACGGCAAGGTGAAGTCGACCCGCCTCGGGCGCGAAGTCGGGCTGCGCACGCAGATCGACGAGCTGAATGCGCAGCAGCGCTATTTCGAAGCGATCCGCGATCTCGCCGACGCCCGCTACCGCTATCTGCGGGCGCGACTACGACTGTCCACAGCGCTTGGCGCACTCGGCGACGGCGACATTGCCGCCATCGCGTGCCGCGCCGACAGCCGGCCCCCCGTCGCTGGAAGCCGCTCATGACCGATTCCCTGTTCCGCCAGGAAGCGCTCGATGCGACCCGGCACAAGCTGATGGGTACGGTGAGCCTGTATTCGCCGCCCTGGCGCTGGCTGACGATCGGGATCGCGGCCGCGCTGACGCTCGCGGTCGTCGCGTTCTTCGTGTTCGGCAGCTATACGAAGCGCGAGCGCGTGGCCGGCCAGTTGTTGCCGGAAAAAGGCCTGCTGACGGTTGCGCCGCCGATCACCGGCACCGTGATCGGCATGCGCGTGCGCGAAGGACAGGCAGTGGCGGCCGGCGGGGAACTCATGGCGATTTCCGCCGAAGTGGCGACCGAACTGGGCGGCACGCGCGAAACGGTCGCGCGGCAGTTGAAGTTTCAGCGTTCGCGCCTGGAAACCGATCTCGCCGGCCAGTCGCAACTGGGCACGGAAGCGCAGCGCGGCCTGCGGGCGCGCGCCGCGGCGCTGGAAGACCAGCTGGTGCAGATCGCGCGGCAGAACACGCAGCGGCGGCGTCAGGCCGAGCTCGCGCAACGGCAGCTCGACAAGCTGCAGTCGATGCGCGCGCAAGGTTACGCG
Source organism: Burkholderia sp. MSh2 (assembly GCF_000731655.1). Classification (NCBI taxonomy): domain Bacteria; kingdom Pseudomonadati; phylum Pseudomonadota; class Betaproteobacteria; order Burkholderiales; family Burkholderiaceae; genus Burkholderia; species Burkholderia sp. MSh2. The sequence goes on along the minus strand of NZ_JPGM01000096.1, from coordinate 20,115 downwards.
TCGAACAGCCAGGTCGAGCAGCAGGAGGGCGTACTGCTCGACGCGCAGGCACGGCTGCAGGAGCTTGCCCGCCAGCGGCTCGACGTCGGGCAGCAGCTCGACCAGACCCGCCAGCAACTGCGCGAGCTGCCGCTCACCACCCGCAATCAGCAGAACGACATCGAGCGCAAGCTCGCGGATGTCGACCAGTCGATCGCCGAGAACGAGGCGCGTCGCGCGGTCATCTTGCGCGCGCCGCAGGCCAGCGTCGTGGCCGCGCTGCTCGTGAAACCCGGGCAGATCGTCAACGCGGGCCAGTCGGCCGTGTCGCTGCTGCCGCAAGGCGCGCCGCTCGAGGCGCAGCTGATGGTGCCGAGCCGCGCGATCGGCTTCGTGCGCACCGGCGCGCGCGTCGTGCTGCGCTACGAGGCCTACCCGTTCCAGAAATTCGGCCAGCAGTTCGGGCGCGTGACCGAGGTGTCGCGTACCGCGCTGTCGCCGCAGGAAGTCGCGCATCTGACCGGGCGCACCAACGTGCCGGAGCAGCTGTACCGCGTCGTCGTCGCGCTCGATCGCCAGGACATCGTCGCATACGGCAGGCACGAGCCGCTGCGGCCCGGGATGGCGCTCGAGGCCGACGTGCTGATCGACCGGCGCCGGTTGATCGAGTGGGTGCTGGAGCCGCTGTATGCGCTCGGCCGCCGCGTGTCGGCCTGACGCGCGCCTTCAACGGATTCGTTACGGAGCCCCCCAATCATGAAATGGATCGACGCGCTGCAATTCGGCTGGCGCCGCCGCCTGCCGGTGATCCTGCAGACGCAGGCCGCCGAGTGCGGCCTCGCGTGCGTCGGGATGGTCGCGAGCCACTACGGCCATGACCTCGACCTCGTCAGCCTGCGCCGGCGCTTCAGCCCGTCGCTGAAGGGGGCGACGCTCAACGACGTGATGCTGATCGCGTACCGGCTCGGCCTCGCATCGCGCGCGTTGCGGCTCGATCTCGACGAGCTCGGCAAGCTGCGCCGCCCGTGCATCCTGCACTGGGACATGAATCACTTCGTCGTGTTGAAAGCCGTGTTGCGCAACCGGATCACCATCCACGATCCCGCCCGCGGATGCCGCGACGTGCCGCTTGCCGAAGTGTCCGAACACTTCACCGGGGTCGCGCTCGAGCTGATGCCGTCGCCGTCGTTCGAGCGGACGCAGGCGCGCGAAGCGATCTCGATGGCGAAGCTCGTCGGCAGCGTGACAGGCATCCGTACGACGTTCGCGCAGGTGCTGCTGCTGTCCGCGGCGCTGGAAGTGTTCGGCATCGTCACGCCGTTCTACATGCAGTGGGTGATGGACCAGGTGCTGGTGTCCGCCGATGCGGACCTGCTGACGCTGCTCGGCATCGGCTTCCTGCTGGTCGTGCTGTTCCAGAACGCGGTATCGGCGTTGCGCGCGTGGGTGGTAACGTGGTTCTCGAGCCTGCTCGGCGTGCAGTGGACCGCCAACGTCTGCGCGCACCTGCTCCGGCTGCCGATGGCGTATTTCGAGCAGCGCCACATCGGCGACGTGGTGTCGCGATTCGGCGCGATCAACACGATCCAGACGACGCTGGCCACCCAGTTCATCGGCGCGCTGCTCGACGGCGTGATGGCAATCGCGACGCTCGCGATGCTGTTCGTCTACAGCCCGGCGCTCACCTGGCTGGTGCTCGGCCTGTTTGCTGCGTACGGCGCGATTCGCTGGATCGCGTACCGGCCGTTCCGGCAGGCGAACGAGGAGCAGATCGTCCATGCGGCACGCGCCCAGTCGAACCTGCTCGAATCGATTCGCGGCGTGCAGGCGATCAAGCTTGCGAACAAGCAGGAGGCACGTGTCGCCACGTATGCGAACGCGGTCGTCGAGACCACCAACAAGCACGTCGCGATCGAGCGGCTGTCGATCGGCTTCTCGACGGTGCAGGGCGTGATTTCCGGTGCGGGGCGCGTGGCGCTCGTCTGGCTCGCGGCGAAGCAGGTGCTCGACGGGCAGTTCTCGGCCGGGATGCTGGTCGCGTTCGTCAGTTTTTCCGACCAGTTCATGACGCGCGGCGCCGGGCTGGTCGGCACGCTGATCGACTTCAGGATGCTGCGCCTGCACGGCGAGCGTCTCGCCGACATCGTGCTGACCGACGTCGAAACCGACATGGAGGCAAAGGTCGCGCAATCGACGGAGGCTGGTTGCGCGACGCCGCCTGCGATCGACGTGCGCGACGTGCGGTTCCGCTACGCGGAAACGGAACCGTGGGTGCTCGACGGCTGCTCGTTCTCGATCGCGCCCGGCGAATCGGTCGCGCTGGTCGGCCCGTCGGGCCAGGGCAAGACGACGATGGCGAAGCTGCTGCTCGGCCTGCTCGCGCCGGAGCACGGCAGCGTGGAAGTCGACGGCATCGACATCCGCAAGCTGGGCCTGCACCCGTATCGCGACCGGATCGGCTGCGTGATGCAGGACGACATCCTGTTCGCGGGCTCGATCGCCGACAACATCGGCTTCTTCGACCCGCAGCCCGACGACGCACGCATCGAACGGGCCGCGCGGCTTGCGCAGATCCACGACGACATCGCCTCGATGCCGATGGGCTACCGGAGTCTCGTCGGCGACATGGGGTCGTCGCTGTCCGGCGGGCAGTGCCAGCGCGTGCTGCTTGCCCGCGCGTTCTACCGCCAGCCGGCGATCCTGGTGCTCGACGAAGCGACGAGCCATCTCGACATCGAGCGCGAATCCCGGATCAACGACGCGGTACGCGCGATGAACGTCACGCGGATCATCATCGCGCACCGGCCGGAAACCATCCGCAGCGCGGACCGCGTGATCGAGATCGCGCGAGGCACGGCACGCGAACTGCCCGCCGGCGCCATCGTCATGCCCGAACCCGCTTAGCGCCGCGGGATGGCACGGTATGCCGCTGCCCGGCGGGCAACGCGACGGACGACACCGATCCGGCCCGGCGACACCGGCACACCGGCGGTCGCGAGGCTTCACGCGCATGCGTGCGTGGAATGAAGGGAGCGGCGGCGGGTTACACCTTCAGCGCAATCAGATCAGGCCGCTTTCGTACGCATAGCGGATCAGGTGAATGTTCGAATCGGCCTGCAGCTTGCACATCGCCGTGTATTTTTGCGTCGACACGGTGCTGACCGAGCGGCCGAGCTGCTTCGCGATGTCCTGCAGCGTATGGCCGGCCGCGAACAGCCGGACGACATCGAGTTCGCGGGCCGTGAGCGCCGTTTGCCGGCCGCTCCCGCCACGCTCGACGGCCGCCCGGGCCGACGGCGACAGGTAGCAGGCGCGGCCGGCGCCGAGCCGCCGGCATGCGTGGACGATCTCGTCGACCGGATCGTCCTTGCTGACGATCGCGGCCACGCCGAGCTTCCGCGCGGCCGCGAACACGCTCGGATTCGAGTGCGCGGTAAACATCACGCACCGCGTGCGCGGCGCGACATCGCGCAGCTTGCGCAGCAGCGGAAGGCCGTCGAGCGGCTGCTCGCCGCGGCTCATCGAATAATCGACTACCGCAATATCGATGGGAGATTGCGCCAGCGCGGCGATCAGTTCGCGGCCGCTACGGCAGAGGTGCATGAGGTGAAACGGCGGATGCAGACACAACAGTCGATGAAGCGATTCCAGCACGACAGGATGGTCGTCGGCCACGGCCACGGTCACTGTTTTCATAGGCTCAATCATGTCTTTCGAAAAATACGGCAACGCCCGTCGACGGGGTGTTGCCGCATGCGATAACACTCATGAGCCGAAGCGGGTGTTGGCCTGAACTTTAATGCCCGCCTTTATTTAATGAAAGCGCGATCGTTATCGGGATAGGCGCGCGGATAATTATCCTGTCCGAATGCCGCAGCGAATATAACCTGAATTGGATAATAACGGCTTTGTCCGGTTATCTTTTCCGCATTTATCGAACTTGTCCTAAGTTTGATTGAATAAATCACGTACCGGACCGGTAATGCGACGAGTCGCCGTCGCTTGCCGGGTTTCGGCCCCGTTTTACGGAACACCCATGAAGGTATCGCCGGCCCGCGAACGGGAGCGGGAGCAGAAGCAGGAGGCTTCCCCGCCCTGCGCCCGCCGTGACGATCCGGCAGGCGTCGCACGTCGCGAACGCAATGAACGCCGGCGCCCCGTCGACGTGCCAGCCGGCCGGAGCGAGGTGCTTGCCGCTCACCCCATGGACACGGCAGGCCCACGTCCATGCGACCGTGCCCTTTTTTCGTCCGTTCTTCGCCGGTTCCCGGGGGCCGCGCCGCACCCTCGGGCCGGCCCGTGCGACAACCGGCCAGAAACCGCTTGCGGCCCGTCCGGCGGGCGATCGCGGCCGATGCGCGCACGATCGGCCCACATCGGCGCTTGACCTCAGCCGACCGACTCGCTAGCGTTTCGGGTTTGCCCGGGCGGCCATTGCCGCCGGTGCCGCGAGCGCGCCCGACGTCCTGGCGCGCGCGGCCGGGCTCCGATGGAAAAGACGATGCAGAAACTCGATGCGGCGAGCCCGCAGGCGATGTCGACGGATTTCACGGCCGACAACGTCGCGCGCCTGAAGGCGCTGTTCCCCGAACTCGTGACCGAAGGCCCGGACGGCGCGTCGGTCGACGTCGACGTGCTGAAGGCGCTGATCGGCGAACGCACGGTCGGCGACGCCGACGAGCGCTACGGCTTCCACTGGCACGGCAAGCGCAGCGCGCGCCAGGCCGCGCTGACGCCGTCGACGGGCACGCTGCGGCCCTGCCCCGACGACAGCGTCGCATGGGACGACACGCGCCATCTCGTGATCGAGGGCGACAACCTCGACGTGATGAAGCTGCTGCACAAGAGCTATGCGGGCAAGGTGAAGCTCGTCTATATCGACCCGCCCTACAACACGGGCAGCGATTTCGTCTATCCGGACGACTTCAGCGACAGCATTCGCCACTACCTGGCGATGACCGGCCAGACCCAGGGCGGCGCGAAGCGCAGCACGAACACCGAGGCGAACGGCCGGTTCCACACCGACTGGCTGAACATGATGTATCCGCGCCTGAAGCTCGCGCACGCGCTGCTGTCCGACGAAGGGCTGATCGCCGTGCACATCGACGAGCACGAGGTGCACGCGCTGGTGCTGATGCTGCGCGAGATCTTCGGCGAGGAGAACGAGCTCGGCGTGGCCGTGTGGGACAAGCGCAACCCGAAGGGCGACGCGCGCGGCGTCGCGTACCAGCACGAATCGCTGGTGCTGTTCGCGCGCAACGCCGAGACGCTGCTCGAGCAGGCGCCGCTCAAGCGCCCGAAGCGCAACGCGCAGCGCATGCTCGACGCCGCGCACGACGCGGTATACCGCAGCGGCAACGCGAAGGATGCGCAGAAGGCGTACCGCGCGTGGATGAAGGCGCAGACCAACCTGTCGGGCGGCGAGGTGATGTACGACCGGCTGTCGGAGGACGGCCGCGTGTACCGCCTCGTGTCGATGGCCTGGCCGAACAAGAAGAAGGCGCCGGAAGAGTATTTCACGCCGCTGATCCACCCGGCCACCGGCAAGCCGTGCGCGATGCCGGCGCGCGGCTGGCGCAACCCGCCCGCGACGATGCAGGCGCTGATCGAGCGCGGCCAGATCGAATTCGGCGCGGACGAAACCACGCAGCCGCAGCGGATCTACTACCTCGACGAGAACATGTACGAGAACGTGCCGTCGGTGCTCCCGTTCGCGGGCTCCGACGACGCGCTGCTGAAGACGCTCGGCATTCCGTTCGACCAACCGAAGCCGGTCGATTTCGCGGCGGCCGTGATCGGCTGGTGCACGCGCGGCGACGACATCGTGCTCGACTGCTTCGCGGGCTCCGGCTCGACCGGCCACGCGGTGATGCAGGTGAACGCGACCGACGGCGGCGCGCGCCGCTACGTGCTCGTGCAGTTGCCCGAGGCGCTCGACCGCCGCGACAAGACGCAGACGAGCGCGGCCGATTTCTGCGCGAAGCTGAAGAAACCGTCGACCCTCGCCGAAATCACGAAGGAGCGCCTGCGCCGCGCCGCGCAGCAGGTCGCGCGCGATTATCCGGAAAGCTATGGCGACCTCGGCTTCCGCGTCTACCGGCTCGACACGACCAACGTGATCGAGTGGGACCCGCGTCGCGACGATTTCGATCATGCGCTGTTCGCCTCTGTCGAGCACGTGAAGACCGGCCGCACCGAGGACGACCTGCTCGCCGAGCTGACGCTGAAGCTCGGCCTCGACCTGTGCACGCCGGTCGAGCATCACCAGGTGGCCGGCAAGGCCGTGCACCTGATCGGCCGCTCGATCGTCGCATGCTTCGACGCGCGCATCGCGCGCGACGACGCGGGCCCGCTCGCCGACGGCATCGTCGACCTGCTCGACGCGACCGGCGCGACGCGCGACGTCACGTGCCTGTTCCGCGACAGCGGCTTCGTTGACGACGTCGCGAAGCTCAATCTCGCCGCGCTGCTCGAACAGCACGGCGTGAAGCGCGTGCGGAGCCTGTGATGCGGCTGCATTTCGAAGCGGATCTCGACTACCAGCGCGAGGCGATCGACGCCGTCTGCGACCTGTTTCGCGGCCAGGAATCGTATCGCGGCGACTTCAGCGTGCTCGCGAACGCCGCGCCCGGCACCACGGCCGCCGCACAGGGTTCGCTGGGCTTCGCGGTATCGGAACAGGGCGTCGGCAACCGGCTGTCGCTGACCGACGACGCGCTCGCGCGCAACCTCGCCGACGTGCAGCTGCGCGGCGGGTTGCCGCCGTCCGGCGGCCTGCCCGGCTCGCGCGACTTCACGGTCGAGATGGAAACCGGCACCGGCAAGACCTATGTATACCTGCGCACGATCTTCGAGCTGAACCGCCGCTACGGCTTCACGAAATTCGTGATCGTCGTGCCGTCGATCGCGATCAAGGAAGGCGTGCACAAGACGCTTTCCATCACCGAGGATCACTTCCGCGCGCTGTACGCGGGCGTACCGTACGACTACTTCCTGTACGACTCCGCGAAGCTCGGCCAGGTGCGCCACTTCGCGGCGAGCGCGGCGATCCAGATCATGGTGATGACGGTCGCCGCGATCAACAAGAAGGAAATCAACAACCTCTACAAGGACAGCGAGAAGACCGGCGGCGAGAAGCCGATCGACCTGATCCGCGCGACCCGGCCGATCGTGATCGTCGACGAGCCGCAGAGCGTCGACGGCGGGCTCGAAGGCCGCGGCCGCGAAGCGCTCGCCGCGATGGCGCCGCTCTGCACGCTGCGCTACTCGGCCACGCACGTCGACCGGCACCACATGGTGTACCGGCTCGACGCGGTCGACGCGTACGAGCGCAAGCTCGTCAAGCAGATCGAGATCGCGTCGGCGATCGTCGAGGACGCGCACAACAAGCCGTACGTGCGGCTCGTCGGCGTGTCGAACCGGCGCGGCGCGATCAGCGCGCGCGTCGAGCTCGACGTCGCGACGGCGGCCGGCGTGAAGCGCCAGATCGTGTCGGCCACCGACGGCGACGATCTCGAACGCCTGACCAGACGTGCGTTGTACGCGGGCCTGCGGATCGGCGAAGTGCATGCGGTGAAGGGCGCCGAATACGTCGAGCTGCGCCACCCCGAGGGTGAAGCGTTCCTGTCGCTCGGCGAGGCGTTCGGCGACATCGATACGCTCGCCGTGCAGCGCGAGATGATCCGCCGCACGATCCGCGAGCATCTCGACAAGGAGCTGCGCCTCGCGGAGCGCGGCGTGAAGGTGCTGTCGCTGTTCTTCGTCGACTCGGTCGAGCGCTACCGCCGCTACGACGAGAACGGGATGCCCGCGAAGGGCGACTACGCGCTGATCTTCGAAGAGGAATATGCGCGGGCGGCACGCGTGCCGGCCTACCGCGCGCTGTTCGACGGCGTCGACGTCGCGCTCGAAGTCGGACGCGCGCACAACGGCTATTTCTCGATCGACCGCAAGGGCGGCTGGACCGACACGAGCGAGAGCAGCGCCGCGGCCCGCGAGAACGCGGAGCGCGCGTACGGCCTGATCATGCGCGAGAAGGAAGCGCTGCTGTCGTTCGACACGCCGCTGAAGTTCATCTTCTCGCACTCGGCGCTGAAGGAAGGCTGGGACAACCCGAACGTATTCCAGATCTGCACGCTGCGCGACATCCAGACCGAGCGCGAGCGCCGCCAGACGCTCGGCCGCGGGCTGCGCCTCGCCGTCGACCAGGACGGCGAACGGGTGCGCGACGCGGGCGTGAACACGCTCACCGTGATCGCGACCGAGCGCTACGAGTCGTTCGCGGAGAACCTGCAGAAGGAAATCGAGGCCGACACGGGCATCCGTTTCGGAATCGTCGAGGAACACCAGTTCGCGGCGCTGCCCGTGCAGGAAGGCGACGGGCCCGCGCATGCGCTCGGCGTCGAGCTGTCGCGCGTGCTGTGGAATCACCTGCACGAACAGGGCTACGTCGATGCGCAGGGCAAGGTGCTCGACCGCCTGAAGGACGCGCTGCGCCAGAGCGCGCTGGTGCTGCCGGATGCGTTCGAGATCCTGCGCGCGCCGATCGTCGCGACGCTGCGCAAGCTGTCGGGCCGCTTCGCGGTGCGCAATGCGGACGAGCGCCGCGCGATCGCGTTGCGGCGCGACGCGTCGGGCAAGGCCGTCGTGTTCGGCGACGATTTCGGTGCGCTGTGGGACCGGATCCGTCATCGCACCGTCTACCGCGTCGAATTCGACAACGCGAAGCTCGTGCGCGACTGCGCGGCCGCGCTGCACGACGCGCCGGACATCGCGCGCGCGCGGCTGCAGTGGCGCAAGGCCGAGATCGACATCGGCAAGGCCGGCATCGAGGCGATCGAGGTGGCCGGCGCCGGCACGGTGCTGCTCGACGAAGGCGAACTGCCGCTGCCCGACCTGCTCACCGAACTGCAGGACCGCACGCAGCTCACGCGCCGTTCGCTCGCGACGATCCTGGCCGACAGCGGCCGGCTCGACGATTTCCGGGTGAATCCGCAGCAGTTCATCGCGGTCGCCGCCGAGGCGATCAACCGCTGCAAGCGGCTGGCGCTCGTCGCGGGCATTGCGTACCGCAAGCTCGGCGAGCGCCACGTGCACGCGCTCGAATCGTTCGAGAGCGAGGCGCTGACCGGCTATCTGCGCAACCTGCGGCCCGACGCGCGCAAATCGATCCATGAAGCGGTCGTGTGCGAGACGGACGCGGAACGCGCATTCGCCGATGCGCTCGAGGCGCACGACGGCGTGAAGCTGTATGCGAAGCTGCCCGCGTGGTTCCGCGTGTCGACGCCGCTCGGCAGCTATCACCCGGACTGGGCCGTGCTCGCGGAGCAGGACGGCGGCGAGCGGCTGTACTTCGTCGTCGATACGCCGAATGCGGATGGCAACGCGCCGAGCGAGCACGAGCGCGCGAAGCTCGCGTGCGGCGAAGCGCATTTCCGGGCGCTGGTGGATGGCGACGGCGCGGCGCGCTTCGTGCGCGTCAGGCAGGCGGATGCGCTGTTCGAGCCCGCGGCGCTGCTGAAGGGCGCCGGGCGCTGAAACGAAGGGCGGCGCGAGCCGCCCTTTTTTCATGAGACTTCATGAGGCGCGCGCGATGCGCGCCAGCCGGGGCAACCTGCCGTAGCGGCGCCCCGGCAACGACGCGGCTTACTGCACCGGCTGCATGCCCTGCGCGGCGGCCTTGTGTTGCGCGGCCAGCTCTTCCGCGTGTTTCTTCGCCATGTGATGGCCGACGATGCAGCCGCCGACCGCACCAACGACCGCATGGTGGCCGGCGTAGTGGCCGGCAACCCCGCCGACGACCGCGCCCTTCATGCAACCCGCCGCATGCGCGCTGCCGATCGTGGCGAACGCAACGACGGCGGCGATCGCGTACTGCCCGATGTGTCGAATGGACGTCATGTGTTCAAGCTCCTCTTGTTTTCATCGATCCAGCCGCTCAATACCAGCGGCCACCGCGATCATGCCACGCATGTTCGCGCCATTCATGGCGACGCCACTCGCGTTCGCGCCATTCGCGCGCGCGCCAGTCGTCGTAACGATAGCCTACCGGCGCGTACGCGACCGGCGGCGGCGGAGCCACGTAGACGGGTGCCGGCGCCGCATAGACGGGCACGCCGATGCCGACCGACACGTCGACGTGGGCCGATGCGACGCCCGAGGCTGCCAGCGCCGCCACACCGAGAACTGCACCGAGAAGAAGTTTCCTGCTCATCTCGCGACTCCCTGCACGTATCGTGCTTCATGTGAATACGGTTCGGAGTCTAGGCATCGGGCGCGGACACAGGTGAAACGGGTATGCGAGAGCGGTAACGGACGTTTACCGGCACGCGTGGAACCCGGCGGGACAAGGTAGAGGCGCGACTCTACACGCCGTTGCAACGGCGCATCGAATCGGCAGACCGGGGATGTCCGGCATCGGTCCCGGCCATCGGGGCGCGCCGGCGCGCGTCAGGAACGAACCGCCCGCCGCATGCGCAAGCGGTTCGCAAGCGCGCGTTACGCGCGGATATCGTCGACGCTGCGCAGCCAGTGCACGCTGAACAGGTTGTCCGCATCGGTCCACACGGTATCGGGCACGAATCCCGCGCGGCGCGCGATCGCGCGAAAGCCGTCGATCGTGAACTTGTGCGAGTTCTCCGTGTGGATGCGCTCGCCGGCGTCGAAGCGAAATGCATGGCCGCGCACGTGCACGGTCTGCGCGACGTCGCTGACGAGATGCATCTCGATGCGCTGCCGCTCGCGGTCGTAGAACGCGCAATGCGAAAACGCGTCGACGTCGAAATCCGCGCCGAGTTCGGCGTTCGCGCGCACCAGCAGGTTCAGGTTGAACTGCGCGGTCACGCCCTGCGCGTCGTTGTACGCGTCGTGCAGCGTACCTTCGTCCTTCACGAGATCGGCGCCCACCAGCAAGCCGCCGCCGCGCAGCAGTCGCGCGGCATCGTGCAGGAATGCGTCGGCTTCCTCCGGCGAGAAGTTGCCGATCGTCGAGCCGGGGAAGAAACCGATGCGCCGCCGCGGCGTTCCGGTCAGCTCGGCGAGTTGCTCGGCCTTCGTGTAGTCGGCCGCGAGCGGCGCGACGTCGAGCCACGGATAGGCCGCCCGCAACCGTGCGGCGGCGTCGTGCAGGTGGTCGGCGGAGATGTCGACCGGCACGTAGCGCGCCGGCGCGTTCGCGTAGTTGCCCGCGAACGCGTCGAGCAGCACGCGGATCTTCTCGAGCGAGCCCGCGCCGAATTCGACGATGTCCGCATGCGGGCCGACGCGCCGCACGATCTCGGCCGCGCGGTCGCGCAGGATGCCGAGCTCGGTGCGCGTGGGGTAATACTCCGGCAGTTCGCAGATGCGGTCGAACAGCGCGGAGCCGGCCGCATCGTAGAAGTATTTCGGCGGAATGCTGCGCGGCGTGCGCGACAGTCCGTCGATCAGGTCGCGCTCGAACGCGCTCGGCCGCGAATCGCGGGCGGGTTGCTGGCCACCGCTCGTGGCCGTCTGGTCAGACGTCTCGCGCAAGTCGCACTCCCGTGAATTGCCAGCGCGCGGCCGGCGGAAAGAAATTGCGGTACGTCGGCCGTTCGTGCCCGGGCGGCGTCGCGATGCTGCTGCCGCGCAGGACTTGCTGGCCGACCATGAACTTGCCGTTGTATTCGGCCGCCACGCCCGCGAGCGGCCGGAAGCCCGGATAGGGCTCGTAGGACGAGCGCGTCCACTGCCACACGTGCCCGAGCATCTGCCGGATGCCTTCGGCGAGGAACGCCGCTTCCCATTCGAATTCGGTCGGCAGCCGCGCGCCGGCCCATTCCGCATACGCGGCTGCTTCGTAGAAGCTCACATGGCACACCGGGGCATCGGGCGCGAGCGGTTCGACGCCGTGCAGGCCGAACGTGCGCCAGGCCTGCGTCGCGGCCGCGTCGCCTTCGCCGGGCAGCCAGTACGCGGGCGCCTGCCACCCTTCCCGCTGCACGGTCGCCCAGCCGTCGGACAACCAGTATTCGGGGCGCGTGTAGCCGCCCTCTGCGATGAACGCCGCGAATTCCGCGTTCGTCACGAGGCGGTTCGCGATTTCGTACGGCCGTACGAGCGCCGTATGACGCGGCCGTTCGTTGTCGAACGAGAACGCCTCGCCGGCGTGGCCGATCTCGACGAGCCCGCCCGCCTGGCGCAGCCAGCGCTGCGCGCCGGCGTCGCCCGCGGCCATCGCGTCGCCGTCCATCCCGTTGCGCGGCCGGAACGCCGGCTTCAGCGGGTTGCACGAGAACGCGTGCAGCATGTCGGTGACGATCAGTTCCTGGTGCTGCTGCTCGTGATGCAGGCCGAGCTCGACTTCGGGCGCGATCGCGTCGAGCTGCGCCGCGTCGGCGCCGGCCAGCGCGCGCAGCAGCGCATCGTCCACGTATTGCCGGTATGCGTGCACCTCGTCGAGCGACGGACGCGTGAGCAGCCCGCGCTGCGGCCGCGGATGGCGCGGGCCGAGCGCTTCGTAGTAGGAATTGAAGAGGAACTGGAACGCGCCGTCGAACGGCGCGTAGCCGGGCACGCGGCGCATCAGCACGACGGTCTCGAAGAACCAGGTCGTATGCGCGAGGTGCCACTTCGTCGGGCTCGCGTCCGGCATCGACTGCACGGCCTGGTCTTCGGCGGACAGCGTCGCGGTCAGCGCGACGCTGTGGGCGCGCACGTCCTGGTAACGGCGCTGAAGCTGTGAGGCTAGGAGGCTCATCGGTTTACCGTCCACGTCGCGATTCGCTGCGTTGCGTTGCCGGAAAAGGGAAAGCCTTGCGCGTGAGGCGCGCGGCTGGCGTGCGACCTGCTGCTGCGTCGTCGGGCAGCCGGCGCGCGCGCCGGGCCGCTGATGCGGCGTCCCTTCATCTGCCCTTGCAGAACAGTATGGTCCAGAAATGTGAATGCTGCGAATCGGGATGCGGACGGACCGCGTCCGAAAGAAAAATGAAAGTGTCGATGGAGAGCGCATCGGCCGCGCGACGACGCGGTGAAGCCTGCCCGGATGGGCAGGCCAGCGGATTAACCGCGAACCGGCCAGCCGGTCCGGCTACTGACGGCCCATGACAACGCGCGACGGTCGTGAGCGACGGCTTCGTGATGCGCGCGTTTGTATGACGAACGCGGGCGGCGGCTCCGCGTGAACGGCCCGACCCTTTGCCTGCGACATCGCATTCGCGAAGGTTTCCGGAATTTTCTTGCGTCGATGTCACACGCGCGGCAGCTCGCTCGTCATGTCACCGGAACCCACACGAAAGGAGAAGGAACCATGACTGCGAAACTCAATCCGTTTGCCGCCGCCCCCGCGCTGATGAAGGACTGGATGACCGTGTCGGTCGCCGCCGCCGGGAGCCTCGAACCGGCGCTGATCGAGCTGGTCAAGATCCGCGCGTCCCAGATCAACGCGTGCGCGAACTGCATTAACATGCACACGGCCGAGGCGCGCGGGCAAGGCGAGACCGAGCAGCGCATCTACCTGCTGTCCGCGTGGCGCGAAGCGCCCTGCTACTCCGACCGCGAACGCGCGGCGCTCGGCTGGACCGATGCGCTCACGCGGCTGTCGGAGGGTCATGCGGCGCACGAAGCGGCCTACGCGGCGCTGAACGACCACTTCAGCCAGGAGGAACAGGTGAAACTCACGCTGATGATCAACGTGATCAACGGCTGGAACCGGCTCGCCGTCGGCTTCGGGCTGTGGATCGCCCCGGCCGACGCGAAGGCCGCCGCCGCGAAGATGGTGGCCTGATGCCGAGCCGCGATCCGGCCAGCGGCCGCGCCGACGAACGGGCCGACGCAGCCGCGAGCTTCGACCCGCTGCGGCGCACGCTGATCCGCGTCGCATACCGGATGCTCGGTTCCGTCGCGGATGCCGAGGACGTCGTGCAGGAGGCGTTCATCCGCTGGATGGACGTCGACCGCACCGAGGTGCGCGTGCCCGAGGCGTTCCTGCGCCGCATGGTGATGCGCATGTGCCTCGACCAGCTGAAGTCCGCGCGGCACCAGCGCGAGACCTACATCGGCCCGTGGCTGCCCGAGCCGGTCGTCGACGAGGACGAGCAGGAAGACGTCACGCTGCCGCTGCTGCTCGCGCTCGAACGGCTTTCGCCGCTCGAACGCGCGGCGTTCCTGCTGCACGACGTGTTCGGCCTCGAGTTCGACGAAGTGGCCACGACGATCCAGCGCGACCCGGCCGCGTGCCGCCAGCTCGCCGCGCGGGCCCGCACGCATGTGCGCGAGGCGCGGCCGCGTTTCCATGTCGAGAAGCAGCGCGGGATCGAACTGGCGGAAGCGTTTTTCGCGGCATCGCGCAGCGGCGACCTGCGCACGCTCGGCGCGATGCTTGCCGAGGACGTGAGCCTGCATTCGGACGGCGGCGGCAAGCGCTCGGCCACGGGCAAGCCGGTATTCGGTTTCGAGCGCGTGATGAAGGTGCACGAGTACCTGGCCGAACTGTTCGTCACGCACGCGTCGAAGCTCGTGCGTGCGGGGTTCATCAACGGGCTGCCGGGTTTCGTCACGCTGGAATCCGATGGCGAGCTGCAGACTACGGCGCTCGAGATCGAGGACGGGAAGATCGTCGCGATCTATGTCGTGCGGAATCCTGACAAGTTGAAGCACCTGCATTGAGGGCGGCGGGATTGCGCGTCGGGTGCCGTGCGCATGCACGGCCGCGATGCGCGCTACGCTCCGTCCTGCCGCCCTGCTTTACCGGCCGCCGGTTCGCACAATCAATACGTCCCGATCACGAGATTGCGGATCATGATCATCAGGAAGCCGAGCAACGGTGTCGCGACCGAGAAACCGGTCGCCGCGAGCCAGTTCGTGCCGCCCTGCGCTTCCAGCAGCGCAAGAAACGATTCGCGGGACGTCGCGTTCGGGCGCAGCTTGTCGATCCGGCGCTCGACATGCGCCTTGTAGAGGCCGTTCCCGTACCAGCCGAGCGACACCGCGATCCCGATCGTGACCGGGTCGAGCGTGCTCGATTCGAAGTATTTCGGGAAGAACAGCAGCTCGACCAGCGTGATCCCGAGCGACGCGCCGAGGACGGCCGCCGCCTGCCAGTACATGCATCGATACGCCATCCAGACCGGGCCCAGGAAACAGGCTGCCCAGTTCCACGACTGCCGGTTCTTGCGCGATGCGGCGAGCGTCCATTTCCGCTCGAACCAGGCGGCTTTCTTGCCGACATAAGCAGCGATTTCGTCGTTGCTCGCGGACGATGTGGCGGTCGTGACGTCGGACATGTCGTGTGCTCTCGGTCGCGCGGATCGCGCGTTGTTGTTTTGATGCGTTGGAAATCGGGCGACGGCCGGAACGGCCGCTTCGATGCGCACACGATTCTACGCGCGGCGCGGTGGCCGTTGTATGGCGAATCGAGGGGTCGGTGAGGAAGGATGCGATGCCGTGGATCGCGCAACGCATCGGGGCAACATGCGTTGTTTCGGCCGGAAAAAGAAAAACGCCACGCGAAGTTGCCGCGTGGCGTTTGTATGTTGGCGAGCCGCATTGCCTGTAGGCAAGTTGTGCTGCCAGACCCCTTCATTTTGTTCGTTGGTAGGCTCGATTGGATTCGAACCAACGACCCCCACCATGTCAAGGTGGTGCTCTAACCAACTGAGCTACGAGCCTAAGAAGCCGCGAATTATAGAGAGGGTTTTTGAGGAGCACAAGCCCTTTCGTGAAAATTTTTTGAATCGGGGCGCGCGGGGGACGGCGATCGAGGTCGCGTGGCGATGCCGGGAGCGTTGATGTCGCCTCGTCGCATCACAGCAAAACGCGTCGCTGCGCTGTGGTGTTATCCACATTCCCCTCTGGATAACCGTCCTGCAAGCCTCTGGATTCACAGTGGAACGATTGAGGATATGTCGGCGAGTCTGTGAATCGACGAAAAGTTGTTCTGTGCTGCGCGGAGCTGTTCACGCGCGACACCCATGGTTATGCATTCCGCTTCCTGCTGAGAATTCATGATGTTAGGGACGTTATCCACTGTGAGGCACAGCGCTTGTTAACTATCACTACGTATATATACGAACTCTGTTAACACCGTTGGATAAGCACAGTCCGGCGACTGTGATCCGCTCGGGATATGCACTGCGTGCGGCGAGCAGAGGAACGAATCGGGAAGCTGTGAAGCGCTTTCGACGATGCACGCGCGGTCATGTCTGTAGAATCGCCGGCATTCAGGATGCGAACGCCTGGCGCACAGGCTCACGGCACATGACCGATTCTTCGATGACCCGGCTCGACGCGCTCGATATCGATGCCGTCGTACGCCGGATGCAGCAACACTCAGGCGACATCGTGCTCGAGCAGCGCGTGTCGATCCCGGAAGCCGATGTCTTGTGCTGCCGCTACAAGGGCGAGCGATTCAACGTGAAGTTCGATCTCGACTATGGGGTGTCGGTTGATCGTGTCGGCAAGCTGTCTGGCGACGACGTCGCGGAGATCATTAGATGGCTCACGAAGGAAGCAGGATGATCACAGGGGACGACACTGGACGAAGCGATCGATGAAGGCACCTGTCGATGAGATGCTGGTGACGGATATCGCCGGTCACGTTGCGGTTGTCATGACCGATCTGGTGACTGCTGCCGATGTGCTGGTACGGTTGGGCTTCGCTCGGCAATCAGGTCGCTGGGAACGCGCGATCGCGGACGACAACGACCGTCAGGCGCTCGTTGCCGCGCTCGTCGATCTCGATGCGCTGTTTTCCGCGGGCCGCGACTGGAGTCCGCAGGCACTCGTCGAGTATTACCGGGAGATCGGCGTTCTTCGAAGCGGGTACCGTTCCGTCTCATGGCGCGGGCCGGGACGGTACGTCATCGAACGCCATGGATACGGTGCGTGAATGATCGATGTCTTCCACGGCGCGATGAAACCGAAGAAAGAGCAGGGCGACGCGAGTGCCGCTCGCAACCGGAGTGAGTAATGGGACTGAGCGTTTGCCATCGGCATGGAGATGTTTCCACGGCGACGACGTCGACGGGCGTTGCCGCACGCATCAGGCTGCGCGCGCAGTGTGGGCCCGGCGAACTCGTGAAGGTCTCGCTCGACCGGCCGAGATACAGCTGGGAGATGTGGATGTTGCGCGCCGAGCTCGACGAGCACGAGGCCGATGCGACCTTTGTCGATCAGGTCGCGCACGTGAAGGTCTTTCCGAAGATCGCGGCGCTGGAGCGCTTGCGCGCATACATGTGTTTGGCGTGCCTGGACGAACTGCTCGTGCGCTCCGGCGAGGCGCCTTATAAACCGACGACGAAAGAGCAGGCGTTCGACACGTCTGTCGTCGCGGCGAATGCAAAGTGGCCTCGCAATTTCGCGCGATGCGAGCTTCATGGGCTGATCCGGCCGACGCGGGCATCGCCGGATATCGAAACGGCGATCCTGACGATCGATGTGATCCGTGATTGTCACGTCGTGCGCGTGATCGATGCCCGCGTGAAGCATGAACCCACGTATTGGTTCGACGAAGCGTTTTTGCGCAAGGTGTTCGGGCCGGATATCGACATCGTCGATTCGACGTTCCGGATCGACGATCGGGACATGGTCGCGCGGCTGTGGGACGCCGGTGAGTATGTGTGTCCGGTGTGTCTGCGGGAGGTGTTGAAACGCAGCGGCCTGGGCAACGACGACGCGCCAGCTTGACCCGAACGATGCGACGGCGGCCGGCGCAATCCGCATGGCGGATCGTGCCGCGCGTGTTGCGGTCATGCCCCTGTTCCTGGTCCGACGATTAGTCTTAATGCCCTGATTAAACGGTAGAATCTCGCGCGACTGAGTCACAGACACCATCCGAGGGTGCTGAAATAAAAAAGGGCTGCATCATGAACGTGCCGAACGTCGGCGCCGCGCTTCGCGGCGGATTGCTTCAGCAGGACCGTTTGCTCAAGTTGGATACGCCGTTGGGAGTCAACGTACTCGCCGTACAGCGCGCCATCGGCCGATCGCGGATCGGACGAGACTATTCGTTCACGCTCGATGTCGTCGCGGGCAATGACGATCTCGAACTCAAGAAGCTGATCGCCCAGCCGGCCACGTTGTGGATTCAGCAGGCGAACAATGCGTACCGGCCCGTCAGCGGCTATATCTACTCCGCGCGCCGGCTTGGCGCGAAAGGCGGGGTAACGACCTATCAGCTCGAACTGCACGCGTGGATGCATGTGCTGCGGTTCCGCCGCGACGAGAAAATCTGGATCGACAAGCACGCAGAGGAAATTATTTCCGATGTGCTCGACACGCATCCGGAAGCGCGCGGATTGTTCCGGTTTGCGTTGTCGCAGCCATTGGAGAACCGGTCGTACACGCGGCAAAGCGAGACGGACTGGAACTTCGTGCACCGGCTGATGGAAGACGAGGGGCTGTACGGCGCGTGGCAGCAGGCCGACGACGGCAAGTCGCATACGCTCGTCATCACCGACAACCTGCAGGCGTTCGCGCCGCTGTCGCCGGAAACCGTGCGCTTCTATCGCGGCGGCGTGGGCAGCGAGGCCGACGCGTTCACGCAATGGTCGGGCACGCGCACGCTGCAGAGCGTGACCCGCACGACGCGCACGTTCGACTACAAGAATCCTTCACAGCCGTCGAATCCGAAGGGCACGTCGCTGCCGACGATGGGCGGCCAGGGCGAGCTGCCGGATCAGCTCGAGGTCTACGAGTACACCGGCGCCTATACGTATCTCGACCAGTCGCGCGGCGACCATCTGACGAAGGTGCGGATGGAAGAGTGGGAGTCGCAGGCGAAGCGCTTTCATGGCGCGGGCGGCGTGCGCGCGATCGATGCGGGCCGGCGCTTCACGCTGGCCGATCACCCCGCGCACGAACGCGATTCCGCCGATCAGCGCGAGTTCGCCGCGATCGGTGTTTCCTGGTGGATCGAGAACAACCTGCCCGTATCGGGCACCGACTCGGATTTCCCGCATAGCCTGGGTCGCGCGCTCGGTCAGGTGCGCGCGCGTTACGAAAACACACCCGGCCTCGAGGTATCGCACGGCGACGGGTCGGTCGGTTTCTATCTCGTCGAGGTCGAAGCGCAGCGCGTGAGCGTGCCGTATCGCAGCCCGTTCGAGCATCACAAGCCGGAGATGCATCTCGAGACGGCGATCGTCGTCGGGCCGCAGGGCGAAGAGGTTTATACCGACGCGCTGAACCGGATTCGCGTGCAGTTCGTGTGGGATCGCCTGAACCCGGGCAACGAGAACGCGTCGTGCTGGGTGCGCGTCGTGCAGTCGGATACCGGCGGCGGCTACGGCGGCGTGCATGTGCCGCGGATCGGCGAGGAAGTGCTGATCAACTACATCGGCGGCGATTGCGACCGGCCGCTGGCGGTCGGGCGCGTGTACAACGGCGCGAACCAGCCGCAGTGGCATACCGACGGGATCCTGTCGGGCTATCGGTCAAAAGAGTATTCGGGCAGCGGCTACAACCAGCTCGTGATGGACGACGCAACCGGGCAGAACCGCGTGCAGCTGATGAGCAGCAGCGCGAACAGCCTGCTGCATCTCGGCTACATCATCGACCACAACGCCAATTCACGCGGGGCGTATCTCGGCAGCGGGTTCGACCTGCGCTCGGATGCGTACGGCGCGGTGCGGGCCAGCCAGGGCCTGTACGTGACGACGCATCCGAAGGCGGCGAACAGCCAGCCGCTCGACGTGAAGGAAGCGCAGCAGCAGCTGGTGACGGGCGAGAGCCTCGTCGAGGCGATGTCGGAGGTGAGCGAGCAGCACCAGGCGGAAAGCCTGAAGGATGCGCAGGACACGATGCGTGCGTTCACGGACGCGACGCAGGACAGTGCATCGGGCAGCGCGTCGGGCGGACGCACGGCAGGCGGCGGCACGGGCAGCGCGAACGCGTTCAAGGAACCGGTGATGCTGTTCGGCAGCCCGTCGGGGATCGGGATGTCGACGCAGCAGTCGGTGCATGTGGTTGCGAACGATCACGTGAACGTGGCGAGCGGGCAGAGCGTGCATGTTGCGGCGGGCAAGTCGCTGCTGGCGAGCATCGGGCAGAAGCTGAGCCTGTTCGCGCAGAACGCGGGGATGAAGCTGTTCGCGGGCAAGGGCAAGGTGGAGATCCAGGCGCAGTCGGACAACATCGAGGTGACCGCGCAGAAGGCGGTGAAGGTGGTGTCGGCGACGG
>NZ_JPGM01000095.1:0-28116 GCF_000731655.1 Burkholderia sp. MSh2 | reverse complement strand
CATACGGGCTGGGAGGTTTGAATAAGAGAAGGGGGGTGTTGCGGGGTAGAACGGGGGACGCGGTGCGGTCGGGGCACCGTGTCGCCTGGACGGGGCGACGCGATTGGCCGGTTGGGGGCATAAAAAGGGGGACGGTTGAACGTCTCCAGGCTGCCGTCCACACCGAGTCGACCGGCATCGTACCAGTTCGGCGGTGCGGGAACAGTCAAGAATTGTCGGGGACCGGGGGCAGGGGAAACGTCGAATGGCCCTGACGTCCCCCGCCCGGGATCGCGTCGCCCGGATCTCGCGAGGCAACCTTTCTTGTCCTTCGCGAACACTCACCCGCACATGCGACAGCCGACGATCGCAAGGTACCCGTCAGTCGATTGCATGAATAACGCACCTGGAATCAGGGTTCGTCCGTCGATCCAATCGTTGCAGGTCGGATATCGGAAAGGCAACAAGAAGCCGCGGGAAGACGTGATGCGCGGGTGGAAAGGCATCGAGGAATGGCCGCCCGGCGATCCGAACGCGTTCGCATGGCCGCCATCCGCGCGGGATTGACGCGCGATGCAATGCGCTCGCCCCTCGAGGCCATTCCCGACATCTGCGGCGGAACGCCCGATGCCGGCGCCGACTGACTTCACAGACCCGTCGCACGGTTCGTCCCTGCAGCGGCGCTGCCGGAATTTCCGGCAGGGCCGCCGCATTTCCATTTCCCGGAGAACACCATGCGATATCCAATGCAGTCCGCCGGCCGAGGCGCCTCGGCGCTGCGTCCATCCGCACCCGAACCGCACGCTCCGGCACCGCGGGCGGCCATCGAGGAGGTGTGAGCCATGAGCAACGACGCACTCGACCCCTTGCTGCGGCAGTTCGCGGAGAAGCGATTGGGACGGCCCCTGGAGCCGGGCGAAGAACGGGCGCTGCTCGAGCGGCTGCCGGGTAGTCACGGGACCCGGCCGGCGCCGCCCGCCGGCACGGCCGCGCAGGCGAGCGCCGCGAACCCGCCATTGCCGCGATTGAAGACCCGGCAGGAGGCGCGAGAGCAGGTCAAGCATTTTCTGCAGCTCAACCAGCAGAAGGCGTACGAGAAGATGCGCGGCATCCTGCAGACGATCGACGCGCAGAACGAGACGACCCTCGGCATGCTGGCATCGGAACAGCAGAAGGTGTCCGGCGTACTCGACGCGCACGCGCCGCCGGGCGACGCGCAGACATCCGGCGCGGCCGACATCCAGGACAGTACCCGCGAGGCGCTGGCGGTGATCGGCGAACAACTGACAGGCCTCATCCGGCAGGAAATCGAAGCCTGCTTCCGGCAGTACGTCGATCCGCTCGCCGAACGGCTCGCCGTGCGGCTCGACGCGATAGACGAGCGGCTGCAACGCATCGGCGCCTGTCCGGCCGAACTGCACGAACCGGCCGCCAGCGGCACCGCCACCACTTCTGTTCACGATACCCCCGGGCCAGCGTCCATGGAGTAGCACGCGGGGCATGCGGTTGAAGTCAGGCGGCCGAAGTCAGGCAACTGGACGCGAAACCGGCCGGCCCCAGCGTGCGACCTCTCAACTACGTGAATCAAGGAGCAAAAAATGAGTGATACGTGTCAGGTGTGCCAGGTCAATCCCGCGATTACCGATGCCGTCACGCAGGTCAACGTCAAGGTGGTCGCCGAGGCGCCGGCAATGGCGATGGGCTCGCTGTACCAGGCCCAGAGCCATTCGCTCAGCATCCTGTTCGAGAACGCGGTGCAGCAGCAGTCGCAGGCCGCGATCCAGTCGCAGACGTCGACGAACGTGGGGACGATGCAGCTCTACACGATCGGACCGGAAAGCGCGGGGGCGGCCGCCACGGAAATCGGCGCGAACGGGATCATCTCCATTCTGGCCGACGTGATCGCGATCGGGAAGGCGATGCGCCCGTAAGGCGCGGTCGCAACGCCGTGGTTGAGCGGCGGCGCAAGCGGCACGGGCCGCCGATGCCGCCGCCGCGCCGCCGAACCGCAGCACGGCCGCCGGCGCCTGAACAGCGGTGCCGCGCGGTGTTCCGGAGCAAACGACAGGACGGGTAGCGCCGATTCGATGCGGCGTCCGTTCGCAAACCTGGAGAAATACGATGTCAAATGATACGAACACGGGCGCCCCGACGGACCCGACGGATCCGAAAGACCCCTGCAACTGCAAGACGTGTGCGGTCAATGCCGCGATCACCGACGCCGTCACGCAGACCAACGTCAAGGTGGTGGGCGAAGCGCCCGCGATGGCGACGGGCTCGCTGTACCAGGCCCAGAGCCATTCGCTCAGCGTGCTGTTCGAGAACGCCGTGCAGCAGCAGTCGCAGGCCGCGGTACAACTGCCGACCTCGACGAACGTGGGCACGATGCAGCTCTACACGCTCGGGCCGGCGAGCGCCGGCGCCGCCGCGACGGAAATCGGCTCGAACGGTGTGCTGTCCGTGCTGGCCGATGTGCTCGCGCTCGGCAAGGCGCTGGTCTGACGCGTAACCCGGCGTCGACGCCGGGCGGCGGCCCCGATCCCCGCGGCGGCCGCCCGGCGCCTGTCGACATGCCGGCGTTCGCGACGGCGAGCGCCCGGCCGCACCGCTACTATCGCCCGGCGCACGCCGCCGACCGACCCATTCATGCTTTCGCCGTGACTGCACCGCAGCGGCGGGCAAACCAGGAGCAACGACATGCCGGAACAGGTTTCCGCCGCGGTGACCGATGCGGTCACGCAAGCCAACGTCAAGGTGGTGGGCGAAGCGCCCGCCGTGGCCTTGGGCACGCTCATGCAGTCGAACAGCCATGCGTCCTCGATCCTGCTTCACAACGCGGTGCAGATGCAGGCGAACCAGGCGATGTCCAACCTCGCCGCCACGACCGTCGGCATCATGCAGCTCTATGCCGGCTCTCCGGTGGCGGCGGCTGCCGCGGCGCGCTCGGCGAACGACAACTTTGCGTCGCAACTGAGCGCCGTCGCGCAGTTGATGAACGCCATCGGCCACTGGCGCGGCTGATCTTCACCGCGCGCCGCGCAACCCGGCGCGCGCGACCGCCTGCCACCGTGGCGCGGCGCGTCAATTGGCGTTGACGATGGTCCGGAGCTGCTCGGGTTTCTCGATCGTCACGCCGTGCTCGTGAAGCCGGATCAGGCCGTCGCGCTGCATCTTCTGCAGGCTGCTGTTCAGTCGCGGCCGGCTGACGTTGAGCATGGCCGCGAGGATGCTCTGGTTCTCCGGTAGCCGCACTTCCAGATCGTTCCCTTGCATGCGGTTCAGCAGATGGCGCGCGAGCCTAGCTTCGAGCCGGTACAGGCACGCCGATTCGATGAAGTCGCTCAACTGGTGGACGTTCCGGCACAGCTGCTCGTGGATGCGCTCCATGAAATCCGCGTTGGCCAACAGCGGCGCGAAGTACTGGCGATGCAGCAGCGACACGCGGCAATCGGGGCTCAACTGCGCGGTGAAGCTGCGCCGGTGGGCGCGAACCAGCGTGTTTTCTCCGATGAGTTCGCCCGGCAACGAGTGGCCGAGAATGAGTTCGCGTCCGCCGGGTTCGTGCAGCGTCTTGTAGACCCGGCCGCAGTGCACGAAGGCGACGAAATCGCCCGGATCGCCCTTGAAGAACAACAGGCGATTGCCGTGTTCGGGCCAGGGCGAGAGATGCCGCTCGATGTGGGCGAGCAGGCTCGCCGGAAGATCGGCGAGTATCGGTATATTGCACAGCGTTCGACCGTTGATAAGGGCAGGCATGTTTTCCGTGCAAGGTTGTTTGACGATGCGGCCACCTAGCGAAAAACGTTGCCTTTGGCACTGCGTGAAAAATGAATGATGAAAATAACCAGGTAATGGGAAAGTGGTCCCGATATGGCTTTGCTTCGGCGCCAGGGACGTTTGGTCGACCGACATCGGCGGCAGCATGAAGGCGTAGGCGCATCGAGGCGGCAGTCACCATTTTTCATCGAATGCCAATCGTCACGCTCGACGGCGCGCCCGAAACGACGGATGAGGAGACGCGAGGGAATTAAAATTTCCGTCAATAATAATCAAGAAAATTTACACGGTCCGATTATCTTGATAACGGTGTTACGCGGGTAACAGCGCCATTCTCGGCATCGAATCGATTCTGTGTTTTCCAGAAAAAGGAAGGCACGGGATGACAACCTCGAACCAGCACGCTGTTTCGACGCCTGAGTCACCGGCGCAACAGCTCGATCACACGTGGCGGGAAATGCAGGGGAAACTGCGGCGCCGCGCGCGCCTGTTGTGCAAGGGCGATATTCACCGTGCCGACGAACTGCTCTCCGATACCGCGCTCAAGGTCCACATTTACCTGCAACGTTCGCCCGAGCGCGTCCGGAACCTCGCCGGCTTTCTCTTTCTGGCGCTGAACCACGCGTTCCTCGACGGCGCGCGCCGTCGTCTGCGCGAAAGCGGCATGCTCGAGTTCGACCCGGGCTGGGACGACGATCACACCGTCGAGCTGGCCGGCCATGCGCCGTCGGTGGAGCAGCAACTGCTGCTCCGGCAACAGCTGCTGCGTCTCGAACAGGTGCTGGCCACGCTCCCGTCGCAGCAGCAGATGCTGTTCACGCTGAAGTTCGAGGAGGACCGCCCCTATCTGCACATCGCGGCGACGCTCGGGATCAACGAGCCGCTGGCCAGAAAGCGTGTCGAGCTGCTGCGCAGGAAATTGCGCGAGGAACTCGCGTGAGCGGGTTCACGAACGCGTGCGTGCAGCGTTCCTAACGGCATGCGCGGCGTCGATGGCCTGCCGGCCCGCCGTTCCTTCAATCGCATGCCGGAGCCGAGATCCGAGGAGGCCTCGTGGCAGACAAAGTCAATGAGCAGGTTACCGACGCGGTGACGCAGACCAATGTCAGCGTCGTCGCGGGATCGCCGGCCCAGGCACTGGGCACGCTCTATCAGATGTTCAGCCAGGCCGTCGGCATCTCGGCGCAGAACATGACGCAGCAGCAGGCGGCGCTGAACCAGATTTCGAACGCCGTCGTGTCGAAGGCGGTGGCGATGATCCTGTCCGTCGAAGCGTCGCCGAAGCCGGCATCGGGCGGCGCGGCGCAAGCCCCGACGGCCGGGCCGCAGACGGGTTCCACGCATTGATGCGACGACTCTCGGGATACCTGAATCATGAACATGAAAGGCCTTTTGGGCGGACGCGGCGACGGTGCGCCGCAGGCGCCGCACGATGCAGCCGCCGCCGCGGCAGGAGCAACCACGCCGGCCGACGCCGCAACACCCGCCGAGGTCGCCCCGCAGGTCGTGGCGTCGAAGGCCGGCGCGCGCGCGTGGCCGGTCAACCGGCTGCGCAGGCTCACCGATGCGCTGAAGGCACCGAACCAGGTCGCCGATCCGGCCGGGGCCGGCGGCTCGGCGCTGCAGACCGTGCAGGCGATCAACGCGGAGGCTGCGTCCTACGCGACGACGCAGATCGCCGTCGGCCCGAACATGATGATCACGCAGGCGGGCGGGATGGTCGCGCAGGCGGCGGCCAACTACTTCGAGGCGACGACGTCGCTGGCGATCGCGGGCAAGAGCGTGCTGATGAAGGATCTGGCGCAGAAGACCGTCGACGAGAACGTGCCCGGGATGGCGATGGATGCGGTGGGCCTGCTGTTGACGGACCTGTTCGTCGCGACCGCGGCGATCGTCGCGGGTGCCGCGGAGGCGATCGAAGGGGAGGCCGCGAGCGTCGCGCTCGACAAGATCGACGAGAGCCTGCAGCGGTATCAGGCGCTGCTGGACAAGAAGGGCGCGTAGCGTACGACCGCACGCAGCGACAGGCAATCGATCGACACGACCCGCCGGGCCGTCAGGCGCGATGCGGGATGTGAGCGGCAGGGCCGACGCACGTTCTTCATTTCGAGCACGTCGCGGCCCCGTCACCGGCAGTCCCATCGAGTCAAGTGAGGAACCCATGCCCTACGACATTCAGAACGTACAAGGTCCCGCGCCGCTGGCGGTTGGCGAGCGCATCTGGGGAGATGCGACGGAAATCGATTTCGGCGCGATGACGAGCTGCATCGCGCTCGTCGAGCAGGTGCCGGGCCAGCCGGCGTCGGTGCGCGCGATCCATCTGTCGATCGTCAGCGCCGACGGCACGCAGGTGTACGACCCGTCGGCGAACGTGGCCGGGCAGGTCGAGACGATCATGCAGCAGAGCGGCGACCTGCGTACCTGCCTCGGGCGCATCGATCTCTGGCAGGCCAGCCAGTCGCAACAACTGCGGGATTTCTTCGCCGCGCTGATGCTGAGCCTCGACATGCAGAACTGGGTGCAGTTGCCGGACGGCAACCTGCGGGTGCGGATCAACGGCGGCGTGATCGAGTATCGGCAGGGCGCCGGCCCATGGGCCCACGCGTAGCCGGTGCGACCGGTCGAAGCTGGCGCCCGCCATCCGGGCGGGCGCCGCTGCAACACGGGGGCATCGTCCCGTGACGTTCGCCGCCCGCGCCACCCCCAGCTTTTTGCTCATCAACACCAACAAAAATCATCATTTCGCCGCCGGCGGTGCGTCAGCAGAATGTCTCCATTCCAACTCATGCGACAGCACACGCGTCGCACCGAGCCGCACCTCAGAAGGAGACAGCCGTGGCAGTCGAAACAACCTCAATCGATACGCTCGTCGTCGGTGCCGGTCAGGCCGGCGTGGCCATGAGCGAGCACCTGGGCAAGCTGGGCGTGCCGCATCTCGTGCTGGAGCGCAGCCGCATCGCCGAACGCTGGCGCACGGGGCGCTGGGATTCGCTGGTCGCGAACGGCCCCGCGTGGCACGACCGCTTCCCGGGGCTCGAATTCGACGGCCTCGATCCCGACGCATTCGCGTCGAAAGACCAGGTCGCGGACTACTTCGAAGCGTATGCGCGCAAGTTCAACGCGCCGATCCGCACCGGCGTCGAGGTGAAGCGGGTCGTGCGCAATACGGGCAAGCCGGGTTTTATCGTCGAGACGTCCGGCGGCACGATCGAGGCGAACCGCGTGGTCGTCGCGACCGGTCCGTTCCAGCGCCCGGTGATTCCGCCGATCGCGCCGGACGACGCGCGCCTCGTGCAGCTCCATTCCGCCGACTATCGCAACCCGGGCCAGCTCCCGGAGGGCGCGGTGCTGGTGGTCGGCGCGGGTTCGTCGGGCGTGCAGATCGCCGACGAACTGCAGCGCGCGGGCCGCCAGGTCTACCTGTCGGTCGGCCCGCACGATCGCCCGCCGCGCGCGTATCGCGGCCGTGACTTCTGCTGGTGGCTCGGCGTGCTCGGCGAATGGGACAAGGAAGTGGCGACGCCCGGCCGCGAACACGTGACGATCGCGGTGAGCGGCGCGCGCGGCGGCCATACGGTCGATTTCCGCAAGCTCGCGAACCAGGGCGTGACGCTCGTGGGGCTGACGAAGTCGTTCGATGGCGGGGTGGTCACATTCGAACGCGATCTCGCGATCAATCTCGCGCGCGGCGACGAGAACTACCTGTCGCTGCTCGACGCGGCCGACGCCTATGCGGCGCGCAACGGCCTCGACCTGCCGGACGAACCCGAAGCCCGCCGCATCCTGCCGAACCCCGGCTGCGTCGCGCACCCGATCCTCGCGCTCGACCTCGCCGGCGCAGGCGTCACGTCGATCGTCTGGGCGACGGGTTATGCGGTCGATTACGGCTGGCTGAAGGTCGATGCGTTCACCGACACCGGCAAGCCGCAGCACCAGCGCGGCGTGTCGAAGGAGCCGGGCATCTATTTCCTCGGGCTGCCGTGGCTGTCGCGGCGTGGCTCCAGCTTCATCTGGGGCGTGTGGCACGACGCCCGGCACATCGCCGATCACATCGCGACGCAGCGCACCTACCTCGACTACCACGACGCATCGCAGCGCCGCTCGATCTCGCGCCCGGAGCAGGACGGCGCCGCGTCGCACGCCGACGCGCAGCCGCTTGCCGACGCGGTGAACTGACCGGACCCATGCCGCCAGCCTGCCGCACCGCGATCGCGTTCGCGTCCGGTGCGGCGGCGTGACCATTGACGACTGAAGGATTTCGATGAGCCAACCCACCCATACCCGTATCCGCATGTTCAACACGAAGGATACCTACCCGAACCAGACGCTCGACAACGACCTGTGCCAGGCCGTGCGGGCCGGCAACACCGTCTACGTGCGCGGCCAGGTCGGCACCGATTTCGACGGCCGCCTGATCGGCCTCGGCGATCCGCGCGCGCAGGCCGAGCAGGCGATGAAGAACGTCGAACAGTTGCTGGAGGAAGCCGGCAGCGACCTCACGCACATCGTGAAGACGACGACCTACCTGATCGACCCGCGTTATCGAGAGCCGGTGTACCAGGAAGTCGGCAAGTGGCTGAAGGGCGTGTATCCGATCTCGACGGGGCTCGTCGTATCCGCGCTCGGCCAGCCGCAGTGGTTGATGGAGATCGACGTGATCGCGGTGATCCCGGACAACTGGCAGCCGAACCGCGCGCAGGAGGCGACATGACTTTCTCGATCGCCGGGCGTTGCCCGGAAACAGGCCAGCTCGGCATCGCGATCAGCTCGTCGAGCATCGCGGTGGGCGCCCGCTGCCCGTGGGTGCGCGCGGGCGTGGGCGCCGTCGCGACGCAGAACATCACGCTGCCGGCGCTCGGCCCGCAGATCCTCGACCTGATCGAGCACGAGCAGCTCGGGCCGGCCGCGGCGCTCGACCGCGCGCTCAGCGCGAACGGCTGGAGCCAGTACCGGCAGGTCACGGTGATCGACGGGCAGGGGCAGACGGCGTGCTTCACCGGCAAGGAAGCGCTCGGCACGCATCGCGCGGTGCGCGGCGAACAGTGCGTGGCGGCCGGCAACCTGCTGGCCGCGCCGGACGTGATCGACGCGATGGTGCGCACGTTCGAGCAGGCGCCCGGCCTGCTCGCCGATCGGCTGCTGGCCGCGATGCATGCGGCGATGGCGGCCGGCGGCGAGGCGGGGCCGGTGCATTCGGCCGCGCTGAAGGTGGCCGGCGACGTGACCTGGCCGATCGTCGACCTGCGCGTCGACTGGGCCGATGCCGATCCGGTCGGGCAGCTCGATGCACTGTGGCGTGCGTATCGGCCGCAGATGCAGGACTACCAGACACGCGCGCTGAATCCGACCGCCGCGCCGAGCTACGGAGTGCCGGGCGATGAATGACACGTCGAGCCGCGCGTTGCTCGAACGGCTGATCGGGTTTGCGACGGTCAGCCGCGATTCGAATCTCGAGATGATCGGTTTCATCCGCGACTATCTCGCGGGCTTCGGCGTCGAGAGCGAACTCTTCCACAACGCGGAGCGCACCAAGGCGAGCCTCTACGCGACGATCGGGCCGCGCGATCGCGGCGGCGTCGCGCTGTCGGGCCATACCGACGTGGTGCCGGTCGACGGGCAGGCGTGGACGGTCGAGCCGTTCCGGCTGACCGAGCGCGACGGCCGCCTGTACGGCCGCGGCACGGCCGACATGAAGGGCTTCATCGCGTCGGTGCTCGCGGCCGTGCCGGCGTTCGTCGCACGGCCGCTTGGCATGCCCGTGCATCTCGCGTTCTCGTACGACGAGGAGGTCGGCTGTCTCGGCGTGCGGCCGATGCTGGACGCACTGGCCGCGCGCGAGCACCGGCCGCGCCTGTGCCTGATCGGCGAGCCGACCGAACTGAAGCCGGTGCTCGGTCACAAGGGCAAGCTCGCGATGCGCTGCCACGTGAAGGGGGCCGCGTGCCATTCGGCGTACGCGCCGTCGGGCGTCAACGCGATCGACTATGCGGCGAAGCTGATCGGCCGGCTCGGCGAGATCGGCGCGGCGCTCGCGCGGCCCGAACGGCACGACGGCCGTTTCGATCCGCCGTTCTCGACCGTGCAGACGGGGCTGATCAAGGGCGGCCGCGCGCTGAACATCGTGCCGGCCGAATGCGAGTTCGACTTCGAGGTGCGTGCGCTGCCGGATTTCGATGCGCACGACGTGCCGAGAACGCTGCAAGATTATGCGGAATCCGAACTGTTGCCCGGCATGCGTGCGGTAGGGCCCGATACCGACATCCGGCTGCAGCCGCTGGGCGCGTATCCGGGGCTCGCGACCGCGCCGGACAGCGAGGCCGCACGCCTGCTCGCGATGCTGAGCGGCTCCGATGCGTTCGGGACGGTGTCGTTCGGCACCGAGGGCGGGCTGTTCGGGCAGGCCGGCATTCCGGCCGTGGTGTGCGGGCCCGGCAGCATGGACCAGGGGCACAAGCCCGACGAGTTCGTCACGCTCGACCAGCTTCACGGCTGCGACGCGATGCTGGGCCGGCTGGCCGCGCATCTTTCGTCGGCTGCCTGAAACCGTCGCCGCCGACACGCACGCACTGCCTCCCGCGGTGCGTGCGTGTTTCCGCTTCTTATCGCGCCGTTTCCGCGACGATTTGCGCGAGCCGTTCGCGGCAGAAATCGACGAACGACTGCGCCTGCTTCGTGAGTTGACCGCGCTTCAGGCGCGCGCTCACGAGTCCCGACGGGCTCACCGTTTCGCTGAGGCCGATCGTCACGACCCGCTGGCCGTCGTACGTGTAGTCGGAATGCGGGCGCGTCACGAGCAGCGAAAAGCCGAACCCCTGACCGACCATCCCGCGCACCATCTCGATCGAAGGCGACCCGAACACGATGTTCGGCGTCAGCCCGAGTTCGTGAAACAGGCTGACGAAATAGGTGCGGCTCGGCTGCACGTCGAGCAGGATCATCGGCTCGACGCAGAGGTCGCGCAACGACACGTGCGCCTGGCCCGCGAACCGGTGGTTCTCCGGCAGCAGCACGTACGGCTGCTGCGGCGGCATCAGCGGCTCGGTCTCGATCGTGCCGTCGAGATCGTGGTCGTACATGAGCGCGAGATCGAACGTGCCGGACGTCAGGCCCTGCACGAGTTCCTGCTGGTCGCCGTCGCGCAGCCGGATGTTCACGCCCGGGTAGCGCTCGCGAAAACCCGCGATCAGTTGCGGCAGATAAAGCGGCGCGACCGTCTCGAAGCAGCCGATGTCGATCTGCCCGGTGATCACGTCGTTGTCGGCGAGCGCGTTCTGTTCGAATTCGTGCGCGATGCGCAGCAACTCCTGCGCTTTGCGGTAGAAGCGCGTGCCGCCCGGCGTCAGCGACACGCCCTGCGCGTGATGGCGAATGAACAGCTTCACGCCGAAGCTTTCCTCCAGCCCCTTGATCGCGCTGGAGATCGACGGCTGCGCGATGAAGAGCTGGCGCGATGCCTCGGCGACGCTGCCGGATTCCACCGTCGTCACGAAATATTTCAGTTGCCGCAAAGTGTAGTGAGCCACACGCACCTCTGATGCATGGCCCCGGCGTGCCGCCGCGGGCGCAATCTGTCCATGGTCAGGGTCCGTTTCCCTATGGAAACGGACCCTGGCACCTTACCCGAAAGACCCGCGGTGCCGGAATGTCGGCTGCAGAGCTTTTTCGTATGTCCCGGAAATATTTTTAGTATTTTC
Organism: Burkholderia sp. MSh2; assembly: GCF_000731655.1. NCBI lineage: Bacteria > Pseudomonadati > Pseudomonadota > Betaproteobacteria > Burkholderiales > Burkholderiaceae > Burkholderia > Burkholderia sp. MSh2. The sequence goes on along the minus strand of NZ_JPGM01000095.1, from coordinate 16,666 downwards.
CGGCCCCGATGCACGTGGCGCACCATCGTCTCCAACCTGGATCACGACGATCGCAACGATCGCGAAGCGGCCGCGCACGCGCCGGCGGGACATGGCATCCGTTCCCGTCAAGCGCATCGTCCGCTTCGTTCGACACCGCCGCGCAGGCGCGCGGCGGGGCGTCGATCGCGTATCCGGACCCGATTGCCGGCGCGCACCCCGACGCGCGCCGGCCGACACGGCACGCGCGCATCGCCGCGCAGGACAGGAGACATCACCATGACGAACGTGGACCGCAACGCGTCCCCGATGATAGAGAAGCACACGATCGGCTACGTGCCGCCCGCGGAGCGCCACGGCAAGGTGCGCGACCTGTTCACGCTCTGGTTCGGCGGCAACATCGCGCCGCTGCCGATCGTGACCGGCGCGCTCGGCGTGCAGATGTTCCACCTGAACCTGATGTGGGGCATCGTCGCGATCGTCGTCGGCCAGGCGGTCGGCGGCGTGCTGATGGCGCTGCATTCGGCGCAGGGGCCGCAGATGGGCATTCCGCAGATGATCCAGAGCCGCGCGCAGTTCGGCTCGTGGGGCGCGCTGCTCGTCACGGTGATCGCGGCGGTGATGTACGTCGGCTTCTTCGCGTCGAACATCGTGCTCGCCGGCAAGTCGGTGCACGGCATCGCGTCGTCGGTGCCGGTGCCCGTCGGCATCGTGATCGGCGCGGTGGGCTCGGGGCTGATCGGCATCGTCGGCTACCGCTTCATCCACATCCTGAACCGCATCGGCACGTGGGTGCTCGGCATCGGGATCCTGGTCGGCTTCTGGATGATCCTCGCGCACGTGACGACCGACGATTTCCTGACGCGCGGCGGCTTCGACTTCGCGGGCTGGCTCGCGACGGTGTCGCTGTCGGCGTTGTGGCAGATCGCGTTCGCGCCGTACGTGTCGGACTATTCGCGCTATCTGCCGGAAAACGTCGGCGTGGCGTCGACGTTCTGGGCGACCTATCTCGGCTGCACGATCGGCTCGACGCTCGCGTTCATCTTCGGCGCGGTCGCGGTGCTCGCGGTGCCGGCCGGCGTGGACACGATGGACGCGGTCAAGCAGGCGACGGGCCCGCTCGGCCCGCTGATGCTCGTGCTGTTCCTGCTGAGCGTGATCAGCCACAACGCGCTGAACCTGTACGGCGCGGTGCTGGCGGTGATCACGTCGGTGCAGACCTTCGCGTACAAGTGGATTCCGACCGCGAAGGCGCGCGCCGCGGTGTCGGTCGTGATCTTCGTCGCGTGCTGCTACGCGGCGATCGGCGCGTCGACGAACTTCGTCGGCAACCTCGTCGATCTCGTGCTGGCGCTGCTGGTCGTGCTGGTGCCGTGGACGGCGATCAACCTGATCGACTTCTACGTGATCCACAAGGGCAAGTACGACATCAAGTCGATCTTCATGGCCGACGGCGGGATCTACGGCCGCTTCAATCCGCAGGCGCTGCTCGCGTATGCGATCGGCATCCTCGTGCAGATTCCGTTCATGAACACGCCGATGTACGCGGGCCCGATTCCCGCGCATCTCGGCGGCGCGGACCTGTCGTGGCTCGTGGGGCTCGCGCTCACGTCGCCGCTGTACTACTGGCTCGCGACGCGCGACAGCGCGTACCGGCGCCGGCAGGCGGGCGCGACGATGCCGCCGACGGCGGCGCGCTGAACGGCGTGCACGCCGGCGCGGGGGACCTGGCGCCGGCGTCACGGTCGTGACGGCGCGTGCCGCGGGTCGCGGGCCGGCTTTCCGTGCCGGGCGTCCCCACGTTCGCGGCGAAACGGGCAGGCCGTCGATGCGATCGAGCGCGGCGTCCGGTCAGGTGGCTGCGCGGTGGGCATCGGCGCGACTGCGCGCACTGCCGCCGTAGGCGGCCGGATCGCACCGACCGCCGCCGACGCCGCGTCCCGGTCGCCCCCCGCCCGACGTTCGCCGCGATCACGGCGTCGCCGGAAACAGGTGCCCGGCCATGAAGTCGACGAAGGCCCGCACCCTGGGCAGCAACTGGCGACTGGACGGCCACAACACCCAGAACGTGCTCGATGCGTTCGTCCAGGCGTCGAGCACCGTCGCCAGCGTGCCGTCGTCGACGGCGCGCTGCACCGCGAAATCCGGCAGGCACGCGATGCCGTGACCGTCGACGGCCATGTGCAGCAGGGTCTCGACGTGATTGCTCGTCATGCTGGCCGGCGGCAGGAAGCCGGGGTCGCCGGGCTGCCGGCGCAACGGCCACTTCTCCAGCAGGCCGGTGGTGGGGAAGCGGTGCAGCAGGCAGGCATGCTGCGCGAGCTGCTCCGGCGCGTCGGGGGGCGCATGCCGCCGGAAATACGCGGGCGAGCCGACGCACAGGAAGCGGCTCGCGCCCAGGCGCCGGCTCATCAGCCGGGAATCGCTCAGCTCGCCGGTCCGCACCACCGCGTCGAAACCCTCGTCGACCACGTCCACCAGGCGGTCGCTGAAATCCAGGTCGAGTTCGATCCGCGGATGGCGTTCGGCGAAGGCCGACAGCACGGGCAGCATCAGTCCGCTGACGAGCGGCAGGCTGACGCGCAGGCGTCCTTGCGGGCTGGCGCGGGTGCTGGCCAGTTCGTTCTCCGCGGCGGCGACCTCGGCGAGGATCCGGCGGCAGCGATCGAGGAACAGCGCGCCTTCCGCCGTCACGCTGACGCTTCGGGTGCTGCGCTGGAACAGCCGGACGCCGAGCTTTTCTTCCAGCCGGGCGATGGCCTTGCTGACCGCCGACGCCGAGATGCCGAGCTGGCGCCCGGCCGTCGCGAAGCTGCGCGCGTCGGCCACCTGCACGAAGACCGTCATGCCGTTGATGCTGTCCATTCGATACCTCGATTCATGACAGATCCGTCATCTTAGTCCTGAATTTCCCGCTGATTATCGTCGAATGGTTCCTCGCTAGAATCAATCGCCAGCGCCATCATGCAACCGCCGCCGCGCGATTCTCGATGCCGGGCGGGCGCGGATGGTCCCCGTGACTTGCAGGAGCCGTCCGATGACGACCACGACCACCCCGGCCACTCCGGCCGCCACGACGCATGTCGCCGCCCGCCGCGTGCCGTTGATCCTGACCGGCTGCCTGACGGCGGCGGTCATTCCGCTGAGCATCGCCGGCCCCGCGGTCGCCGTTCCGTCGATCAATCACGCGCTGGGCGGCAGCACGGCCGAGCTGACCTGGATCATCAACGCATACCTCGTCACCTACGGCAGCGCGACGCCGGCCGCGGGAAGCCTGGCGGACACCTACGGACGCAAGCGGACCTGGCTGGGCGGCATGCTCGTGTTCGCGCTGGTCACGGCGGCGATTCCGTTCATGCCGTCGGTGCTGTGGCTCGACATCCTGCGGCTGATCCAGGGGCTGGGGGCCGCGGCCGCGTTCGCCGGCGCGATGGCGGCGCTGACGCAGGCGTTCGACGGCCATGCCCGCACGCGCGTGTTCAGCCTGATCGGCACGACCTTCGGCGCGGGCGCGGCGTTCGGGCCGTTCCTGGCGGGCGTGCTGATCGACAGCGCGGGCTGGCACTGGGTATTCCTGCTGCCGGCGGCGATCGCCGCGCTGGTGTCGGTGATGGTCGCGCTGTACGCGAGCGAATCGCGCGATCCGGCCGCCACCGGCCTGGACTGGCCCGGCGCGCTCAGTTTCACGGCCGGCCTCGCGGTGTTCACCTACGGCATCGTGCTCGTGCCCGAGAAGGGCTGGGGCCATGCGTCGGTGCTGTCGGCGCTCGCGGGCGCCGCCGTGCTGCTGGGCGTATTCGTGCTCGTCGAACGGCGGCGGGACAAGCCGCTGCTCGACCTGTCGCTGTTCGCGAACGTGCGCTTCGTGGGCGTGCAGGTGCTGGCGGTGGCGCCGGCCTATACCTACGTCGTCCTGCTCATCGTGCTGCCGGCGCGCTTCATCGGCGTGGAGGGCCACGGCGCGCTGGAGGCCGGCCGGATGATGATTGCGCTGTCCGCGCCGCTGCTGGTGGTGCCGTTCCTGGCGGGGCAGCTCGCGCGCTGGATCAACGTCGGCGTGCTGTCCGGGATCGGGCTCGTCATTGCGGCGGCGGGCCTCGCGTGGCTCGGCGTCAGCGTGCATGACGGCGCCCACGACGGGCGGCTGTTCGCGATGCTGGTGATCGGCGCGGGGATCGGCCTGCCCTGGGGGCTGATGGACGGGCTCGCGGTGAGCGTGGTGCCGAAGGAGCGGGCCGGGATGGCGGCCGGCATCTTCAACGCGGTGCGCCTGGCGGGAGACGGGCTGGCGCTCGCGGCGGTGAGCGTGATGCTGTCGGCGCGGATCGGCGCGGCGCTGGCGACGTCCGCCCGCGACGGCGTGGCGGGGCTCGCGCCCGGCGGCCGTCTCGTCGAGGTGGCGAACCGGCTCGCGATGAGCGATCTGCGGAACGCGATGGCCGGCGTGCCCGAGACGGCGCGCGCCGCGCTGCTGCGCGCGTACGAGAGTGCGTTCGGGTTTCAGCTGTTCGTGCTGGCGGCTGCGGCGGCCGCGACGGCGCTGCTGGTCGTTCTGCTGCTCGGCAAGGGGGGGCGGTCCGACGGCGTGCGTCAGGCGCAATGACGTGCAATGACGCGCGGCCGGCCGCGTCGCGTGCGAACGCGGCCGGGCCGCACGCGGTGCGGCGTCGTCAGCCGGCGGCGGGCGCGGCGCGCATTGCGCCGCGCCCGCGCGCCCGCCGGATCAGACCACTGCCGAGCGCGCGACGCGCACCGGCACCGACTTGTACGACGGCGTGCCGCTTTCCTTGTCGATGTAGTCGAGCGGCACCAGCACGTTCGCTTCCGGGTAATACGCGCCGACCGATCCCGGCGCGATGTCGTACTCGATCGCGGTGATCTTCTCGAGACGCAGCTTCCGTCCGGATGCGGAGATCGTCTCGATGTCGACGAGGTCGCCGTGCTCGAGCCCGTACTTCGCGAGATCGGCGGCGTTCATGAACAGCACGTCGCGCCGCCCGAACACGCCGCGGTAGCGGTCGTCGAGCCCGTAGATCGTCGTGTTGTACTGGTCGTGGCTGCGCAGCGTGATCAGGCGCAGCACCTGCTCGCCGCCGAGCACGTCGGCGTCTTCCTTCACGCCCTTGTACACCGAGAACATCGCCTTGCCGGTCGCCGTGGGCCACACGCGCTCGGTGGGCGGCAGCGGCAGGCGGAAGCCGCCCGGCGTGCGGATGCGCTCGTTGAACGCCTCGAAGCCGGCGACCGTGCGATCGATCAGGTCGCGAATGCGGTCGTAGTCGTCGACCAGGTCGAGCCACGCGACCTTGCTGCCCGGCAGCGTCGCATGTGCGATCCCCGCGACGATCGCGGGCTCCGAGCGCAACTGGTCGGACGCCGGCTTGAGCTTGCCGGCCGACGCGTGGACCATCGACATCGAATCCTCGACGGTGATCGACTGCCGGCCGCTTGCCTGCATGTCGAGCTCGGTGCGGCCGAGCACGGGCAGGATGAAGGTTTCCTTGCCGACCAGCAGGTGCGAGCGGTTCAGCTTCGTGCCGAGATGCACGCTCAGGTCGAGTTTCTCCATCGCGGGGAACGACAGCTCGGGATCGGGCAGCGCGACCGCGAAGTTGCCGCCGAGGCACAGCAGCGCCTTCGCGGTGCCGTCGATCATCGCCTGCATCGCCTGCACGGCGTCGTGACCGTGATGCGCGGGCGGCGTGAAGCCGCACACGTCCTCGATCTTCTTCAGGAACTCGGCCGACGGCTTCTCGGTGATGCCGACCGTGCGGTTGCCCTGCACGTTCGAATGGCCGCGCAGCGGGCACACGCCGGCGCCGGGCTTGCCGATGTTGCCGCGCATCAGCAGCAGGTCGGCGATCAGGCGCACGGTGGCCGTGCCCTTGTTGTGCTGCGTGACCCCCATCCCGTAGGTCACGATGGTCGCGTTCGACTTCGCGTACGCGAGCGCGACCTGTTCGAGCTGCGCCTGGCTCAGGCCGCTCGCGCGCTCGATGTCGTTCCACGACGTCGCTTCCAGGTCCGCCGAGAACGTGTCGAAGCCGTTGGTGTGCTGCGCGATGAAATCGCGGTCGAGCACGTCGCCGCGCTCGGCCTCGAGCTGCAGCAGCGCCTTCATGATGCCCTTCAGCGCGGCGGCGTCGCCGCCCGCGTCGACCTGGTAGTACGTCGACGCGATGCGCGTCGAGCCGAACGACGCCATCTCGATCATGTCCTGCGGATCCGCGAAGCGTTCGAGCGCGCGCTCGCGCAGCGGGTTGAACACGATGATCGGCACGTTGCGCCGCGAGCACTCGTGCAGCGTGCCCATCATCCGCGGGTGGTTGGTGCCGGGGTTGTGGCCGATCGAGATGATCAGTTCGCAGTGCTCGAAATCGTCCAGCGACACGGTGCCCTTGCCGATGCCGATCGACTGCGGCAGGCCGACGCTGGTCGGCTCGTGGCACATGTTCGAGCAGTCGGGGAAGTTGTTGGTGCCGAGCTCGCGCGCGAACAGCTGGTACAGGTACGCGGCTTCGTTCGAGGCGCGCCCCGACGTGTAGAACTCGACCTGTTCGGGCGGCAGCGCGCGCAGCACCTCGCCGATGCGCGCGAATGCGGCGTCCCACTCGATCGCGCGGAACGTGTCGGTGGCGCGATCGTAGACGAGCGGATGCGTGAGCCGGCCCATGTTCTCCAGCTCGTAGTCCGACATGCGCAGCAGCGACGACACGGTGTTCGCCGCGAAGAACTCGGGCGTCACGCGCTTGGTCGTCGCTTCCCACGTGACGGCCTTCGCGCCGTTCTCGCAGAACTGGAACGTCGACTTGTGTTCCTTGTCGGGCCATGCGCAGCCGGGGCAGTCGAAGCCGTCCGGCTGGTTGGTCCGCATCAGCACGATCGGCGCCTCGATGGTTTCCATCTGCGTGCGCACCGCGTCGGCTGTCGCGCGAAGCGCGCCCCAACCGCCGGCGGGCCCGTCGTACTTCCTGATGCCTGGCACTTCGCGTCGATTTGTCATGTGATTCTCCATCAGCCTGGCCCGTCGCGGGCGGCTCGGTTTGTGCCGTATCGCGGCGTGGGGCGGCTCCGCCCGGTGGGCGGAGCCGGTCGTGCACGCCCCGCAGAACGGGGCATGCGGGCGTCAGTGCGCGTCTTTCTTCGCGCCCGACGATTTCTTGCCGGACGGCTTCGCGGCGGGCGGCGCGGCGGCGGGCACGTCGTCCGCCTTCGCGTCGCCGGCTGCGCCGGCCGCCTTGCCGTTCGGCTTGCGCTTGCCGTCGGCGTCCTGCTTCGCTTCCCGGGTTTCCTTCGCGTCGGGCGCGGCGAGCGTGTTGAACGTCACGTCGTCGCCGGCCTTGTCGTAGTCGATCTCGCACCGGTCGCCCGACTTCAGCCGGTCGGCGAGGATCTCCTTCGCGAGCCGGGTCTCGATGGTCTGGCGGATCTGGCGCTTCAGCTCGCGCGCGCCGAACTCGGGCTGGTAGCCGGCCTCGGTCAGGTGCTCGACGAGCGCGTCGCCCATCGTGAGCGCGATGTCCTGCGCGGCGGCCGTGCGCACCACGCGGTCGAGCTGGATCTTCACGATCGCGCGGATGTTCTCCTTCGACAGCGCGTGGAAGACGATCACCTCGTCGATCCGGTTCAGGAACTCGGGACGGAAATGGCCCTTCAGCACCTGCATCAGTTCCTCGCGGATCGCCTTGTCGGTCTTGCGCGCGGCTTCCGGCTGCGTGAGGTTGTCCATGATGATCGCGGCGCCGAGGTTGCTCGTCGCGATGATGATCGTGTTGCTGAAGTCGACCACGCGGCCCTTGCCGTCGGTCAGGCGGCCGTCGTCGAACACCTGCAGCAGCACGTTGTAGACGTCCGGATGCGCCTTCTCGATCTCGTCGAGCAGGATCACGCTGTACGGGCGGCGCCGCACGCGCTCGGTGAGCTGGCCGCCTTCGTCGTAGCCGACGTAGCCCGGCGGCGCGCCGATCAGCCGCGCGACCGCGTGCCGCTCCATGTACTCGGACATGTCGATGCGGATGATCGCCTGCTCGTCGCCGAACACGGTCTCGGCCAGCGCCTTCGCGAGCTCGGTCTTGCCGACGCCGGTCGGCCCGAGGAACAGGAACGTCGCGATCGGCCGGTGGGTCTGGCCGAGCCCCGCGCGCGACAGCCGCACCGCGTCGCTGACCGCGACCACCGCGTCGCTCTGGCCGACCACGCGCTCGCGCAGCTGTTCTTCCATCTGCAGCAGCTTCTGGCGTTCTTCCTGCGTGAGTTCGGACACGGGAATGCCGGTCAGCCGCGACACGACCTCGGCCACCGATTCGACGGTCACCTCGAGCGTTTCCGAGCCCGTCTTGCGCTGCCACGCCTCCATCATCTCGTCGACCGACTTCTGCTTCGCGTTGATCTGCTCCTCGAACTGCTTCGCTTCGTCGAAGCGCTTGCGCGAGGTCGCGTAGTCCTGTTCGCGCTTCAGTTGCGCGATCTGCGCCTCGCCTTCCTGGATGTCGACCGGGCGCGACGTCGCGCCGATCCGCACGCGCGCGGCGGCCTGGTCGATCAGGTCGATCGCCTTGTCGGGCAGGAAGCGCGACGTGATGTAGCGGTCGGCGAATTCGGCGGCCGCGACGAATGCGTCGTCGGCGAACGTCACCTGGTGATGCGCCTCGAGGCTGTCGCGCAGCCCGCGCAGGATCACGATGGTCTGCTCGACGCTCGGCTCCGGCACGAACACGGGCTGGAAGCGCCGCTCGAGCGCGGCGTCCTTCTCGATGTACTTCTGGTATTCGTTGAGCGTGGTCGCGCCGATCAGGCTCAGCTCGCCGCGCGCGAGCGCGGGCTTCAGCACGTTGGCGATGTCCAGGCCGCCTTCGCCGCCGCCCTGGCCCGCGCCGACGATCGTGTGCAGCTCGTCGATGAACAGGATCAGTTCGTCCTGCTTCGCCGTCACCTCGTCGATCAGCTGCTTCGCGCGCTCCTCGAATTCGCCGCGATACTTCGCGCCGGCCACCATCGAGTTGATGTTGACCTCGACGAGCCGCTTGTCGCGCAGCACCTCGGGCACGTCGCCGTTGACGATCCGCTGCGCGAGCCCCTCGACGATCGCCGTCTTGCCGACGCCCGGCTCGCCGATCAGCACCGGGTTGTTCTTCTTGCGGCGCGCGAGCACCTCGATCGTGCTCTCGATTTCCTGCGCGCGACCGAGCACCGGGTCGAGCTTGCCCTGGCGCGCGATCGCGGTGAGGTCGCGGCCGAACTTGTCGAGGTTCGGGGTGCCGGTCGGCGCATCCACGCGGCCGTCCTCGGCGCCTTTGCCGACCACCTTCACGACCTTCTGGCGCAGCGCCTCGGGCGTCACGCCGTATTTCTTCAGCAGCGTGCCGGCGACGCTGTCCGGCACCGACGCGAGCCCGATCAGCAGGTGCTCGGGGCCGATATAGGAGTGGCCGAGATCGCGCGACGCCTGGAACGCGTACTGCACGGCCTTCTTCACGCGCGGCGAGATCGACAGCTTGTCGAGCGGCGCGTCGGGGTCGGCCGTGCCGGTGTGCGCATGCGCGTCGATATACGACCGGATGTCCTGCGGAGACAGCTTCAGTTCCTTCAGCAGCGCCGCGCACACGTCGGTGTCGGCGAGCGCGTAGAGCAGGTGTTCGGAATCGAGTTCGCTGCGGTGCAATTCGTGCGCCTTTTCGGCCGCGCGCTGCAGCAGTTCCAGCGTCTGTTCGCTGAACGCGTCGGTCGGGTCGACCGATTCGCGAGGAATCTCGGCGGCGAGCGGCGATTCGTCGCCGAGCCCGCCGAACAGCGACGACGGGCCGCCACCCCCCAGCAGCGAATCGAACGGATTCAGCATGCTCTGATGCCGCATCAGTTGACGGAAATGGTAATCGCAGATCGAGATCGTCTTGCGCTCGCCGTCCTGCATCACGGTTGCGCGCGCGACGGCAGGCCGGGCATGGCAGATATCGCAAAGTGCGGGCATGGTGGTCTGGCTCCTGACTGTGAGGGTGGGTCGAAGGGGACGTCCCGATGCGGTGCGGCGCTCGCGCGCCCGGACCGCGCATGCACGACGCGCGGCGCGGCGGCGCACGGGCCGCATCCGTGCGGTCGCGCATCGCGCGCCGGCGTGGTGCAAGGTCGTGGCCGGGGCGGCGGGCCGGCGTGCCGCGAGCTGCCCGCGACATCGCTGCGACTGCGTTCAAAATAGCGAATCGACGCGGGCCATCCAAGACACAGTTCCGCGCCGGGCCGGCCGCGAATTGCACTCCGGCGCGGGCGCGCGCCCGAATGACGGGGAGTACAGATGCGAGCGGACGCGGTGGCGCGGGCATGTGCGGCGCGCGCAGCGTGCGGCGGCGGGAAGCGGGGAGGCGCGCGATGCGGGCGGCGGGCGGTGCGACACCGGCGCGCAGGGCGCCGGTTGCCGGCGGATGGCCGGTGCGGAGGGAGATAGGCGACGGACGTGCCGCCATGCGGGCGCGGGCGCCCGCGGCGTATGCCGGGCGCTCAGGTCCGGCCGTGCACGCGCCGCAGCCGGTGCGTGCACGGTGGTCGAAGGAGAGGGCGGGTTGCACGATCCGCACCGGATCCGGCGTGACCGCGGCGAGCGGCGGTTACGCCGGGAGCGTCATCGCGAGCCGTTGGCGGGCGATCTGCTTCACGTCGGCCGACAGCGCCGGATTTGGCAGGCCGTTGGCCCACACGGAGAACGAATCCTCGATCAGGTTGCGCGTGTCGGGCGGCAGTTCGGCCAGGACCAGCGACAGGACGGTGAACAGCACGGCGGTGTCGCCGGCCTGGCTGCCCGCGTTCGCGTCGACCGCTTTCTTCAGCGTGTCGACCGACGCTTGCAGCGCCTGCAATGCCTCATTCGTATCGCTCATCACACACTCCATGCAGAATGGGTTCGATCGGCGACGAACATGCGGCCGGCGGTGCGGCCGGTTGCGCGCGGTGCCGGGCGGGCATCGCGCGCGGGCAACCGCGCTCAGGCCGCCGATGTGCCCTGCGGCGCGACGGCCACCGATGCCTCGCTCGTCAGCATCAGGAACGTGAACGTTTCGCGCAGGTACAGGCGGACGGCCCGGTCGGTATGGCTCGTGTAGCCGATCGATACGTCTTCTCCGAGATGCAGTTCGTAATCGCCGCCGCGCGTGGACAGCACGCAGCCGCCGCTGAGCGCCGGCGCCCAGATGATCTCGCCGCTGACGATCCGCTTGATGTGGCCGAGGACCGGATAGCCCTGGTCGCGCGCCTCGCTCAGCGCCGTATAGGCGTCCGAGCCGAGCACCACCGAGTACGGGCCGTCGACGCCCGCGAGCCGCAGCGCCTCGAGCGCGTCGCTGATCGCATCGGGATACGCGCCGACGTCCGCCGGCAGCGTGAGCTTGCGGTTCGACGTGCCTTCGCGGATGCCGACGATGCCGGCCGCGCGATAGCCGTCGAAAATCGCGTTGTCCTCGGCGAACGCGAGCCGCTGCGCGGCTTCCTTCGCCGGTTGCCAGTCGGCGTCGCGCGCACCGCGCTCGACGCTGTCGATCGCATCGCGGCTCAACTCGAACGGCACCGTCAGCTCGACAATCGTGCGGACTTCCCGCAACCGCGCATTCACGTGCTCGGTCGGCGCGGCGACGTCCAGCAGGTGCCCGGTGCCGACGGCCGACAACTCGGGGCCTTCGGGGCCGTCGACGTCGACGACACGGCGGCCGGCCACCGATCGTTTGAAGGTGCGTGCCACTTCCTCCTCGATTTGTTCCCAGGCGGAGGCGGAGATCGGGGCGAGTTCGCGATGCAGGTTATTCATGGACTTGGGCTGGCTCACGTAGGTGGTCGGTGAAAACGCTTCATGGTTGGCCGATCGGCTGACGCGCCGCGCCTGACGCCAGGCGCGCCGATCGCGGGCGAAAATACATAGTAGCAGGCGCGATGGACATCGCTGAGGCACAGATGGAAACGACACCTTGCGGTGCCGCAACTGTCATGCAACGCGTGTGCCGGGCGGGCGGTGCGCCGCGATGCATGATGCGGCGCCGGTGCGACCGGGCAGGACGCGCGGCCCGGCATCCGCGATCGACGCGCGTTGGCGCCGGTCCGGCGCGGGTCGCGATCGATGCGATGTCCGTAGCCCTGTCCGGTCGACGGGCCATCGCCAGTCGCGCATTGTTGTGAACATTCGTCCGGCCGCGTTCCTCGGCGGGCGAATCATGGATAGACGCAGTCTATCGAAGGCTCACGACGCGTGGAGGTCATCCATGGCATGGCAACTCGTCTCGTCCGAAGACACATACATGCCGAAGACGGGCGTCGTCAGTCACGAGGCCGTCATCGGGCATTTGCGGCAGGTGTCGGATGCGTTCGCCGCGAAACCGGCGTACCGCAAGTTCCATATCGGCGTCACCCGCGACCTGACCGCCCGGCTGGCTGCACACCGGGCCGGCAAGCCCGATTGCAAGTGGATGTGCCCGATCTATCCGGAAGCGCACAACCTCGTCGGGAATGCCGTCGATCGTCTCGAGCGCAAGGCCATCGAGATCTTCCGCGGCGGCATCGCGCATCCGCGGACCCATGAAACGCTGCTGGCTTGCAGCAACGGACCGGGCGGTGCGCTGCCGAAGAACCGGCTTTGTATCCTCGTTGGCTGATTCGCGCGGACGGAGCGGCGCCCTGACCGGCCTGCGCCCGGCGGTGCTGCCCGGCGCAGGGTTGCACGCCCGTTTGGCGGGAGCGCTCGCATCGGGCGACTGGCGGCCGCTCCGGACACACCCGGCGCGTGGCTGCGCGCCGGGTTGCCGCGTGCCCGCCGGATTACGACGGGATGCCTTTCAGCGAGCCGATCTTCAGCGAGCCGTCGCGATGCGGCGCGGCCGGCGAGGCGTCGGGCTGCGCCGCGTCGGCGGCCGGCGCCGCGCGATCGGCGAGCGCCTCGAGCAGGTCGGCCGACGGCACGAAGAACAGCGAGCCGGTGACGGCGCGGCTGTAGTCGAGCAGGCGGTCGTAGTTGCCGGGCGGGCGGCCGACGAACATGTTCTCGAGCATCTGCTCGATCGGCGCGGGCGAGCGCGCATAGCCGATGAAATAGGTGCCGAATTCGCCGGCGCCCGGGCGCCCGAACGGCATGTTGTCGCGCAGGATCTTCACTTCCTGGCCGCCTTCGTCGAGCGTGGTCAGCGAGCTGTGCGAGCACGACGGCTTCACGTCCGGCGCGAGCTCGATGTCGGACAGCTTGGTGCGGCCGATGATGCGCTCCTGCGTCTCGACCGCGAGCGCGTTCCAGCCGGGCATGTCGTGCAGGTACTTCTGCACGATCACGTAGCTGCCGCCCGTGAATGCCGCGTCTTCCTCGCCGATCACCGTGAAGTCGACCGCCTCGCGGCCTTCCGGGTTCTCGGTGCCGTCGACGAAGCCGATCATCGCGCGCTGGTCGAAATTGCGGAAGCCGTGCACCTCGTCGACGACCGTGACGGCGTCGCCGAGCGCGCCGAGCAGTTGCGTCGCGAGTTCGAAGCACAGGTCCATCGCTTCCGCGCGGATGTGCAGCAGGATGTCGCCCGGCGTCGCGACCGCGACGCGCTGCCCCGCGCCGAATTCGCGGAACGGGTGCAGCGATGCGGGGCGCGGGGCGCCGAACAGCGCATCCCATGCGTCCGCGCCGAAGCCGCATACGCACGAGAGGTTGCCGGCCGGCACGCGCTTGCCGACCGAGCGCACGAGCGCGGCGATGTCGCCGCACCACGAACGGATCGTGTCGGCGTGATCGGCGCCGGGATTGATCGTCGCCACGAGAAAGATCGCGCTGCGCGTGATCGGGCTGTGAACGGCCTGGGAGAGCGGGGGAGATGTCTGCATCGCGGGCTGCCGGTCAGTCATGCCGGGGCGGGCGGGCCGCGGCGCGCGAACGCGAACGGTTCAATGGTGTCATGCGACTGTTCTCTTTGTGACATGCGGATGAAGGACGTTGCGCGGCATCGCGCAACGGGCCGCGGCAGTGGCGGCCGGCCGCACGGCGCGCGACCTGCCCGCGCCGCGTAACGTCGTCGAGCAAGCAATCTAGCAGCTTCGGCGGGTCTTTGGAACACGTATCGTCGATCTGTCATCCGAATGCGTCAAACGGGGCCGGATTTCGGGCGGCGCCGGCGCGGCTGTACTCCTGCGGCGTGCGGCGCTGTGCTCTTGAGCGTGCGTGCCGCGTGCAGTAGATTAGGCTCCGCCGTGCCCGCCGACGAGGAGCGTCATCATGAACCTGCTGGAAGCGATGCGTGTCTATGTCGCGGTGGTCGAGCACGGCGGCCTGTCCGGCGCGGCGCTCGAGCTGAAGCTGGGCGAAGCGCAGGTGCGCGGCCGGATCGGTTGCCTCGAAGCTTATCTCGGCTGCCGCCTGCTGCTGCGCTGCGGGCGCGACGACGTTGCGTGCACCGATGCGGGCGTCGCGTTCCACGTGTGCTGCCGCCGGACGCTGTCCGCGGTCGAGCAGGCGACCGGCGCGGCCGGCCCGCACGCGCCGGATGCACGCGATGCCGTGCACGACGTCGCGCCCTGCACCGATTTTCCGCCGCCCGGCGCCGCTCACGCATCCTCACACCGACTGTCACCTTGAATACGTCCACCGTTTCCTGTTCGCCGGGCGAGCGCATCCGCCGCCGCTTCGGTCACTTCCTGCATGCGGCCGAACTGGCCGGGCTGATCGTGATCGGCCTCGCGACCGCGTTCGCGATGACGCAGGAGGCCTGGAAGGTGGTGCAGGCGGGCGAGGTGTCGCTGACCGACCTGCTGCTGATGTTCCTGTATCTCGAAGTGCTCGCGATGAACGTGCGCTACCTGCGGCTCGGCCGGCTGCCCGTGCGGTTTCCGCTGTTCATCGCGATGACGTCGCTCGCGCGCGACCTGATCCTGCGCGGCGCGACCGACAGCCCCGAGCGGATGCTGATGACGACGTTCGGGATCGTGCTGCTCGCGGTGGGCGTGCTGATTCTCAGTTTCGGCCAGCATCGCTTTCCGGCCGATGTCGACGATGTCCAGGAGGACGCGCATGTGCGCGGATGACCAACGAACGGCATGCGTGTCGCCGTACATGCCGTTTCTTGCCAGGAGGGTGCCGGATGCGCACGCATTCCGTTGAAACGAAACACGCGATCGAACTGCAGCACGCATCGTCGGATGCGTACGGGCATGCCCGTGACGCACGTGACGCGGATTCGTCGCGCGCCGCTGCACCGCGCGTCGTCGCGCTGCAGCGGGCGGCCGCGCAAGCCTATGTCGATGCGGCCCGCGCGCGCGAAGCGGCAGCGGGCGTCTGAATCGAAACCGGGTTGCCGGCGCGCCGCGCGACGCGGCCGTGCATGTCGATCCATACGAGAGAGGTGTCGCATGAGCAAGCAACTGATCGTCGCGGTGTTCGGCAGCGTCGACGCGGCCCATCGCGCCGTGGCGGATTTCGAGTCGCTGTCGGAGAAGCATGAGGGATTCGACATCGAGAACGGCGTCGTCGTCGAAAAGGATGCGGCCGGCAAACTCGCGGTGCTCGCCGCCGAGTCGCGGGTGTTCAAGGGCGGCGTGATCGGTGCGATCGCGGGCGGCCTGCTCGGGATCCTCGCGGGGCCGCTCGGCGTGGTCACCGGCATGGCGGCCGGCGCGGGCGTCGGCGTTCTCGCGGACGCGGCCGGCAACGCGCTGCTCGACGGCCGGTTCGTCGAGGCCGTGGCCGCGCGGCTCGCGCCCGGCAGCGTCGCGGTTGTCGTCGAGGCGAAGGAGGCCACGCCGTTCTCGGTCGACAACGTCGTGACGGGATTCGGCGGCAAGGTGTTCCGCCAGGCGCTCGATTGAGCGCGCCATTGTCCACTTGCCGAGGGAGCACCGCATGCGTATCGATCGATCGTACCGTCGCTTCGACATCGCGGCGACGCTGTCGCCGCTGCCCGGCAATCGCGCGATCGCGACCGTCGACGTGACGACCGCCGATCCGGCCCGCGTCGCCGATCTCGGCACCGGCCAGTTCCTGCAGATCCGCAAGTGGGTCGAGTCGAACGACGCCGCATGCCTGACGGTGGTGTTCGACGAATGCAAGGTCGCGATCGACCACTACGCGGACAACGTGGATAACGCGTGAGCGCACGGGGCCGCGCCGCGACGTTCGAATCTGTTCACCACGCCGGCCGGATTTGAGGTTTCACCGTCAAACTGTCACTTACATTCGTCGAAACGACGCAGTAGCATGCCGATCCTTGTCTCGATGGGATTCGCATTGCTAACCGCCTTCAATTTCGGTAACGGATCCGGCCCGCATCGCCGCGCGCGCGGCCGGGATGCCCGCGCGTCCCGGGCCGGCTTACCGCTGGCGGGGCGAGGCGGATGAAACTCTACGAGAAATTTGCGAACGACGTAGAGAGACTCATCCGGCAACGCGTATATCGACACGGCGATCGCGTGCCGTCGGTGCGGCAGGCGAGCCAGCAGCACCGGATCAGCATCACGACGGTGCTGCATGCGTACCTGTTGCTGGAGAGCCGCGGGCTGCTGGAAAGCCGGCCGCAGTCGGGCTATTTCGTGAACCTGCGGAACGACGAGGGGCATGCGCCGGTGCGCGAGTTGCGGCCGTCGAAGCCGATCGCGATCTCGTCGTCGGTCGACGTGAGCCGGCTCGTGCTGTCGACGCTGCGCTCGATCGGCACCGACGACGCGGTGCCGCTCGGCTCGCCGTATCCGGACC